>JACNJU010000077.1 GCA_014382375.1 Rhodospirillaceae bacterium
GGGCCAAGCGTCATTGGTCAACGGCATGGCTCCATCAAAACAGCTACGCAACATTGCCATTCCATTGCTAAAAATATTCAAGGGGTCAACCGTCGCTCTGTCGTTATATGCGTTGACTGGCTCCCTAAGAAATAGAGGCTTTGAAATCCATGCCTTTTGACGAACCATCAGAGGCCATTCGTTCAACCACTTTGCAACACCAAAGCGTAGCCACCACCGTTCTGGATCGTCGGGAAAGAAGGCCAGTTGATCCTCAAGCGTTCCGTCTGCAAGCACGTTGGTCGGAAGTATGATTGCAGGTCGGCCACCTTCGCAGGGGGAGAACAGTTTGCCATCTGTTTCAATCCGCGCAACTCCTATGCCCATTGTCGGGGTTCGATGCCAAGACTTTATGACTGGGATGCCATAGCGATTTTTCAGGCTGTCACAGTGCAGCTGAGAGAAGTTGAGCCTAAACTGACTCCATTCCTCATTAATATCTATAAAGGCGCTGTGTGGACTCCTGAGAGTCTCCTTCACCACGCCAGCCGCTCCATGTAGAAGATGCTGGTGCAGATTCAGGTCCGTCTGTATAATGCGGGAGGAACTTTTAGGATTGGGGGCAGCGGCGGCTGCCCTTTTTCTATGGGCCATGACTCCCTCCTATTTAAGCGGAAGGGCCAAAAGCCAAGCCAGAAGATCGTCGCGCAGAATGATGGTCCTTCGGCCAAACTTTCTAGCCTTCAATTGATGTTCCTTGATTGCCTCGAAGATTTTGGTACGGCCAAGTCCGGTGGCCTCTGCGGCTGCGTTTGGTGAGAATGCCAGCTTATCGTCGATCTGCATTGTTCGTTCCTTTCATTGTTCATGAAGGGCAACAATGACTATCAAGAACGATCTTGGATAATGGACTTAATTAGTGAAATGTATGGGTAAAAAGAGGTAGTTAATTCTTGAATGTTCTGACTATTGCTGTGCTGATTGATGCTTCATCAACGTTAAAGCCAGGGAGGTCGCTGGCACAGGCCATGACGAATATAAAGAATTTACCGCGTGGATCATCGCCTGTGAAGTTTGTCGCTTTTTCCCCAGTGATTTTCTTATAGAGAAATGCCAAGTGTTCAATAAATTTTTCGCGAAAGAATTTTGGTCTGTTGCCAATTTCTCTCGGCCTTACTTCGTCCTCGAATGCGGTCCAATCAGATAGCTTGGAAGTCAGCAATTTTAAATCTTTTCCAAGTCCTTTGGATTCCGACCTGTGTTCCATTAGGGAACTGGCCCTGTTAATTGAATTTTCCAGTTCATCTATAGCCTGAATTGCAGAAACGGCTTTTCTCTGTATTCTTCTAATTTCTGCTGCTTCGGCAGCCTTGTCTTTGGGTAACCTTTCAATATGTTCTATGCCGCAAAGGTACAGATAAATGGCGTCGTCAATTCCTGTCCACGTTTTTTCATCAAGATCATCAACGGGAAGGTTCGCAATGATGTTTTTTTTCTTTGTTGGTGTCAGTTGCTTCATCATGCGCCCAGCGTGACGACATTATTTTTATAATCCGGGTCGGTGATTGCCATTACATGGCGTGTCCAGATTTCGAGCGCGTTCCTTTTTGCAGCCTTCAATTTGGCTCGGTTGTACGTCTTGGCTATCCCCTCAAGGGATCGCCCCTGAACTGCTTCAATAATGTGCGGGGCAATTCCAAGTTCTCCCATCCCGGTTGCTACGGTACGGCGCAAATCATGAACGGTCCAATTCTCAAGTGGCTCCAATTCATCGGCGGCCAGTGCTTCCAGCTTGTCGCATTTGGCCTTTGCCTTGCTGAATCCCTTGATGTGTCCCACTCCTGTTGTAGTAAAAACATAATCGCCAATCTTGGGGATGTTGTTGAGGATCTTCACGGCAAGGGGAGAAAGCTGAACTTCATGAACCTTTTGGTTTTTCATATGCTCAGCGGGAACCGTCCAGATACCCTTGTCCAAGTCAATGTCGCGCCACCTCATCTGGCCGACTTCTGTACGGCGTTGTCCGGTCACTATGAGGGTCTGGAACCAAGTTCCAAACGGATATGCCATGTCTTCCCATACAGGCCATAGACGAGCGATTTCAGCGTCTAATAGATGTCTCTCACGGGGTTTGTACCGAGCCTTTAACGGGATCTTGATGCCCACCAAGGGAGAGCCATAAACGTCTTCTCGCTCCATTGCCCAAGCGTAAACCAGCTTCAAATGTTTGAGGACTTCCCTCCCTGCACCCGGCATTTCACCCGCAATATTATCAATCAGGATTTTGAAATCTCGGCGGGTCAGTTCCTCGACCAGGCGGCTGCCCAACTTCGGGTAAACGTGCCTCTCAAACAATCGATATTCTGGTTTCCAGTTCTTGTGATTCTTCTTAGCCGACAGTTCAATGTAATCCTCAATCAGTTCCTTCAAGGATTGTGGTCGCTCGTTTCGTTCTTGTTCTTTGATGGCCTGTGGATCGTCGCCTGATTGGATGCCGGATAAGATGCGCTTGGCCTCCTTACGGGCGTCTGACAGTTTCTTATTGTTGTGGTCGCCAATGGTAAATCGGCGGTATCGACCTTTCGTGCGGTAGCGCACTTGCCATTTCTTGGAACCACCTTCACACCGCATACGTAGGATCAATCCGGGTTCCTTGGTGTCAAAGAAATCACCCGGTTGGTTTAGGGCATCTACAAAAGCTGCTGTTAATTCACGTTTTGGCATTTTGCACTCTGTCGCTTTGCAAGGTAAATGGGGTGCATATGGGGTGCATTATACTCCCGATTGATGATGGCCGCAAGCGAACCAACATGAATTGATATGGATATATCGTGTTGTTTTATATGCAGTAATTATGCCTTTTATGAATTGCCTTGAATGCCCATGATATATAGGGCATACACTTGGTAATGGCGAGGTCGACAGTTCAATTCTGTCCGGCGGCACCATTCCTTTTAATGGGTTAGCGTATTCACCATTTTCTTAAATTGCGTCTGCGGCACCTATAGGGCACCGGCAGAAGGGGTTTAGCGTCCCTTTTCTCGCCGATCAGCAATCACCCTGAGCGGTTTCGGGTCAAAAAGCACCATTCAATTAATTTGTTCCCGGGGTGCGCCAATGGCTTTTCCAGTTGTTGGGCATCGAGTGCGTTTTCGATAAACTGCCTTGAGATATAGGCACCAGGAACAACTCTTTGGTATGTTGAACGGTCAAACGGTCACAAAAAGAGAGAAACATGCTCCTCGCCATAGCCATTATCTTTGGCGCTTTCTGGTCCATCTGGCACAGAAGCGGTATGTGGAATCCGAATAACATCAGCATTGCAGTTGGTGTTATTCCGGTATTTCTTGGAACTGTCGTTCGCATTAACCCTGTAAGTGTTGGCAGTTGGGCCGTGTCAGTCATCGCAACGGCTCTGATTATGTGGTCCCTGCTTAAGGGATACCGAAAATGGGATGAAGATTCGAACATCCTGCACTACTTCCCGGTCCTGGTAGGGGTATTTTTGGTGGGTTCGCAAATCATGGATGTTCCGTGGATATTTCAATACGGGAGGTCTGCCCTAATTGCCGGTGTCGCTCATCCGCTGTTGATTTCCAGGCTTGGCAAGTATTCCAACATTTACTGCGACGGCATTGTAGGAGCTTGTCTGATTGGCGGGCTGTACCACACATCGAATTAGCATCCACCGGCACGCCCCCTGCACGTGTTAACATAGGTCAATGCAGGGAGCAGCGAATTATGGTTCAGTCATCAAGCCAAAAGTCCCCCCCCCTCCCCCTGCGGAAAGCTTTTGGTCTCTATTCTATGTTATCTGCTTGTTGAAATAACCTGCCGGACCTTCGGGTCCGGTTTTTTTATCCCATGACAATAGAGCCAACAGGTTCTTCCTGCAGCCATTTAGTCCTTCTCAAGCTCAAGAAACAATCTGCCAGGCTCCGTCTGAGTCGCGGCATGCCCGTCCCTTAGATGGCTCAGTCTTTCCGTTGACGGTAATGGTAGATTCAAAATCCCGGCAGTCCCTACCACTACTCTTAACGGTATTGGTCGGTGTGTAAGTACCGGAATTACCCGAGTCAGGGTTTTGCCAGGCTGATGTCTGTCCAGACTCGTTAAACTCCAGGGCGCTCTGGGCTGTTTTCCGGGCTTTTAACTTATCGGCCTCATCAAGGTTCTGGCCCAGTTCGCTGCCGATCCATCCACCGGCAAGTGCGCCGACGGCAACGCCAACCCATTGCCCTTTACCGCTTCCAACTTGAGAACCAACCAAGGCACCCAGACCTGCACCAACGACAGTGCCAATCGTTTGTTTCTCCTGTCCTTCAGCGCATGCGGCTAGAAGGAATATGGCCAGGAGGCTGGGAATGATTCTTGTGGTGAACATTGTCATACCCTCCTTTTGCTGGTTAATTTAAAAGGGTCGCAGACAGCTAAAGACCAACCTCAATTATACCTCAAATGCGAACAATAAGGAAATCATCACCGACACCATCAAAATGCCCGAAGACGGTTACCCCGTGCCATTGGTAATGGCGAGGTCGACAGTTCAATTCTGTCCGGCGCCACCATTACCTTTATTAATCAGCGCGTGATCAAAGCTTTGGATTCCTGACGTTCGCGCCAGGCGACGAAGCCGCCTGATCCTGCGATCAGGAACATACCGATGAGCATCAAGACATCGGGCACATCACCCCAGATCACGATGCCCCAAAAAGTCGCAAACACCAGGTATGAATAATCAAAGGGGGCCAGCCAGCTGGACTCGGCAGTTTGATAGGCCTTGGCCAAACTGATGTTGGCCGACACATTCAGTGCCGAACAGATCGCGATAATCCCGTAAACCCCAAGGTCGATGCTGTGCCACCCGGTAAAAAGATAAGGCCAGGCCTGGGCCAATGCGCCAAACGGCTGATTGCTGAAAAAGAGCAGGCCGAGGGAACCCAAAATCAGAAAAGCAAAGGCCACACCAAAGGCCAGGGTAACAGGTGATTCCTCGCGGCAAAGTTTGCGCGTCGTAAGAATTGTGCAGGCATAGAACATGGCTGCGAAAACGGGCATCAGCGAGACAAGCGTAAAACTATCCGTGCCGGGCTTGAGAATAAGCAGGGTACCGCTAAAGCCGATCAAAATTGCGATCACCCGGCGGGGTCCAACTTTTTCTCCGAGCACAAGCCCTGACAGCGCGGCGATAATCAAGGGGAATACATACAAACCGGCGGCGATATCGGCGAGGCTTAAAAACGGCACCCCCGAGAAAAAACAAACCATCGCCCCGCACAGCAAAAAACTGCGCAGCGCCACTGCCCAAATGCGTTTTGGTACGGCGGGCAATCCCCGTAGAAAAATCAACAACAGTAACAAATTGAAGAATGCACGGAAGAACTGGAATTGCCATAAGGAAACGTCAGAACTGGTAACTTTGATCAGGGCGTCCTGCAAACCAAGCAGGAATAAGGAGCCGACCAGAAGGGCGGCCGCCAGCGGCTGGTTGTCCTCTGTCGTACCGGCAAAAAGATTTCTGCCAGTCCGCGAACCGTTACCGACCATCTTCCCCCCCCCCCTTGTCGACGCTTCAATGAACAGTCGCATCTTCGAGATGATTATTGATTAGCCTTAACAAAATCCACAAAATCATCCGCAGGCATGGGCTTTGCGATATAGAATCCCTGCACCTCATCACAACCAAGGGCCACAAGTAAGTTAATATGCTCCTCTTCCTCGGCACCCTCGGCAATGACTTCCAGCCCCAATGAATGGGCCAGCTTAACGATCGCGGCTATAATTTCCTGATCGGTCTTATTGGTCAGTGCGCCATTGACAAATGATTGGTCAATTTTCAACCGATCGATGGGGAAATTTTTCAAATAGGCGAGTGACGCCTGTCCTGTGCCAAAGTCATCAATGGCGATAGAGGCGCCTATGTTACGTATCTTGCGCAGATTGCCTGTCGCCATAACCACGTCCTTCATCAGGGCCGTTTCGGTAATTTCAATTTCAAGAAACTCGGCGGGCAGCCCGGATATCTGAATAAATTTGGTCACATATTCAAGAAATTCCGGTGAGGCCAGCTCCTCGGCTGAAATGTTGACGCCAACCCTGATCTTCAAGTCCTGCTCTGATACCCATGAGGCAGCGGCCATACAGGCCTTTTCAACGGTCCACGTGGTAATGTCCCCAATCAGGCCGGATTTTTCAGCAATCGGAATGAATTCAGCCGGAGAAACCCATTCTTGTGAACTGCGCGGCCAGCGAAGAAGCGCCTCGCAACCGACAACGGTTTTGGTCTTTAGATTGAACTGGGGTTGATAAAATAATTGGAATTCGTTGTTTTCAATGGCTATTCGTAACCACGCCACGAGCTGAGTTTTTCGTACGATTTGTTTTTTGATGGAGCTTTCAAAAAAGACAATGCTGCTGGCTATTGAATTTTGCGCTTTATGAAGGGCGATCTCGACATCAGTCAGGATTGATTTTGCCGTCGATTCTTCGGGATCGATAATCCCGATGCCCATCGAAACATTGATAAAAACACTTGATCCCATCAAATCGAAACTATCAGAAGTGGTTTGGTATAAACGTTCAGCAATGCTGGTCAAATGGGTGGCTTCATTTTCGTCATTTGATATGTAGAGAACCTTGAACTGCCGCTCCCCCGTCCTGGCGACTACAGACGCTGGATTTATCTGATCATTAAGACGCTTGCCGGTTTCGTAAATGATCAGTTCAGACGCTTCGAGGCCGAACGTGCCAACAATGTCGCCCATGCCTGACAGTTCTATGGAAGCGACAAAACCCTGACAGTTCTGATCGATATTTTCATTCAGTCGCTCAAGGAAGTACGCTTCGTTATGCATCCCCGTAAAATGATCCGTATAGGCGAGTTGATTTATTCTCTTTTCAAACTTCTTGTGTGCCGATATGTCATTAATGATGGCGCTAAAAAACTTTCGTTTGCCAGCTTCCCACACCCCCAGGGACAGGGACACTGGCACCTCGTGCCCATCCTTATGCAAGCCTATCAGCTCAACCGTCTTGCCAATAATTTTGTAGGTGCCGGTCTTAACAGCGCGCGCCAACCCGACTGTATGAGGAACCTTATAGCGATCTGGAATGATCAGTGTCGTGGGTTGGCCAAGAGCCTCTTTTTCAGTGTACCCGAACATCTTTTCGGCACCCGGATTCCATGTTACAAGGCTGCCTACCTCATCAATGGAGATAATCGCCGTCAAATTGCTAGCTTGGAAAATTGCTCGTAGTTTGGTTTCGCTTTCCAGCAAAGCTTCTTTGCCCTTTTCCACAGCTGTTGTACGGGTGTCCAGAGCATCGGCCATTTGATCGAAGGTTTGGCCCAGGCGACCCAATTCACCAGCATCAGTGGCAACGTCAGAACGGGCCTTCAAATTGCCCCTGGCCAGGGCCTCTGACAAGGCAACGAGCCGGTCAATGGGATTAAGAAGCAAAGCCCTGATGCCGCCCCAGGCCAGGGTCAACGACAGGATTGTCAGCAACCCCACGATCATCAGGCGCTGGTAGAGATTGCTCAGGGTCCCGCTTTGCAAGTTATCCAGCGACGTGAATGAAACAACATTAGCCCCCTTGGGAATTTTCGCAATGACCCTGATTGACCCTATCATTTTCTCGCCATCTTCTAACATAAAGGTTCCCGTGCCATTTTTTACGCCCCGCGTGAATCGGGTCAAACTGGCCTCGTTAAGGGTAGCTCCTACTGGAAAAGATTCATTTGGATAGGATGCAAAGACCACGCCCTGATCGTCAAACATCACTATCTGCTCACCTTCGAGCTTGACCATTGACGCAAAATAATCCCCCAGCCAGGTCAGGCTGAGTCCATTGTTAACGGTCCCAACAACATTTTTGTCTTGATCAAAAATAGGTTCCGAAAAAACCAGGGTCGGCTTGCCTGAAAGAACACCAATCTTAAAAGGGCTGATGGCAAACTTCCCGATAGCGAAGGCCTGATTTATATTTGGGGAATGCGCCACATGGACAGGCTTGGGTAATGGCCCGGAACTGCAGACAATATATTTATCCTGATTGACCACGGAAAAATTGGTGTACCTAACATACCTTGCGCCCACCTCATGTAACAGTTTTGAGCAGGCCTCAAGGTTACCACCCGATATTTCTTTCACCTTGGAAAGCGTGGTGAGGAGTTTGTGGGATGCCTCAATCAGGTCTTGAACTTTACCAACCACAGCGTCGGTCGAACGGGTCAGATCTTCGGTAACGTTGATGATGCTTTTCTTCTTTTCCTGAGTCCCCTTATAGACGTCAAAAATCGCGATTGGTAAAGCTACCAACACGATCAGAAACATGACCCTATATCTGATACTTTGACCAGGAAATACCATCTTGAAATGACATCTCGCGATATGACTGGACTTACTAGAACCCTTAAGTCCGGTTATGCGAGAAAGTCATACTCCTTCTAAAAATGCTGTTATGGAATCAGTATAAATCTAACTTGCAACTTCAAAATTAGAAGCTACATCCTATATACATAACTCATTCCTTTAACGGGGAAAAAACATACAGAACCGTGCATTTGATCCTGATTAACCTGATGTCCTTTTTTTGGATAAAGGGTCTGCTGAAATATGAACCACCAATGATCAAGCTTTCTGCCCTCGCATTGATGTTTTGTTTACTGGCTCCGTTTGGCCTTCGAGCCGATCAGAATGATGCCACACTGGACACCCTCTTCGCACGCCTGCAGGCGACAGCGGATGCCAATGAAGCGGCGGTTATCGAGCAATCCATCTGGACGGCCTGGATAGACCACGAAAATGCCGAAATCGGCAAACGGATGTCCATTGGCATCAACGCCATGAACCGTGGTGCATTTAAACTTTCCATATTGGCGTTTGGCGAAACCGTCAAAATTGATCCTGGTTTTGCAGAAGGCTGGAACAAGCGGGCTACTGCTTACTACCTGCTGGGTAAATATGAAGACTCGGTCTTCGACATTCAGAAAACACTGGCCCTTGAACCCCGCCACTTCGGCGCGCTTTCGGGCCTGGGCCTGATCTATTCGGCCATCGGCAAGGATAGGGCCGCGCTCAAGGTATGGGAAAAAGCACTGACCATTAATCCACAGATGCCGGGAATCAAAGCCAGGGTCGATGAACTTAGACAGAATCTGGAAGGTCAGAAAACCTGATAAACTGCATGCCTCGTCGCAAGTGATTTAGATCAATGCAGAAAATAGCGTTATATGATTTTATCGCCTCATTGAAATTTTGGGATTTGTCTCATCAGGCAGGAAACTGGTCATGACACAGGCGAGCACGACTCGAAAAGAGACCTTCACCCGCAGACGTGTGCTTCTAACCCTGGGTGCTCTGGCCATCGGTGGTGGCGGGACAGCCCTGTTCCTGGAGCCCGCCCCGGTAATAGCAGGGGAGGTCGTGGTCTACAAAGACCAATCCTGCGAATGCTGTGGCCGTTGGGTACGCCACATGCGTCAGAGCGGTTTCAGTGTTGCCGTCAATAACGTTGACAATATGGACGCCGTCAAAAGCAAGGCAGGAATTCCAGAAGCCCTGGAATCCTGCCACACAGCATTTATCGACGGCTTTCTGGTTGAAGGACATGTTCCCGCCCAGGACATCCGGCGACTGCTCAAGGGGCGTCCCGCCATCAAGGGCCTGGCCGTTCCGGGTATGCCCCTTAGCGCACCGGGCATGGATAATCCCGAACACGAACCCTACACCGTTCTGGCTTTCGATGCCGACGGCGCAACCAGCGTCTTCTCTTCTTACTGAAAATCACTAAAGTACAATTTATATAAAATTTTAGATAAAATTAAGTAAATAGATTCCTCTTCTATTTATTCATTATTTATTTATACTTGTCTTTAGTGGACACACCAATCCATTACTTCCAAATGACCCCGCCCATTTGCCCTTTGACCAATGGAGATTATCATGGGCGATTCAAAAAACTTGTCCCCTGGCGGGGCTGCCGTTCTCGTTGTGATGTTACTCTTACCGGGTTGCATTCCATGGCCCGTCAGCATGGCCTTGTCGGGTATCAGTTACGCCGCATCCGGGAAATCCATCGGTGATCATTTTTTATCAAGCTATGTCCAGAAAGACTGCTCCGTCGGGCGCGCCGTACTCGATCAAAGTGAAATTTGCCAGGAACCCGATGACCTGGCGATCATCGTTAAAGACATAGACGACAAAAAGGGTATTGAATTAGCCCCGGCATCGGGCGATGCACCCGATGGAGGCTAAGGATATCTATAGCCTACTTGTTTTCAGTTCTTGAAAAGACATTCTGGCAACGGGTTTCACGCACCAGAAGCGCCATCACGACTGCGATGACGCCACCGGCAACAAGGCTGAAGAGTGCTACATTGTAGGCATGCACAGAATAAATCCGGCTTCCGGAAATCAGCGTGCCATCCCAGTTCATGTCAAGCAGCCAGCCAATGAAAGGCTGGAAGAACGCACCCGAAGCCATCACCATCATGTTGACGAAACCGAGCGTCACCCCGCCGTGTCCAGGTTTGTTGTTTTCACGGCTGACGACAAAGCAAATGACCATGCCGCCATTAAAAAGACCATGCAAAAAAAGCAACGCCTGCGCCCCTTCAAGGGGCAGGTTCGGAACGTAGATAAGTATAATAAATATGATCAAAACTATGATTGAGCTGATCAACATCGGCAAACGACGCAATCCGATATGATCAGAGAACCAGCCTGTCAAAGGTGCGCCAATTCCCCAACCGATGAGCATCAGCGACGTTGAAGCAGCGGCTTCTGTCCGCTCCAATCCATAGGCCTGCATCATGTATGGCACCCCCCAAAGGCCGGCAAATGCCAAAACGGGGGCCGTCATGGTGCCGCCATAAACAGCGGCGTACCAGCTTTGAGGGTTCTTCAGGGTGATCTTCAGACCATGCAGCAGGCCTGTCGTTTGCTCGCCGATATCCTGGCCCATGGTGTCATCTGCCCGGTCGCGCACAATCAGCCAGATCAACAGCGCCAGGGCAATGGCGACAAGGGCGGCGACACTTAAGGTATCGCGCCAGCCGAAGGCCGCAACAGCAGCGGCCAGCGGCGCCTGACCGGCGACGGCACCGATCATTCCCAACATCAGGGTCATCCCCGAGACCATGGCGAAACGCTTGGGGGGCAACCACTGGGCCGTTAGTTTCAAGGTTCCAACCCAGGTGAAGCCAGCCCCCGCCCCGATCAACAACCTGCCGACATAAGCCATGGTCAGGCTATCGGCCTTGGCAAACAACAGACTTCCTGCGCCGCATAGCAGGGCGGCCCCGACCAGCATCCGCTTGGCCCCCCAATGATCAATCATGATGCCAATAGGAAGTTGCAAACTGGCGTAGGCATAAAAATAAAAGGCCGAAAGATTTCCCAAAACCGCAGCACTGACGCTGAATTCAGACATCAACTCGCCAACCATGACGCTGGGTGCGACGCGCTGGAAAAATCCGTAACAATAAAAGCTCGCCGCCAGCCCCCAGACCAGCCAGGGGTATAAGCCTGATCTGTCACTACGGGTCATGCCGGGTCTCCCTGAAGGTTGCCGCGACGGGCAATGATAACACCACCAATGACAATACAGGCACCAACGATCTGCCAACCACCGGGAACTTCTGACAGAATAATCCAGGCCAGGAATATGGCCGCCACCCCTTCAAGCAACATCGCAACCGCAGTGAAGGCTGACGACAAATGGGCCAGGGCATAGGCAATTGCACCCTGACCACCAACATGGGTCAACAGCGCCAACCCCAACAGCACGGTCCAGCCGTAGAGTGTCTGGGCGATCAGGCTTTCCCCGGAAATCAACGTCGCAGGTAACAGCAACACGGCGGTTACGGCGGTCGTTAAAAACATGATGGAGGCTGTCGAAAAATGGGCCCTGAGGCGACCGACTGTAAGAATATAAGAGCCAAAAAAAACACCAGTCCCGACGCCTAATAAATCACCAAACAGCCGCTCTCTGCTAAATTGAAAACTATCGCCCATCAAGACCGCTGCACCAAAGATGGCAATACAAAGACCCAATAAAAAGAGCCTGGAAAACCGTTCCCTGAACAGGAAATAGGATCCGAGCGTCACCCAGATCGGCGCCATGGTCGCCAGCATCGTCGCGTTGGCGACGGATGTGTATTGCAGCGACCAGTGCCAGCAAAGCAGATCGCCGGCAAAGAAAAACCCGGCCAGCACCATCACGCTGTAATCCTTGCGGGTCGCTTTGGCGGCGTTGGCTACGGTTGATTGACGGCGTTTTTCAAGGGCGCCCCACAACCACAATACCGGCAGGGCAAGAAACACCCGGTGGAAGGCGCTCGCCGTCGGCCCCAGTTCACTTAAGCGCACCAGAATGGGTGACATACCCAGCGTTACAGCGCCAACAATCAGGGCCGTCAGGACCAATCCTTGAGAGGTCGCCTGCTTCTCCAGCGGGCCACCATCAGCAGCCGCTTCTGTTTTCGCGTTTTTGATCATAGATGGCTCTTAAAGGCTATTTTCACTCGCCGCTAGTGAATTCCCGTTATTTGGAAAACAAAGAAAAAAACAGCCATAGATTTACCGATAAATTGCGTTATACAGAAACCATGAACAGTAATTTTCCCGACCTCGCCGAACCAACGCTGATTGGTGAAGCCGACCCGCCCCCCTTCGAGGTTATAAACCCCGACGGCAAGGCTACCATGTTGCTGGTCTGCGATCACGCCTCCCGTGCCATACCCCGGAACATGAAACAGCTCGGCCTGAATGACAGCGCCCTGGAATTGCATATCGCCTGGGACATCGGAGCTGCCGCGGTAACCCGCAGTCTGTCACAAAAACTGGACGCGGCGGCGGTTCTGGCCGGATATTCCCGGCTGTTGATTGACGTCAACCGGCAACCGGGCGACCCGCAATCGATACCGGAAGTTAGCGACAACACGACCGTTCCCGGCAATCTAAACTTAAGCGAAAGCGATCAACTTGAAAGGGTTGAGAACTTCTTCTGGCCCTATCATCACGCGCTGGCCAATAGCCTGGCCCACCTGTGGCGACGTGGACCGGCACCGGCGCTTTTTTCCATTCACAGTTTCACCCCGTCCCTTGCCGGAAAAGACCGCTACTGGGATATCGGTGTGCTGTGGAACCGGGACCCACGGCTGGCGGTGCCCCTGCTTGAAAAACTCAAAAGTGCCGAGGACGGGCGCTACCATGTCGGCGATAACGAACCCTATTCGGGCCGTGATATTGCCTATACCATAGATTTACACGCAGGTGCTGCGGGCCTTCCAACGTGTGCTGTGGAAATCCGCCAGGACCTTATAGAAAGCCAGGAAGGGATCGAACACTGGGCCGATGTTCTGGCGTGGGCCTTCAAGGATATTCTGGCCCGGGAAAGTTTGCACAAGGTCGAACATTTTTAAGTCATAAGCGGAGGGGTTGATGTCAGAAAATGAACCATCATTCACCATCGGCATCGAGGAAGAATACCTGCTTGTCGATCCAAAAACCCGAGACCTGGCAGATGAACCACCCCAGGAGCTTTGGACTGAATGCGAAAAGCGCCTTGGCGACCTGATCAAACCGGAATTCCTTAAATCGCAAATAGAGGTCGCCACCGGTATTTGCAACACCATTGCCGATGGCCGCGAAGATTTGGGCCGACTGCGCAAGACCGTAGCCGAGGTCGCTGGCAAACACGGGCTGGCCCCGATTGCCGCTTCGACCCATCCCTTTTCACAGTGGCAAGCCCAACAGCATACGGACAAGGAACGTTACCATGTCCTGGCCCAAGACATGCAGGCCGTCGCCCGTCGCCTGCTGATTTGCGGGATGCATGTACATGTCGGGCTCAACGACGACGAACTGCGCATTGATTTGATGAATCAGGCCAGTTACTTCCTGCCTCATATTCTGGCTCTCAGCACCTCATCCCCTTTCTGGCAAGGCACCGATACGGGCCTGAAGTCCTACCGACTGAGCGTCTTCGATGAATTGCCCCGTACCGGGCTTCCCGAACGCTTTGATTCCTATGCCGAATACCAACGTCACGTAAATGTCCTGACCAAAGCAGGCACGATCAAGGATGCCTCGATGTTGTGGTGGGATATCCGGCCCTCAACCGCCTTCCCGACCCTGGAAATGCGCATTACCGATGTCTGCACCCGCCTTGAGGACACCTGTTCCATCGCCGCCCTGTTCCAGTGCATAATCCGTATGCTTTACCGGTTGCGCCGCGACAACCAGCGCTGGCGCATGTACGCAAATATGCTGATCAACGAGAACCGGTGGCGGGCCCAACGCTACGGTCTTGACGACGGGTTACTTGATTTTGGCAAGGAAACCATGGTTCCAAGTGCCGATCTGATCGACGAACTGATCGATATGGTGGCCGAAGATGCCGAGGCCCTGAAGTGCAGCGCAGAAATCAAACGGCTGCGTGAAATCGTCGAACACGGCACCAGCGCCCATCGCCAACGGGCCGTCTATTATCAATCCATTGAAAGTGGCATGACAAGCCAGGACTCGCTGGCCGCTGTCGTCGATATGTTGATCGCTGAAACGGTTATGGGGCTTTAGTCAATTTTTCGACAACCGCTTCCAGTGATAGTTGCAACTCGCGGCCGATGCTTCCCCCATCGCCGGAAACCTTGTCGCGCAAGACGG
>JACNJU010000197.1 GCA_014382375.1 Rhodospirillaceae bacterium
CGCTTTTGTCGTAAACCATGTTCTCCGCCGCCAGACCAAGGTAGCGGTTCAGGTCGGTGGACGCCTGGTTCACCGAAATTCCGAACGCATCTATCAGATCGCTGCGGTTCACATGCCCCTCCCAGAACAACCGAAACTCGATGAACTCGAGCCGGCGCTCGACAACCCATCGGAGATCTTTCTTTTTTTCTTTCACCACGTGCTCCAAATGACACGGCACGACGTTTTTCTGTGCAGGTCCAGTTACTGGACGCACCACGCAGGGTAGCCAATTGGTGATGCGCGTTCAATCGAAATTCCGTGAATACAAGAGAAAATGTCGTTGCCGAGTGCCACCGAGATGGATTGAGATGTACTATGGGGCTCATAGTCTCTCAGAAAATCAAGGAGCGGAGTAATTGACGTGACGGAAGTGCAGATTATCGACAAAGAAGCAGCCGAATCCATTGATGCACTTTGGTGCGATGCCTTTGCTTTACGCCCTTTTGACGCTATCTGCACTCTACTTAGAGTGTCTGGGCTGCAGGATGCTGAATGGGACCCTTTCGATGAATCCGTTGCAGCCTTTAAAGCCCGCATTCCCCGAGTAGCCGGCTGATTTCGCTGTCTTGAACTCAACATTACCTATACAAATCATGGTGTTGATGGCTGCGAGGGGCGTATTTCATGGATCACCCAGAGGGTGCGGGATTACAGCGGGCAGATCGGGTGGATTTCGACCCTCGCGTGCGGCTGGAATTTCGTGGCACGCAGATCAGTTCGGACGGCGGCCTGCTGGTGATGCGCGAGCTTGACGATGCGCTTGGGCTGTCCAATCTGGCATCAGCTTCGCTGCGCGACAATCGTATCGGAAGGAACACGGTCCATCGTCTTGACGGGCTGTTCCGGCAATCGGTGTTCGGGCGGCTGGCCGGATATGGGGATGTGAACGATGCTGACCGTCTCGCGCTCGACCCGGTGATGCGTCAGGTTGTCGGCGGCAGGGCCGTCGATGCGCAAGCAGCTTCAGCATCGCAGATGGGGCGGTTCGAGACCGAGACACTGGCCTTGCCTGAGAACCGGGCGGCGCTGGCCGACCTGAATGGCCGATGGATTGACCGGTTTCATGACCGCAACGGGCTCAAGTATATCGTGCTGGACATGGACAGCTCGGTCAGCCCGACGCATGGCGATCAGGAAGGAGCGGCGTGGAACGGGCATTTCGACTGCAACTGCTATCATCCCAACTTCTTGTTCAACCAGTTCGGCATGCTGGAACGCTGCGCCCTGCGCAATGGCAACGTCCACAGCGCCGACGGCTGGCGGAACGTCCTTGATCCGGTGATCACCCGCTACGCTGGTCGCAACCTTGGTGGCCGCTTCTTCCGGGCCGATGCCGCCTATGCGATCCCGGCACTCTATGAGCGACTGGAAGGGGCAGGCTATTTCTACGCCATCCGGATGAAGAAGAACGCCGTTCTCGAAGGCTGCATCGCTCATCGGTTAACCCGCCCCGTTGGGCGGCCGTCAAAGACCAAGGTGAAGCGGTTCTACGAGGACTTCCAGTATCAGGCTCAGAGTTGGGACAAGCCACGCCGCGTGATCGCCAAGATCGAATGGCATCCGGGCGAACTGTTCCCCAAGGTCGGCTTCATCGTCACCAACCTGCCGATGGAGCCGGACGAGATCACCCGCTTTTACAATCGCCGCGGCACCGCCGAGCAGCATATCAAGGAAGGCAAGCATGCCTTTCACTGGACGCGGCTGTCATGCCGGAAGTTCCGCGACAACGAGGTGCGGCTGCAGTTGCACGCACTGGCCTACAACCTGGCCACCTTCCTGCGCTGCATCGAGCTACCCGAGGCGATGGCCGACTGGTCGCTAACCAGCCTGCAGCTCAAGCTGATCAAGATCGGGGCACGCGTCGTGCGCCACGCCCGCGCCATTACCTTCCAGTTGGCCGAGGTGGCCGTCACCGGCCCGATGGTGCGCGCCATCCTCGCCGCTATCCGCCGATTGCGAGCGCCACCGCTATGCGCATGACCGCGATCCGGACCCAAACTGAACGAAAGCGGCAGGACAGGTCTATCCACTGCGCTGAAAAACACCGCCCCTGGGCCAGGACACAGCGGCTTCCCGGTCTGATCCGCCCTGTTACAGCAGCCTGCGCGACCCCTGACGCCGCTTGGGGCAAAAAACGATTGTCCAGAGGTCGGATTCAGGCGATCTTCACGTCAGTCGGCACGCCGCTTGGGGAATGTCGGTCAAATCGTTCGATCACAACAAAACTTGAATCAACCTGAATTGGAGAAATTATGCAAAAACTATCTATTATTAGGTTCAAACCTAAGCCTGAATGTTTCGATGAGTTTGTCGCTAGCATCACCGCGTTTAATGGAAGTAAGCACCGTATCTTCCATCTTATGCGATCAGGAGATGAGCTTCATGCAATTGTGATAAGAAATTCGGAAATACTTACTCAAGATGCGGCTGACGGTGTAAATTGGTTGGATGGTCAACGGCATCTTCTGCAAGAGTTTGATGCGATCAACCGACACACAATAGCTTTAAGCGGTGACCTAATTCATAGCACTGTCGAGTAACTGTCTTTGTAGCCTTCCACTGACTTAATTTTGGTGCCACAAAATGGAGAAATAAAATGTTATTCATGATTACAATGACACACGACTATTCAACTTGCCAAACCCATGATCCTGAAAGAGGGCCGCTGTGGAAAAATACGCTCGCAAGGTTACCAGACCACGGGCTTAAGATTCACGCAAATTACGTAAATAGGCTTGAACACAAGGGTTATATGGTTGTTGAAGCCGATAGTTTTGAACAAATTGATGCTGCTTTTGATCCGGTTTTAGAGATGGGTCACTTTGAAGTGACGCCTGTAATGCAGCGTTGAGTACGTTGAACCAATCGA
>JACNJU010000012.1 GCA_014382375.1 Rhodospirillaceae bacterium
CATGGTTGGGAAATTTCAAGGTCGCTGCCGTCATCGCGCGCCGTGAACTCCGCGGTCGAAAACATGGACTGGGGGTCTTTTTACTATGCCTGATTCTCGGCGTAACCGCGATTGCCAGTGTTGGCACGGTAAGCCGTTCGGTGGTCGCTGGCCTCGATGCGGAAGGCAGTGATTTACTTGGGGGAGACGTTTCCCTGAGTCTGCACAGCAGGCCTTTTAACGATACCGAACGCGCGCGGATAAAAGACGGGGCTCTCTCGCTTTCCGATGTCATGATATTACGCGCCATGGCCCGGCCCGAAGACAACCGCGACCGACGCCGGTTGGTAGAACTCAAGGCCGTTGATAGCGCCTATCCTCTCTATGGGCAGGTGGAGACCAGTTCACCCGAACCGTTGAGCCGTCTGCTGGAACAACGCGATGGGGTGTGGGGGGCAATTGCCGACCCCAATCTGTTTCGCCATTTGGGGTTGGAGCCGGGAGGCAGGATAAGGCTTGGGGAAGCCGTTATAGAGCTGCGTGCCGAGTTGGTCCGTGAACCTGACCGGGTAGCGAGCGTCCTGAGCTTTGGCCCGCGGCTGATGATCTCCTCTGACGCTATCCCGGCGACAAAACTGATCCAACCGGGCAGCCATATCCATTATGTGCTGCGCGCCACCTACGGTCCGGATTTTCAGTTTGTACCGTGGAAGGAAACGTTGCTGGAACAGTTTCCGTCCGCCGGATGGAACATTCGTAGTGCGGAGGAAGCCGCCCCTGGTGTACGCCGGTTTATTGACCGGCTCGGTCTGTTCCTCACCTTTATCGGCTTGACGGTGTTGCTGGTCGGCGGAGTCGGGGTTGCAAATGCCGTGACATGTTATCTGGAAGAAAGAAGAGGCACCATCGCCACGCTCAAATGCCTCGGAGCACCGCTACAGATGATCTTTCAGACCTACATGCTTCAGATCATGGTCATGGCTGTCGCGGGCACCATCTGCGGGTTGGTGCTGGGAACCCTCGGTCCCTTTTTGGCGCTCACGGCAATCAGCAGTTTTCTGCCCGTGCCGCCGGTCATTGGTTTTTTCTGGAAACCGGTTTTGATTGCTGCCGCCTTTGGCCTTCTGGTGGCGTTTACTTTTGCTCTGTGGCCGGTCGCTCGAGCCCAGGCCATCTCTCCGGCCCAATTGTTTCGCGATAGCATCGCTCCTGTCCAAACGACACCCGGACGCCGTTTCCTGGCGATGGCCTTTGTCGGGGTGGTTCTGCTGTGCGGGCTGGTCTTCTTGGCTGTCGACGATAATTATTTTGCCGCGTGGTTCATCGGGGGCTCCATCGCCAGCCTTGCTGCCCTGCGATACTCTGCGCTTGGGCTCATGGCCCTGGCGGCTCGCGCCAGACCAACACGGGCCTGGATGCGGTTGGCGCTAGCCAATCTGTACCGACCCGGGTCGGCAACCATGCCGGTGACGCTCTCGCTGGGACTGGGGCTGGCGGTGCTGGTCTCGGTTTCGGTTATTCAGGGCAACCTGAGCCGTCAAATTTCTGAGCGCCTGCCGGAGCAGGCCCCGGCCTTCTTTTTTATCGATATTCAACCTGATCAGGTCGAGGCGTTTGATCAGGCGGTTACGGGGGTTGAAGGCACCAGTGGCTTTCTTCGAGTACCCTCCCTGCGGGGGCGGATTACGGCTATCAAGGGCGTGCCAGTGGGTGAAGTGGCGATCAAGCCGGATTCCGAATGGGCCGTACGAGGAGACCGGGCCCTAACCTTTTCGGCGGCACTCCCCGAGGGCAGTGAAATCACGGAAGGCGAGTGGTGGCCAGAGAACTATGCCGGCCCGCCGCAGATTTCGCTTGATGCCGATCTTGCTAATGGTTTTGGTGTGGCCATCGGCGACACCCTGACCCTGAATGTTTTGAGTCGCGATATCACCGCGACAGTTGCAAACCTGCGCGAGATCGACTGGCGCAGTCTTCGCTTTGATTTTGCCATTATCTTTGCCCCCGGTGCGTTGGATGGCGCGCCGTTTACACATATTGCCGCCATCAATGCGCCGCGCCGTATTGAAGATGCCGTAGAGCGCGCTGCAACCGATGGCTTTCCCAATATCAGCACCATCCGGGTGCGCGAGGCTTTGGAAGCGGCGGTGCGCATTCTCGATGGAGTCAACTGGGCCGTGCGCGGCATGGCGGGGCTCAGCATTCTCTCTGGCCTGATTGTGCTATCCGGTGCTATTGCCACCGGGCAGCGTCGGCGGATTCCTGATTCCGGGGTGTTCAAGGTGCTCGGTGCCAGCCGCAGTCGTTTTTTCCGTTTGTTTACCACTGAATTCATGCTGGTTGGGCTGACGACAGGAGTGATCGCCGCAGGCATTGGTCTGATCGTCTCTTGGGCCGTGGTGGAATTTCTGATGCGCATGGACTGGGTTCCCATGGTGCGCGAGGCTGCGCTAACGGTGGGCTTTACCCTGCTGGTTACGGTTCTGCTCGGCTGGTTCTCTATCTGGAAAGTGTTGGCCGGAAGGCCCATGCCATATTTGCGCAATGAATAGCGCCGTTCGAACGCCCTGATCAATCCATCCATGCCCCCCCGTTTACGTTGATGGCTTCGCCGGTAATGAAATCCGCAGAGGGCGACGCCAGGAAGACGACGGCGCCGGCCACGTCTTCTGGGGTCTGAAGGCGAGCGAGGGGGGTGTCGTCCACATACAGGCGTTTAACTTCATCGCTCTCCATTCCTCGGAGGCTTGCCTCCCATGTGAGTTCACGCTCTTGCATGGTCGTGTTGACATAGCCCGGACACACGGCATTCACCGTAATGGCGCGTTCCGCCAACTCACCGGCCAATGCCTGGGTCAAACCGATAACGGCAAATTTCGAGGCCACATAGTGTGCCAGGAATGGCGCATTTCCGCGTTTTCCCGCCATGCTGGCCGTATTGATGATTTTCCCCCTGAGAGTGTTATCGGGGGAGATGTCTTGCGCCGACATTCTCATGGCCGCTACCTGGGAACACAGAAAGGTTCCCTTGGCATTGATGTCCATATTGAAATCCCAGTCTTTTTCGCTTAGATCGAAAAACCGATTCATCGAGCTGACGCCCGCATTATTGCACCAGATATCTAATCGTCCCCACCGCGAAACGATTGCGTCAACGACAGCCTGCGCATCCACTTTCCGCGTCACATCGAGTTGTAGGGGCAGGGCATCGCCACCAAGGGCTATGATTTCGTCGGCTACTTTTCCAGCCAGTGACTCGTCGATGTCGGAAACGGCCACCGACATTCCAGCATTGGCCAGAGCGATCGCAATGGAGCGCCCAATTCCTTGCCCTGCTCCCGTTACTGCGGCAATTCTCTTTTTGTTAGCCATTAGCGCCTCGTCCTCCGTCTAATTCGCCCCCTTGGGCGGTTTCGTTAAGACGCTGGCCAGTGGCCGCGTCGAAGAAATGGAGCCTGTCCAGGTCAAGAACCACCGTGAGGGGGGAGCCCTCGACAATGTCTTTGAGGTAACGTTCTTCGAAGACGGCCTTGAGTTCAGTCCCGCTCATGGCAAGAGTAATGATCGCACGGGCGCCCAACAGTTCGATGACGTCGGCACGGCAGCTCAGCGCACAGCCGTGCTGCCGGTCAGCGAGATTAATGGGTCGATGGATGTCTTCCGGGCGAACACCAAGAATAACGTCGCCATCGGGCTGGCCTTTTGTCTCTAGGACAATCACGCCATCCAGGCTTGTGAACGTGCCCGCCGAAATTTGGCCATGCACCATGTTCATGGACGGGCTGCCAATGAACCCGGCGACCAGCAAATTGATCGGATGAAAGTAGATCTCGCGTGGTGTTCCCCGTTGCTGGATAACACCATCGTTCAGGACCACGATGCAATCGCCCATGCCCATGGCTTCTTCCTGATCGTGGGTGACATAAACCGTTGTCGCGTGGAGTTCGCGGTGCAGTTTGAGCAACTCTGTTCGCATTTCGGTACGTAGTTTGGCATCCAGGTTGCTTAGTGGCTCATCGAACAGGAAAAGGCTCGGATCGCGAACAACAGCACGCCCGATTGCCACACGTTGCTGTTGCCCCCCTGATAGTTCTTTCGGTTTCCGATTTAGTAGAACTTCGATGCCCAACATTTCCGCGACCTGCATTACCCTGCGCTTGATCTCGCCTGTATCGACACCACGGGCCTTGAGGCCAAAACCCATGTTTTCGTAGACAGACATGTGCGGGTATAGGGCATAATTCTGGAACACCATGGCGATATCGCGTTCGCGAGGTTCCAACTTGGTGACATCCCTGTCGCCGATCAAGATTTTGCCGCCGGAAACCTGCTCCAATCCCGCGATCAGGCGCAACAAAGTCGTCTTGCCGCACCCCGACGGCCCAACAAGGACGGTAAACTCACCTTCTCCGAATACCAGATCAATGCCATCAAGGACCGTATTTTGCCCAAATTTTTTCTGAATATTTTCAAGTTTTATAATTGGCATTACCGATTCCTAGAACTTCACCGCACCGCCGCCCAAGCCGCGGACGAGATGCTTTTGAACGAAAAACGAGACAATCAGAACCGGCACAATGGCAATCAAAATTGCCACAGCCATTTTACCCATCTCAACACCCCGGAAGGTCCAGAAACCGGCTATTGCTACGGGCAATGTTTTGCTCTCGCCGCCGGTCAGGATGAGGGCATAAAACATGTCGTTCCATGACAGCACAAAACCGAAAATGGCGGCAGCGGCAAGCCCTGGTCTGACAACGGGCAAGATCACCTTGTAGAAGGCCTGGAAGTGGGTGCAGCCGTCGATCATCGCTTGGTCTTCCAATTCTCTCGGCACTTCATCGAAAAATCCGATAAGGAACCAGGTGACCACGGGGATGACAAATGTAAGGTGCGCCAATATGACACCCCAAAGCGTATCGATCAGGGACAGTTGGTACAGAAGCAAAAAGATTGGCAGAATCATGATCGCAGGCGGCATCATTTCTGCGGCAAGGATGGAAAACCGCGTTGCTGCGGTGCTCTTGAAGCGGGAGAATGAATAGGCGGCAGGGCACCCGACGGCGAGCGCGATAACCACAGTAACGATGCCAACGATAAGGCTGTTGAAAATATTCTGCGGAATATTCGATTCCAACAGCACACTGCGCCAATTTACCCCTGAAATTTCAAAAATCCAGACATTCGGCACGGCGACCAAATCGGGCGGCTTCAGTGACGTGACAAAAATCCACATAAACGGGAAGAGCACGATGACAAGCGCCACAACCAGTAATGACTCAAGAAAAAGATTGCCGGTTCGAGTACGCAAACTCTGGAAATATTCCATATTGCCCTCACCGCCGATTCATCGACCAATAGAGGGTCGTCACTATGATAAGCGTGATGACTATCAGCACATAGGCCATGGAGGCGGCTTCCCCCATGCGGAAGAAACGGAAGCCAACCTTATAGATGTGAAAGAGGATCGTTTCGGTACTGTCACCAGGCCCCCCGCGGGTGATCGCATAGACGTACTCGAATACTTTGAATGCATCGAGGCCGCGGATAATCAATGCGACGAGTATGACCGGGCGCATCATCGGCAGGGTAATCCGACGGAAGATAAGCCACGCTGATGCCCCGTCCACTCTGGCGGCCTCGAATGGAGCCTTCGGCAGAGACTCGAGCCCGGCGAGCAACATCAGCAACATGAATGGCGTCCATTGCCAGGTGTCGATCAGCATTAAGCTGAAAAGAGCCAGATCAACGCCGAACCAGTCCACATGAATTCCGATTTTATTGAGATAGTGTGGCACGACCCCTAACTGAATATTGAGGAGGAAGCGAAACATCAGGCCAACAGCGATGGGGGTGATGAACATCGGGCTCAACAGAATCGCACGGTAAAAATTCTGAAATCTGCGGACCCGGTGCAGCAGCAACGCCAGAGCGAACCCGAGAACGAATTCCATGCTGACGGCACCCACGACGAAAGTCATGGTATTGGTAATCGCCGTCCAGAATTGTTGATTTTCGATGAGCCCGAGATAGTTATCCCAGCCGCGGAACTGAACGTCGGCAAGGCGCGTCAGGCGGTAGTCATGCAGTGATATCCATGCGGAGAAGACGAGTGGGTAGGCCATGACAGCGAGCAAAACTACGGCCAGCGGCACCATCAGGCGGTATTGCAAGGGCAAGTCTGGCTTTCGCATGATTTTCCGCCAAGAGAAACTATTATCGCTGGTTGTGCAGTTTATTTGGTGCTGAACGGCATCGCAATTCACACCGACAGCGCCGCCGCTTTCCGGGCGGCGGCGCTCGGGTGGCCTACTTATTTTTTATTGGCAGCCATCACACCCTTGGCGGCATCATCCAGGGCTTCATGTGGTGTTTTCTGGCCGGAAACGGCGGCGCTAAGTTCGGTGCCGACGATTTCGATCAGTTCTTCGGCATGGTCGCCGCTGGAGAGTGGTTTGGCATCCTCGAGGATACCGAGGACAGTATTAAAGTAGCTCTTTCCGGCACCCTTTTCCCAAACCTCGGGGTCATTGATGACACTGATACGGATCGGAGCCCCACCCATGATGACGCGCTCCTTGTCCACAGCTTTACTGGTAATCCATGAAATGAATTTCCAGGCGTCGTCCTTTGCCGACGCATTGCGCGGAATTCCCCAATGCCAGGCCCCCAGAACGGCCTCTCCACCTGGTACTTCATAAAGCTTGAATTTACCCGCCAGCTTGCCGGCCGGCCCATTCGGGTTATTCAATGTCGGCAGCATCCAGTTGTAACTGAGCATTGTTGCCGCTTGCCCCGTGGCCATTGCCTGTAACGCTTCATCGAAGCCCCAGTTGAGTGACCCTTTGGGCGCGGCCGTCTGGTAGGCATCGATATACATCTCCAACGCCTTGACCGCCGCCGCATTATTGATGATGACATTGCCACTGGCGTCCATCAGGTCACCACCTGTCGCGTGCAGCCAATTCTTCCATTCCTCATAGATCTTGTAGCCCCGTTGCGGTTGCATGGCGGCGCCATACATTCCGCCTCCGGTCAGGTCTTTCACGGTTTTTACGTACCCTTCCAGGGTCGTGGGAACATTAATCCCTTTGGCGTCGAAGATGTCCTGGCGCACGATTAATCCAAGGGCGTAATTGTAATAGGGTACGCCGTAGATTTTGCCATCGACTTCGCCGATCTCACGAAGCGGACCGACAAAATCGTTGAAATCATACCCGGCACTCGACTTGATCAGGTCATCCAGAGGGGCCAGATAGCCGGCACGAGAGAACTCGTCCATCCACGGATTATCGATGATGATAACATCATATGTCGCTTTGGAAGCCAGGGAAGACGTCAGTATCTTGTCGCGCATGGCGTCATAGGGCATGGCGTCAAAGGTCACTGTAATGCCTGGATTGGCGGCTTCAAATTGTTTGGTCATCTTGGTGACAATGTCGAAGTCAGGAACCTCTTCCATAATCACATTCAGGCTTCCTGCCGTGCCAGCGCTTGCCCATCCAATCGAAACTGCCGTCGCTAGTGCTAGAACCTGCGCGCCTTTTACGAATGATTTCATTGTCTCACCTCCCTGCTTGAATTTCATGAACATTCTTCGCGCCCAAGGTTCCGATCGACTTCACGCCGCTCTTTCTTCGGGCCGTGGGAGATTTTATGGGAGATAATGTTTGAATTCAAGAGGTTTCCGTTGATTATAATACTTATTGAACATTTAATGGGAGATAACTATCATAATCGAACATCTAATGATGCGCTAATACCTTGATCCCGCAAAAACTGCGGTTATCTGGTATTGTTTTGTGCGATTCGTTCCGTATACAGGGCGCCCAAATTGAACAATCTACATACAGCCGGGTGGTAGACGTAAAATCATGGACCAGGACAGCCGTTCTTCGCCGGAGCATCGACAGCAGGCCCGCACGCCTTCCAAGGCGCGGCAGGCCACGTTGCAGGAAATCATCAATACCGATGGCTACGTTTCAGTTGCAACCACGGCACGTGAACTCGGCATTTCCGAGATGACGGTTCGGCGGGATTTGGATGCGCTCGAAAAACGAGGTCTCGTCATTCGCACTCACGGTGGTGCGGTTGCTCCACAAGATGAGATGCCGCCACCCGTAGACCTCGTCGAGCCATCATTTGATACCCGGTGTCGCAAGAACGCTGGAATGAAGACAGCCATTGGCAAGGCAGCCGCCGAAATGGTTTTACCAGGCGAAACCATCGGGATTGATGTCGGGACAAGCACCTATTATCTCGCCCTCGGCCTTGCCGGGCGAAAAGGGTTAAAAATCTTCACCAATAACCTTCGCGCCGCCCCGGTACTTGATGACATTGCCAATCAGGTCTATCTGACCGGCGGGCGCATACACCGGCGGGAAATGTCGATCAATGGATCAATCGCCGTCGAACAGCTTGGCGGTTACTGGTTTAATCGGGTTTTCATCGGGGCTGCCGGGCTCACCGACAAAGGCTGTTTCGATTTTTCCCTTGAAGATACCGAGGTGAAGAAACTGTATCTCAGCCGATCAGATGAGACCGTTGTGCTGTGTGATTCGACGAAATTCGAAAGAATGTCGGTGGGCCGCATATGCGGATTCGAGTCGGTGGATACGTTGGTTACCGATTCAATGCCTGTCGGCGCTTTGAAAGACGCCTTGGACGAGGCTTCCGTTCAGATCGTTATCGCCTCGCCCTAGTATATTCTTGATCCGCAATCATCGACCGCCCCACAGGCCCAACAAGCACATCAGGAGACACCAAATGATTTTCGAATTCTTCGGTAATAAATCCAAGGCCGTCATCGCCATGGCCCATATCGGGGCGCTTCCCGGCACGCCGCTTTACGATAGTGATGGTGGCATGGATAAATTGATCGAAGGCGTAACAAGCGATGTCGAAAAACTTCAGGCCGGGGGTGTCGATGCCATTATGTTCGGTAACGAAAATGATCGGCCCTATACGCTGAAGGCGCCGCAGGAAGGCATTGCCGCCATGACCGCGGTTGTCATGGCGATCAAACCCATTTTACAGGTGCCGTTCGGCGTCAACTATTTATGGGATCCCTGCGCCAGTGTTGCCATTGCATCTACGACAGGGGCGTCATTTGCGCGTGAAATATTCACCGGACTGTTTGCCTCCGACATGGGACTGTGGGAGCCGAATTGCGCCGAAGCATTGCGCCTGCGGAGCACGCTTGGGCGGAATGATCTTAAATTGCTGTTCAACATTAATGCCGAATTCGCTTCCTCGCTTGATACCCGCCCCATCGGGTTGCGCGCTCAAAGCGCTGTTTTTTCATCGCTCGCCGACGCTATTCTGGTTTCCGGGCCACTCACCGGGCAGGCCGCTGAACAGGCCGATCTAACACTTGTGCGCGACGCCATCGGCGACTTCCCGTTATTCGCCAACACTGGCGTCAATATCGACAATGTTCGCGATGTTTTCAGCGTCGCTGACGGGTGCGTCATCGGTACGCACTTCAAAATTGATGGCGATACGTGGAATCCGGTTGATGGAGAGCGCGTCAAACGTTTCATGGATACGGTCGGGTCTCTGAGATAACCCGATGCCTTTATTCCTTGGACTGGACATTGGCACCACCTCGACGATCGGTATCCTGATCGACCATACGAACCGGGTCCTGGCGACAGCCAGTTGCCCGGTAGATTTGTCGTCGCCTCACGCAGGTTGGGCTGAAGAGGATCCACATCAATGGTGGTCGAATGTTTGCGCCATCGTGCCCCGGGTTCTGGAAACCGCTCAATGCCGGGCCGCCGATATTTCGGCGATTGGCGTGACAGGCATGGTTCCCGCCCTTGTTTTGCTTGGCAACAACGACTGCCTGTTGCGCCCTTCGATCCAGCAAAGCGACGGGCGCTCCGGTGTGGAGGTGGCGGAAATCGCCTCAGAAGTTGATCCGGAAAAATTCTTGGAAACGACGGGCAATGGCATCAATCAACAACTCATCGCCACGAAACTGCGGTGGCTGGAGCGTCACGAGCCGGATGTCTTCCGGCAGATATCGACGATCTTCGGATCGTACGATTTCATCAATTGGAAACTGACCGGTGCGCGCTCCATCGAGCAAAATTGGGCGCTTGAAGCCGGATTTCTATCATTGGAGACACGCGCACTGGCGCCGGATCTCGTCGCGCTTGCACACATCGATCCAGCAGTTCTTCCTGACGTTAAGCTATCTCACGAAATCGTCGGCGAAGTAACGCTCGAAGCGGCCGCTGCTACGGGTCTCGTGAAAGGTATTCCCGTGGTCGCCGGGTGCGCCGACCATGTGGCGTCGGCCTATGTCGCCGGTGTTGTGGAGGAGGGGGACATCCTGATCAAGTTCGGTGGTGCGGGGGACATTCTTGCAGCGACGTCGCAAATTCGACCCGATCCTCGACTATTTACCGATTTCCATATCGTGCCCGGCCTGTTCATGCCCAACGGGTGTATGGCGTCTACAGGGTCGCTGTTAAACTGGTTCGTGGCGGAAATCGCCGGAAATGTCACGACAGAACCCGGTGCCGCCGAAACAACCGCACACGCCCGCCTCGACGCTCTTGCCGAAGATGTCCCTCCTGGCGCCAATGGCGTTCTCGCCTTACCCTATTTTCTGGGGGAAAAAACCCCCATTCACGATTCGTTTGCGCGCGGCACATTTACAGGGATGAGCCTGAACAATACCATGGCCGATATGTGGCGCGCCCTTCTCGAAGGGACCTGTTTCGGTTTTCGCCATCATATCGAGGTGATGCGTGATATCGGTTACCCGGTTCGCCGTATTCTCGCGTCGGACGGCGGAACGGCAAGTCGTGTATGGATGCAAATCGCCGCAGACATTCTCGGAATGCCGGTCCAATTATTAACAAACCACCCAGGCTCCTGCCTCGGGGCGGCATGGCTCGCGGGCATGGGTACAGGGGCTGTATCGGACTGGGCCGGGGTCAATCGTTTTGTCGGTGAAGGCTCTCTGATTTCACCAAACCCGAAAAATGGCGAACTTTATGACGCACGGTATGTCCAATACCGACAGCTATACGAACGGCTGCGTCCACTTTTTTCCGACATGGCGCGCGAGAACGGAGAGGGGTTGGCACTGTCACATTAACTGACAATTGTCCCTGCCAAAAACTCCACCCGCTGTTCCGGGCTTGACCGATTGATCGTTTTAATGACGCTCCAATGAGGCGGTTTTAGTGGGTTTAGCGCAAAATTCCCTAAAATATTATCAGGGAATTATTTTATGGGAACAGGGAGTTTTCTCAATGAAACAAGGAAAATTTCTGCGGATTAGGTTTCTTGCGGAAGCTGGAACTTAGGTTTTGAGGAAGGACAACCGCCAACCATGTTTCAATTTTATTTAAGGCTTGAGAATTCAAAACCGAACTCCTTTCATTCACATTTTATTAGAAACTCGTCCCCTGTATTTCAGAGCAGAATAGTCTGGAAAGCCGGAAAGGTGACCAATAGCCATGTGCCCAATGATGTGAGATACCCGGTCATCATCCCGATTCCGGCCACAGCGAGAAGGACGCCGGACCCAACCTGCAACACCCGGCTCGCACGCCCGAATTTTCTGATCCATCGGGTAAATTCGCCCGTAAACAGGGCCACCAGCAGAAACGGAATGGCGAGACCCAGCGAATAGATAGACAGCAGGGCGATTCCGCCGCTGACCGACGCGCTCAATGCGCTCATTGTCAAAACCGCCCCGAGAATGGGACCGATACAGGGCGTCCAGCCGAAGGCAAAGGCCGCTCCCAACAAAAATGGTCCGAACACTGACCCGCCCATCTGTGGGTTCAAGGGGCGAATATCCCGGTTCAGGAACGAGAGTTTCAGGATGCCGGTCAAGTGCAAACCGAAGATCATGATAATCGCGCCGGCAACAATATCGGCCTCTCCTCGATAGGACTGGAACAACTGACCGAGGGCGGTCGCACTGGCGCCAAGAGCAATGAATACGGCCGAAAATCCGAGGACGAAATTGCCGCTTAGGGCCAATGTGGCGATTCTAGTCCGAAACCGTCGATCGTCCGACAGGTCGCTAGCCGATCGCCCCGCGATATAGGATATGTAGCCGGGAACCAGTGGCAGAACGCAGGGTGAAAGAAAAGAAACCATGCCCGCGAGAAAGGCCGTGGCGATACTGACCCCCGAGATATCCAACATCCATCATTTCCCTTCGCCTCTGAGTTGAGCGATAAGAGGGAGGATTTTTTCGTTGATCGTCTCCCGTGACATCGCACCGATATGTTTGTAGACAATCCGTCCCTCCTGATCGACGACGAATGTTTCAGGCACGCCATAGACACCCCAGTCTATGGCCACCCGTCCGGAAATATCAGCGCCGGTACGGGTATAGGGGTCGCCCAGGGTGTCGAGCCAGTTTGCCGCGTCATCGGGCTTGTCCTTGTAATTAAGTCCGTGAATCGGAACGAGGTCTTCGCGCGCCAATTGCATCAAAATCGGGTGTTCGACTTTGCACTCCACGCACCACGAGGCGAAAACATTAACCAGCGACACCTCGCCTTTCAAATCGCTGTCCGAGAGTGAGAGTGTGCGGCCCTGTACGGGCGGCAGCTCAAATTCGGGAACCTCTTTCCCAATCAATGCGGAGGGAATTTCGCGTGGGTTCAGCGTTAGCCCGATAGCGAAGGCGACGGCAATGCCCGCAAACGCAGCCAGGGGCAGGAGGAAGAAAAATCTTCCCGGGTCGAAGCCCTTTCTCTTGGGGCGTGCTATCTCGGCGGGTTGTATTTGATTGACGGGCATAACATACCTCCTGTCGTCAGACCTTTAACCGATCAAAATGGAAAAATCGTCCATGAATCGGTAGGGCGGAATATCCAAATTTCGCGGAGCCGGTCCTTTTCGAATTCGACCCGAGGCGTCGTAATGCGATCCGTGGCACGGGCAGAACCAGCCACCAAACTCCCCCCGAGGCTCGGCCGTTTTTTGTCCTAACGGAATACACCCCAGATGGGTGCAAATACCGATGACGACCAGCCATTCGCTTTTCTGCACCCGCTCGAAATCGGTTTCCGGATCGATAAGCGGAACCGTGTCATCCGCCCTCGCCATTGAGATTTGTTCGGGTGAACGATATTCGATAAACACGGGTTTGCCTTGCCAGACAATGGTAATACGTTGACCCACTTCGATGGGTTCCAGGTCCAACTCCGTGGTTGAGACGGCAAGAATATCGGCAGACGGGTTCATGCTGTCGATGAACGGCCAAACGGCCAACCCTATCCCTACTGCGCCGACGGTCGTCGTTGCGACAATCAGAAAATCGCGACGTTTATCAAGATCATTAAGCGGCGCTTTCATCTGAACTGTATTTGGATCAGTCATGCCATCTTCCTCGCGATTAGAGTTCGACCTTTGGGCAAACGTCGGATGTTTTTCTGGGGGCTAACCGGAATGCGCGATAGATCAGGAATAAACCCAACGCGGCCATGGGTGCCGAGAGCCACTGCCCCATCGTCGTACCAGCAGAAAGAAATCCGATATGGGCGTCTGGTTGGCGGAAAAATTCAACAAAGGAACGCGCCAACATATATCCGACCAAGAATACGCCGCTGAGAATACCCGGTCGTCGACGAACCCACTCCTGCCGTGACAGCACGTAGAGCACGACGAAGAGGACGAGGCCCTCGAAAAATGCCTCGTATAGTTGGCTCGGGTGACGGGGCTCGGGACCTCCCCGAGGGAAAACAATCGCCCAGGGAACATCCGTAACACGCCCGATAAGCTCTCCATTGATGAAATTAGCGATACGCCCGAAGAACAGGCCAATCGGAGCTACGCACGCGACCAGATCCGAAAACTTTATAAGATTAATGCCACGCTTACGAACGAACCACAGGGTAGCGAGTGCGACCCCAATCAACCCCCCATGGAACGACATGCCACCTTCCCAGACTCGAAGTATTGCCAGCGGATTGTCCACGATGAGGTCTGGCCGGTAGAAGAGTATGTAACCCAGGCGCCCACCCAATATGACTCCGAAGGTAGCCCACGTCAGAAAGTCATCAATATTATCATCGGTCGCGATGCCGACCTGCCGCCTTGAAAGCGCTCGCAGATAACGCCACCCCAAGAGAAGGCCGAAGATATAAGCGAGCGCGTACCAGCGAATAACAATTGGTCCGAATTGGAACAAGACTGGATCGATAGCGGGAAACGGAAGCGCAAAAGTCATGGAATTCTCCTGCGGGGGGCCACCAGGCGCGATGTAGCGAGTTGTTTCGTTTCATCAAAACGCGTTGATGGGTTATCGGTCGCAGTTAGGTCTCTTTCTGTATCAGCGTCCTGCCGATCATGATCACTGCTGTCGTCATGCCCATGACCGTGCGGCATGAAAAGATGCATCAACAGACAACCGCCGAGGAACAGGAAGGGTAGAATTGTATCGAAGCTGACCTGACTGTTCTGCAAGAGAAAATACCCGATGGCGGCACCGCCTGCGATGAGCACAAGGCCGATAGGAGAACGAGCAAAGCTGCGAAAATTGAATTTTTGGTGGGTTGTCATAATCGTCCTGCCTGTATGTTCGTGTCGAACTGGTCCACGTATGGAATGTCACGGGGAGTGTTCACAGTGGTATTTAACGTGCATCCTTCAACGGACCGCCCCCCATTATTGGTTGAT
>JACNJU010000177.1 GCA_014382375.1 Rhodospirillaceae bacterium
GGGTTTTGATGTAACCAGCTATATACCGGGCGAGGGTCATACCCTGCAGGACCGCGCTGTCTTCCTGCGTCGCGGTGGTCGCATCAAGGATCTTCCTGGCGTCCGTTATCACATCATTCGCGGAACCCTTGATACTCAGGGCGTTTCCGACCGTCGTCAGCGCCGTTCCAAATACGGCACCAAGCGGCCTAAGTAAGGATTGTATTAGAATGTCCCGTCGTCATGCTGCTGTAAAACGCGAAATCCTTCCCGATCCCAAGTTTGGTGATCTGGTGGTTTCCAAGTTCATGAACAACCTGATGCTTGATGGTAAGAAGTCGACTGCCGAGAAAATCGTCTATGGCGCCTTCGACCTTATCGAGAAGAAGACCGGTGGTGATCCGCTGAAGGCCTTCCATGAAGCTATTGATAACGTAAAGCCGGCCGTTGAAGTGCGTTCACGCCGTGTTGGTGGTGCCACCTACCAGGTGCCCGTCGAAGTTCGTAACGAGCGCCGTCAGGCGCTTGCCATTCGCTGGCTTGTTTCCCTTTCGCGCAAACGCTCTGAAAACACCATGACCGAGCGCCTGTCAGGCGAATTGCTGGACGCTGCAAACAATCGTGGCGCCGCCGTCAAGAAACGCGAAGACACCCACAAGATGGCAGAGGCTAACAAAGCCTTCTCCCATTATCGTTGGTAAGCGGTTTAGGATTTAGTCTAAAATGGCCAGAGAAACTCCCCTGGATCGTTATCGCAACATCGGCATCATGGCCCACATTGATGCCGGCAAGACGACGACCACCGAACGCATTCTTTATTACACCGGTATTTCCCATAAAATCGGTGAAGTTCATGACGGTAACGCCACCATGGACTGGATGGAACAAGAGCAAGAGCGCGGCATTACCATTACCTCAGCCGCGACGACCTGTTTCTGGAATGATCACCGCATTAACATTATCGACACCCCTGGCCACGTTGACTTCACCATTGAAGTTGAGCGCTCTCTTCGTGTCCTTGATGGCGCCGTTGCCGTTTTTGACAGTGTCGCCGGTGTAGAACCGCAGTCCGAGACTGTCTGGCGTCAGGCCGATAAATACAAAGTTCCGCGTATGTGTTTCGTCAACAAGATGGACCGTACCGGTGCTGATTTTTATCGCTGCGTTAAAATGATGGTTGATCGCCTTGGTGCGTCACCGCTGGTTCTTCAGTTACCAATTGGTTCGGAAGCTGAATTTGTCGGTGTTGTTGATCTGGTCAAGATGAAGTCGATCATCTGGAAAGATGAAAACCTGGGCGCCGAATTTGAAGAAGTTGATATCTCCGATGATCTCGCTGACAAGGCTGCCGACTATCGTCATCAACTGGTTGAAGCCGTCGTTGAATTCGACGATGCGGCCATGGAAGCTTATCTCGATGGTACAGAGCCCAGCGAAGCAGTTCTTAAACAGTGCATTCGTACCGGCACCCTTGCCGGTGCAATCGTTCCGGTTTTGACCGGTTCCGCTTTTAAGAACAAAGGTGTGCAGCCGCTTCTTGATGCCATTGTCGACTTTATGCCTGCGCCGACCGATGTTGCCGCTATCAAGGGCGTGATGGCTGATACAGATGAAGAAATCGAACGTCATAATTCCGATGACGAACCCTTTGCAGCCCTGGCATTTAAGGTTATGAACGATCCCTTCGTTGGTTCGCTGACGTTTGCCCGCGTTTACTCTGGTGTTCTTGAAACCGGCAGCTCTGTCGTTAATACCGTTAAGAACAAGAAAGAACGTGTTGGCCGTATGCTGCAGATGCATTCCAATTCACGTGAAGACGTCAAGGAAGCCCGCGCTGGTGACATCATCGCCCTTGCCGGCCTTAAAGACACCACCACAGGTGACACCCTTTGTGACCCATCCAGTCCTGTTATTCTGGAACGCATGGAATTCCCTGATCCGGTTATTGAAGTTGCCGTAGAGCCCAAGACCAAGGCCGATCAGGAAAAGATGGGCGTCGCCCTGCAGCGGTTGGCGGCTGAAGATCCGTCATTCCGCGTCGCCTCCGATCCCGAAAGCGGCCAGACCGTGATCAAGGGTATGGGTGAATTGCACCTGGAAATTCTCGTTGATCGCATGAAGCGTGAATTCAAGGTTGAAGCCAACGTTGGTGCGCCGCAGGTTGCCTACCGCGAAACCATCTCCAAACTTGCCGACATTGATTACACCCACAAAAAGCAGACGGGTGGTTCGGGTCAGTATGCGCGTGTAAAAATCAGGTTCGAGCCGTTTATTCCCGATGAAGACACACCGGCGTCCGGCTTTATCTTCGACAGCAAGGTTGTCGGCGGTAATGTTCCCAGGGAATTCATCCCGGGCGTTGAAAAGGGTCTGGCCAGTGCAATGGAAGCAGGCATCCTGGCTGGTTTCCCGGTCATCAATGTCAAGGCCGAACTTTACGATGGTGCTTCACATGATGTTGACTCAAGCGTTATGGCTTTCGAAGTTGCCGCCCGCGCCGCCTTCCGTGAAGGTATGCGCCAAGCCGGACCAAAACTTCTGGAACCAATCATGCGTGTCGAAGTTGTGACCCCGGAAGATTACATGGGTGACATCATCGGCGATTTGAATTCACGTCGTGGACAAGTTAGCGATATGGACCAGCGCGGCAACGCCCGTGTGATTCTGGCCATGGTGCCGCTGGCTAACATGTTCGGTTACGTCAACACCCTGCGTTCCATGTCTCAGGGACGCGCCCAGTACAGTATGCATTTTGACAATTATTCTGAAGTTCCCAGGCAGGTTGCTGAAGAAGTTCAAACCAAATTGGCCGGCTAAAGCCGCGTTATAAAATCGGAGTTATTAAAAATGGCCAAAGAAAAATTCGAACGGACTAAACCCCATTGCAACGTTGGCACGATTG
>JACNJU010000067.1 GCA_014382375.1 Rhodospirillaceae bacterium
GCGGTGATTGTTCTGAGCGCCAAAATGGCCAAAGCCGACGGTGTCGTCAGCCGCGAAGAAGTCTCGGCCTTTAAGCAAGTATTCCATATTCCGGCAGATGAAATGGCCAGCGTCGGCAAATTGTTTGACGAAGCCCGCAAGGACGCCAGCGGTTTTGAGCCCTACGCCGAACAGGTAGCCCAGATGTTCGCACATGAACCGGCGGTGCTTGAGGAATTGATCGGCGGGTTGTTTCATATTGCATTGGCCGACGGCGTCATTCATCCGGCGGAAATGGATTTCCTGGCCAAGGTGTCGATTATCTTCGGATTTTCCGAACGGGATTTTGATCGTCTGCGCGCCAGTTACGATAAACCCGAAACGTCGAGTCCCTATAAGGTGCTGGGTGTAGACCCCGACGCCACTGACGCCGACGTCAAGAAAGCCTATCGCAAGTTGCTGGTCGTCAATCATCCCGACAAGCTGATAGCCCAGGGGTTGCCGCAGGAATTCATCGATCTGGCCAACGAGAAAATGGCTGCCATCAATGCCGCCTACGACACCATCAAGAAGCAACGCGGCATGGGATGAAACACCAGCCGACCTCCAATTTTGACGAGCGCCCGACAGCAACCCCCATCGACATGCTGGTCCTTCATTATACGGGTATGGAAACCGCCCAGGCCGCCATCGACAGACTGTGCGACCCCGGGGCCAAAGTCAGCGCCCACTATGTCATTGATGAAGAGGGTGCCCTGACACAACTGGTCGGGGAGGATTGCCGGGCCTGGCACGCGGGGGAAGCCTGTTGGCGCGGCCAGCATGATATTAACGCCCGTTCCATCGGCATCGAACTGGTCAATCCCGGTCACGATATTGGTTTGTCCGCTTTTCCTGAAAAGCAAATGCAAACTCTGGAAAGGCTGGCCCTGAACATCATTAGCCGCTATCAGATTCCGGCCCGAAACGTGGTCGGACATTCCGATGTCGCACCGCGGCGCAAACGCGATCCCGGCGAATTGTTCGACTGGTTCAGGTTGTTCAAGGCCGGGGTCGGGGTCTGGCCTGAAGATGCCCTGCCCCTTGACCTTGATCAGCAAGAAGGAACAGCCCTGCTCGCCGCCTTTGGCTACGAGACGGTTGATTTTACAAAAGCAGTGGAGGCCTTCCAGCGCCATTTCCGGCCAACCAAAATCAGCGGTGTGCTTGACGCTGAAACGGCGGGTCTTCTTGACCGCCTGATCGCAGTCGTGGGATAAGGGGTGGCCAGACGGTCGGATGGTTGCGGCCCCGTAAGGGATCGAGGAAAGTCCGGGCTCCATGGAAACACGGTGCCGGTTAACGGCCGGCGGGGGCGACCCCAGGGAAAGTGCCACAGAAAGCAAACCGCCTTTTGCTTCGGCAAAGGGTAAGGGTGAAAGGGTGCGGTAAGAGCGCACCGCGCTTCCGGTGACGGGAGCGGCAGGGTAAACCCCACCGGGAGCAAGACCGAGTAGGAACGGCCGGTGACTTCGGGTCACAGGCGGGTTTTCACGTCGTCGTTCGGGTGTGTCGCACGAGGCGTCCGGTAACGGGCGTCCCAGATGAATAACCATCTATCGCAAGTTTACTTGCGTGGACAGAACCCGGCTTACAGACCGTCTGGCATTTTTTCTGTAAGTTTTGAATTCAATTGGTTGGATCGCATTTAATAGAGAACCCCTAGGATGCGTCGGGCAACAACAACGTATGGAATATTGTCGCCAGCTACCTCTTCTACAGCGAGAATAAATGAACCACCCATGCCACCAATTGCTTCAAGCATTAGGACGTCGTTACGATCTGGAAAAGTAGGCTTTCCAAGCCGCTTGAAGGCTTTTCGCCCGTCTGAGGCATAAATCGCTACTAATGTTCCTTCCCCATCGATGAGTTCTTGAGAACTCATTCGTGCCCCCCCCAAAACTAACTGCCCCGGCAAAGCAAGTGGGACTGCGCTCTCATCGCTAACTTTAAATCCAACTTCGACTTTATCTAATGACAATGAGCGAGTGCTTAGAGCAGCATCTCCAGTTGCACGTCTGCTGAGGTCTAGTGGTGGATCACCAAATATGATGCCAGTAACTTTGTGTAGCTCAACAGCGTCTTGAGGCAAGAAATGATGCAAGGTACGTTTCTTTGGATCGATATCTTCAGATGCAATAGCTATCATTGAGGGTTTCTTGATATCGCGAAGCAGGCGGCCTGCAATAATTTTGTCACTATAGCGAGCCAGAACCAAACGATCACCCTCTACAACATCAGGCTCTGTATCAACAATGATGCCGTCCCCCCTTTTAGCGGCAAATCCAAAGGTATGAGTGTTTAAGTCATAAAGCGATTTTCCTTCAAACATGACGCCCGTCAGAGGAACTTCATCCTGTTCTTCGCCCGTTTCCACAGTTCCCTCTATCGATGCCGCAAGATCGAGATAAACAGGTACATTGAGGGTGGGTTGTTCCATTGGGGTGGGAGCATCAATCACCAAAACATGTTGCTTGCCTGAAAGATTTGATGCCCCTGCTAAACGATCCTGTTCGAAGGATACATAAGCGTCATCTATCAACTCTTTGGCTTTCTTAAGGTCATTTTGCTGCAACGTAACCTCGGCATGAGTGATCGTATTAGCATCTTTGTGGTGGGACCGATTTAGAAGTGCTCTCACGTCACTTCCATCGGCAAAAATGGGGTCATTCAAGATTTTCTGGAAGGCTTGGTCGGCAAATACACCCATTCCCCTACTTGCAAATGTCTTAATCTGGCTCAGAAAAGTAGCATGGGTGTCTTCTGTGGAAAGACCGGTGATACGTTCAGGAAGGTATGCGTAATGACGGTGTTCTATGTAAACCCGTAGCTCGCTTACATCAAGACGGGCCTTTA
>JACNJU010000017.1 GCA_014382375.1 Rhodospirillaceae bacterium
TGACATCAGACACGTCCATCAGCGGCCACAGGTCCTGGGCCTGTTTGGCTGAGATCATTTTCATCTCAAGACCAAAACTTTGTGCCGTTGTTGCCTGCCGCTCGATTTCGATCATCCGCTCCTTGTTACAGGCCAGACGCAAACCGCCGTTCATCTTCCATCCCGTCGCAAGACCTGTTTCTTCTTCCAGCGTATCGTAAAGTTCGACACTGTATTTAAGCAGCTGGGTGATGTTGGCGTTCGAGCGCAACTGCCCGACAAGGCCAGCGGCATGAAAAGTCGAACCACTGGTCAGCTTGTGTTTCTCAAGAACAACCACATCTTTCCAGCCCAGTTTGCCAAGATGGTATGCAGTGGAACAGCCGACAATACCGCCACCGATAATCACCGCGCGTGCATGGGAAGGAAATGACGTCATTTTGAAGAATCGCTCCTGTAGGTTTCTAAGGCTTGCTCGAAACGTTGCATATAGTCGGTTGTATACCCGACAAAATCGAAATCAAGTTCTGAATGAATTTCCGAAACCATGCTCCACATGGTTTCACGCAGCAAGGATGCACATTTCATGGCCCCGTAGGAGCGCCACAGTGTCCCATCGGCCGGCGCACCGAAATAGCTTTCAAGCATCCGGCGCTCAAGACTTTCGTCAAATTCATTGTTCGAAGCCAGATTGGCCAGATCAAACAAAGGCGAGTTAAACCCTGCGTAATCCCAATCGATGATCCACAGGCGCGATCCGTCATCAAGAAAATTTGCCGATAACAAATCATTATGACCAAAGACCAGTTCTACAGGCCCCACCGCCCGTTCCAGTTCGCCAGCAATTTCCTGCAGACGCGGCAAGGCCGTCACCAGGCGACCGCCATCATTTTGCAGTATGCGCGCGTAATTCCGAAAGACCTGAAACACCCAAAACACCAGACTGGCACCTTCCAGATGGTGGGGAATGTCGTGATGAATTCTCTTAACAAGAGCGAGTATGCGTTCGAGCATGGCGGGATCGCGAATGTCGGCGGCATCAAGGGTTTTGCTTTCTATATAGTCGAGGACCAAAACCCCCGGCTCCCAATGGATAACTTTCGGGGACAATCCAGCCTGATGGGCGGCATTGCTGGCGGCGCGTTCGTTAAAACGCATGATGCCATGGACAGGGATATCTTCGCCGATCCTGACCACATATTTTTGGCCGGCGTCCTCGATAATAAAGTTGGTGTTGGTGATGCCACCGCTTAAAGGCCTGGGTTCGACCGGACCCGTCCAACAACTTAATTCTGCCGCCCTCACCGCTGCCTGATTTGACATAGCGTTAAAACCCTGTCCCAGCCCGCATCATCACACTTTTACCACATGAATATCGTTTATCATCATGTTGTTTTAGAAGGTAAATTAGAAGCTGTCTTGCCATATCCGGTAAGGTTGTCATACCCTACGGCCAACTCTAGAAAGGCAAATCTCATTTCCGCAACACAATTACTGATTAACCTTATCGGTGCCGTGGCCCTTTTATTATGGGGTATGCGGATGGTGCGCACGGGCGTATCGCGGGCTTTTGGCTCGAGCTTGCGTCATGCTATCGGGCACAGCGTTTCCAATCGGTTTAAAGCTTTTTTCATTGGTATTGGCGTCACCGGAATCCTGCAAAGCAGCACAGCAACGGGCCTGATTGTCGCTTCTTTTGCCGGTCGCGGCTTGATGAAAACAGCACCGGCGCTGGCGGTGATGCTTGGTGCCGATGTCGGCACGACTCTTGTCGCCCAGGTTTTATCCTTTGATATTAGTTGGCTTGCCCCGACGGTTATCCTGGTTGGAGTCGTCACCCATTTCGGTTCCAACAAAACCCTCAACAAACAACTGGGCCGTACGGGTATTGGCCTTGGCATCATGTTGTTGTCCCTGGGGTTGATCGTTCATACATCAACCCCGATGCGCGACTCCATCGTCTTGCAGGAAGTGTTCGCTTCCTTAAGCGACGAGCGCATGTTAGCGGTGCTGCTGATCGCCTTGCTCACATGGCTGGCTCATTCCAGCCTTGCTGTGGTGTTGATGGTGATGTCACTGACTGCAGGCGGCGTTGTCTCGCTGTCGTTAGGTTTTGTCCTTGTTGTTGGCGCTAATTTGGGCGGTTCCATGCCACCTGTGATGGCGAACTGGGCGAAAGGACCTGATGCCCGCCGGGTGCCTCTGGGCAATGCCTTCTTCAAGGCCATGGGCTGCCTGATCCTGCTTCCCTTAATCGATGTCATCGCTCCCTATATGGCGATGATCGAAGAAGACAGTGCCCGCCAGATTGTAAACTTCCACACCTTGTTCAATCTGTTCATCGCCGGCATCTTCATTTTCACCACCGACATCGTTGCCAAAGTCGCTGATGAGGCCCTCCCCGCCGCCCCGTTATCAGAGGATCCGGGAACGCCCAGGTATCTTGACCGCGCCTACATTGACCAGCCATCAGTGGCCCTGGCCAGTGCGGCGCGCGAGACCGTCCGTATGGGCGATATCGTCGAGAGTATGCTGCGGGATAGCATGAAAGCGTTGCAGAACGATGATCAACAACTGACCAAGTCAGTCATCAGGATGGATAACGCCGTCGACAAGTTGCACGAGGCGATCAAATTATACGTCACGGAAGCCAGCCGGGAACTTCTTGATGATGAAGACAGCAGGAGGGCGACAAACATCCTTACCTTCACCACTGATCTGGAACACATTGGCGATATTGTCGAAAACCTGATGGAAATCACGACCAAGAAAATAAAAAAGAACGTGCAGTTTTCGCCTGACGGTTTTGCCGAAATTTTGGCAATTCACCAGAAAGTCGCCGATAATCTGAAACTTGCCCTGGGAGCCTTCATTTCCGACGACGTCAAGCTCGCCCATCAGTTGCTTGCTGAAAAAAGTGTGGTCAAGGCAATGGAAAGGGCCGGTGCGGAAAATCACATGGACAGACTGCGTGAGGGTCGTCTGGAAAGTATCGAAACCAGTGCTTTACACATGGACATCCTGCGCGATCTTAAACGCATTCATTCCCACATTGTTGCCATTTCATACCCGGTGCTTGAAAACGCCGGTGAAATGGAAAATGTTTCACATATTGAAATCACAGATGAATACGGGGACGGCGAATAATCCCTACCCCCTGCTTTTCCCGGCAACATGGACTTTTCGGAACATGTTTTTTATGGCCTTGGCCATGCCTGGGCCCGGTTTTAGGTCCGTCACCAGATTATCAAGATGTTCAAAGCCGCTAATATTGACCGGTGCCTGGCGTTCAAACTTGGTATGATCAGCGAGCAGGATATTGACACGAGCATGGTTGAGCATCTGACTTCGTAATTCTGCCGCTTCTCGTGAATAATCCGTAAGGCCCCGTTCGGGTGAAAAAGCGCTGATACCAACGACAGCAAAATCGGCAAAATAATTTTCCAGCATCTGGCTTGCGTCATGTCCAAAAATGGCTCCATCGGCCCCTTGAACTTCTCCACCAAGAATCAACACCCGGTTTTCATTGAGCCCGGCAAGCTTGGCGGCGATTTGCAGATCGTTGGTGTAAACCGTCAATCCACGACGCTCCATCAGGAAATCAGCCATGCAGAGGGTTGTTGTTCCGCTATCAAGAATCACAGACATACCATCGGGTATCAATTGCGCAGCCAGCCGTCCGATTGCCCTTTTACCTTCAATATTCTGGCTCATACGCTCGGTAAATGCCGGTTCCAGGGAACTGCTTGAAAGTGCACCGCCATGAATTTTATTCAAACGGCCTTCCTCAGATAATCTGGTGATATCCCGACGCAGGGTTTCGCGTGAAACCTCAAGGCGCTGATGCAACTCGGTGATCGAGACCGAGCCCTTACGATTGATAATTTCAAGAATTAATGTGCGTCGTTGTTCGGCCAGCATGATGGCTACTGATTCCTGCGGTCATTGGACTAATTCTCAAAATAGGTCAAAAACGGTCAAAATACCACTATTTCAAAAACACGTTGGCAAATCCCGTATGTCTGTGAAAGAATAAAGCTCAAGAGAAAATAAGAATAACGGCTAATTTACAAAGCGCTGAAACAACAGGGAGATGGAAGCTCAATTCCATGTTTATAAAGATGAAGTCATTTAAAATTTCCAAACTGATCGCGACAACGGCTGCGCTCGCTTTTGTAGCAAGCGTCGGTTTCAAAGCCCATGCGGAAACGCTGACTGTCTACACGGCGGTTGAGGCTGAGGATCTGAAAAAATACGCCAGTCGATTTAATGAAGATCATCCGGACATCGAGATCAAATGGGTCCGTGATTCCACCGGTATCGTGACGGCCAAGTTGCTTGCCGAAAAGAACAACCCTAAAGCTGACATCGTTTGGGGGCTGGCCGCTACCAGCCTTATGCTTCTCGGTAACGAGGGCATGCTGGAGCCTTATTCACCTAAAGGCGTTGAAAAACTTGACCCAAAATTCCGCGATTCTGCCAATCCGACAAGCTGGACCGGCATGGACGCCTGGGTAGCCTCAATCTGTGTCAATACGGTTGAAGCCGCCAAGTACAGCCTGCCGACACCGACAAAATGGCGTGATCTACTGAACCCGGTCTACAAAGGCCATGTCATTATGCCAAACCCGAATTCATCGGGCACCGGCTTCCTTGACGTTTCCTCATGGCTGCAATTGTTTGGTGAAGGCGGTGGTTGGACATTTATGGACGGCCTGCATGAAAACATCGCTCGCTACACCCACTCCGGTTCCAAGCCTTGCAAACTGGCAGCTTCCGGCGAAATTCCGATCGGTATTTCGTTTGCTTTCCGTGGCGCAAAATCGAAAGCCAAAGGCGCTCCGCTGGATATCATTATCCCGGAAGAAGGCATTGGCTGGGATATGGAAGCAACCGCTATTATCAAGGGAACCCCGAACATGAAGGCCGCCATGACACTGGCCGATTGGTCGATTTCCAGAAAAGCCAATGAAATGTACAACGAAGGCTACGCCGTTGTCGCTATGCCCGGTGTCGCCAAGGCGGTTGAATTCTTCCCGCCGGAAGTCGCCACCAAGATGATCGACAATGACTTCGCGTGGGCTGCCCAGAACCGCAAGCGCATCCTGGCCGAATGGCAGGGTCGCTACGATTCAAAGTCTGACCCCAAGTAAAATCTTACTTGAGACCTTGAAATAAATATGAAGGACCGGTGTTTCGCCGGTCCTTCTTTTGTTTTAGGGTAGATAATAAAATAAAACACAAGGGGGATGTCTTGTCTGATACTAACGAGCCATATCTGCAAATTCGCGGCGTCACCAAGATGTTCGGTGACTTTACGGCCCTTAAGGACGTATCGCTGGAAATTTTTGAAGGTGAATTTGTTTGCTTTCTGGGACCATCGGGTTGTGGCAAGACGACACTGCTGCGCGCCATTGCAGGCCTTGACATCCAAACATCCGGTTCGGTTGAACAAGGCGGCAAGGACATTTCCAATCTGCCGCCATCAGAACGGGATTTTGGCATTGTCTTCCAGTCCTATGCTCTTTTCCCCAATTTAAGCATTAGCCGCAATGTCGGTTACGGACTTGAAAACCGAAAGGCCCCGAAAGCCGAAATCAACGCACGGGTCAGCGAATTGCTTGAACTTGTCGGCATGCCCGAACAGGGCGAGAAATATCCAGCCCAGCTTTCAGGTGGGCAGCAGCAGCGCGTTGCCCTGGCCAGGGCCCTGGCGACCAAACCCGGCCTGTTGCTCCTTGATGAACCTTTAAGTGCTCTGGATGCCAAGGTACGCGTTCACTTGCGCCACGAAATCAAACAACTCCAGCATAAACTTGGAGTGACGACAATAATGGTTACCCACGATCAGGAAGAAGCCCTGACCATGGCCGACCGCATCGTCGTCATGAACGAAGGATCCATTGACCAGGTCGGAACGCCTTTAGAAATTTACCGCCGCCCGACAAGCCCGTTCGTAGCTGATTTTGTCGGCACCATGAATTTCCTGAAAGCCACTGTCACGACAAGCGACAGTATTCGCATCGGGGACGCCGATATTGGTTTGGAAAGCGCTCTGGATGATATGGCCACTGGTTCGTCAGTCACCGTCTGCATCCGGCCCGAGGATGTCATCGTCCGTGATATCGAAAGTGAGACCGACAACATCATTGATACTGTCGTAGTTGACCTTGAATTTCTGGGCTCCTTCTACCGGGCGATGCTGAAACTTAATGATCAGAAAGGTTCGATATTGCTTGCTGATTTCTCGATCAACCTTGTCCGCGATATTGGTATCGAAGAAGGCAAGTCTATTCAGGTTTGCCTACCTGCCCGCAGGCTCAGAATCTTTTCAGACAGCGAGGGCGAACCATGAGTGACGTGGCGCTTCCCGTCACAGCTGGAATTGCGGTAATCAAACCCAAGTTGAGCCGTGATGACAGAATCATGCGTGGCTTTATTGTCATGGTCGGTGTGTGGATGGTGATCGCCGTCCTTCTACCCCTATATTTCATGCTGTCGAAAAGTGCTGAAGACCATGACGGCAATTTTATCGGGCTTGCCAATTTCCAGGAATATTTCTCAACCCCGGCGCTGTTCTATTCCATCGAAAACAGTTTCTTTATCGCCATTGTTTCAACGATCATTACCATTACACTGGCCTTTCAGTTCGCCTATGCCCTGACCCGCAGCACGATGCCCGGAAAAGGGCTCTTTAAAACCATCGCCTTGATCCCTATCCTGGCCCCTTCCCTGCTGCCGGCAATTTCATTCGTTTATTTTTTCGGCCAGCAAGGCATCATCAAGGAATTACTGCTGGGCAACGAAATTTATGGTCCCATCGGCATTATCATGGGCGAGGTTTTTTACACTTTTCCACACGCCCTGATGATTTTGATTACCGCTCTCTCCACTGCTGATGGACGCCTGTACGAGGCAGCGCTTTCCTTGCGCGCCAGCCGCGTGAAGATTTTTTTCACTGTCACCCTGCCCGGCATCAAGTATGGCCTGATCAGCGCCGTCTTCGTCGTCTTTACTCTGGTCATTACGGATTTTGGCATCCCCAAGGTTATAGGTGGCCAGTTCAATGTTCTGGCCACCGATATTTACAAGCAGGTTATCGGCCAGCAGAACTTCGAGATGGGCGCTGTTGTCAGTGTTGTCCTGTTGATTCCGGCGGTCCTTGCCTTCATCGTTGATCGTATCGTGCAGCGAAAACAGGTCGCCCTGTTGACCGCCCGCGCCGTCCCATACGAGGCCAAACCGGCGCGTGGCTTTGATACTGTCATGTTTGTATACAGCGCCATCATTGGCTTCCTTATTTTGGCTATCCTTGGCATGGCGATCTATGCCTCGTTCGTCACCTTCTGGCCATACAATATGGCCTTTTCGCTTAACAATTATGATTTTGATGTGATGGATGGCGGCGGTTGGGATTCGTTCTCCAACTCCATCACCATGGCCCTCTACACCGCCGTTATCGGAACCACCATTATCTTCACCGGTGCCTATATGGTTGAAAAAGCCAAAGGTTTCGGGGCCGTACGCGGGTCTATCCAGTTTCTCTGCATTCTGCCCATGGCGGTGCCGGGCATGGTTTTGGGGCTGGCCTATATCTTCTTCTTCAACCACCCCGACAACCCGCTGAACTTCATCTACGGCACCATGGCGATCCTGGTGATCTGCACCATTACTCACTTTTATACGGTTTCGCACATGACCGCGATGACGGCCCTGAAACAAATGGATCCGGAGTTCGAGGCTGTGTCAGCTTCCCTGAAGGTGCCGTTCTTCAAGACTTTTATCCAGGTCACGGTACCGGTTTGTCTGCCAGCCATCCTTGATATTTCGATCTATCTGTTCGTTAACGCCATGACGACGGTCTCCGCCGTTATTTTCCTGTATTCCACAGAGACCAATCTGGCATCGGTAGCCGCCCTGAACATGGATGATGCCGGCGATGTAGCCCCTGCGGCGGCCATGTGTGTGATGATCGTCTTTGTTTCTGCAACGGTACGGATCTTTCACGCCATTTTCACCCGTGGCATGGCGCGGCGCTCGCAGCTTTGGCGACAACGATAACAAACTCTAAAAAAATACCTCTCACGTGAATTTAATTGTGGTATTTTGACCGTTTCTGACCGATACTGCGGCGACTCTTAAACAGGAGCTTCCGCATGCCCAGTCCAACAGGTGATCCGTTCCTGCTCACCCCAGGCCCCCTGACAACCGCACCCGAAACCAAACAAGCCATGTTGCACGACTGGGGATCGCGCGATGCCGGTTTTATTGAAACCAATGCGCGGGTACGCAGTCGAATTGTCGCCATCGCCAACGCCACAGACAGTCATGTGTGTGTCCCGGTTCAAGGCAGCGGTACCTTTGCTGTTGAGGCGACCCTGGGAACCCTGATCCCCAGGCATGGTAAATCCCTGCTCCTCATTAACGGTGCTTACGGTCACCGTATGGCCAAAATTCTTGATATCACCGGCCGTGACTATCAAATCCTTGAAACACCGGAAGACACCCCACCCAATCCGGATGATGTGGATGTTATCCTGGCCGGAAACAACGACATCAGCCACGTCATCATGGTTCACTGCGAAACCACATCTGGCATTCTTAATCCGGTCGAAGAAATAGCCACCGTCGTTGCAAACCGTGGCCGGGCCCTGATTATCGACGCCATGAGCGCCTTTGGCGCCATTGAGCTTGATGTTAAAAAAATTCCCTTCGAGGCAGCCATGGCGTCATCCAATAAATGCCTGGAAGGTGTGCCGGGTATGGGTTTTGCTATCATTTCCAAGCTGGCCCTGGAAAAGGCCAAAGGCAATTCTCATTCCCTGAGCCTGGATCTTTATGATCAATGGCAGGTCATGGAAAAAACCAGCCAGTGGCGTTTTACCCCGCCGACACATGTCATTTGCGCATTCGACAGGGCGCTCGATCTGTATGAGGCCGAAGGCGGCCTTGCCGGACGCGGTGGTCGCTACCGGGATAATTGCCGCATTTTAGTAGAAGGCATGGCCGAAATGGGCTTCAAGACCCTTCTTCCGGAAAATCTTCAGGCTCCAATCATCGTAACCTTTCATATGCCAGCCGATCCGAACTTTGACTTCCAGAGCTTCTACAACAAATTAAAAGATAAAGATTACGTCATCTATCCCGGCAAGCTGACTGTCGCCGACAGTTTCCGCATGGGCTGCATCGGCCAGTTGGGAGAAACCGAAATGAAAGGCGCACTGCAAGCCGTGCGCGAGACCTTATCCGAAATGGGCGTCACTACGGGCACCCCAGCTTAAACCAACAGGAGTTTTATCTATGTCTTACGATCCAAATTACGTTTACCAGCGCGGCTACCGTGGCAAAGTCAAGGGCGTCGTCCTTGATTGGAGCGGCACCATCGCCGATGCCTATGTCCTTGCCCCCGCCGTTGTCTTTGTCGAAGCCTTCAAAAATCAAGGCGTAGATGTTTCCATGCTCGAAGCGCGTGGCCCCATGGGTTTGCGCAAGGACCTGCACATCAAGGCGATGACCGAAGACCCGGTGATCAGCGAACGCTGGAAGAAAATTCACGGAAAAGCGCCAAATCAAAAAGACGTTGACCGCATGTTCGCAGACTTCGTGCCCATGCAGCTTAAAGTCCTGAAGAAGTACACGACGTTGCTCCCCGGTGCGGCCAAGTGCTCAAAGGAACTGAAAAAACGCGGCATCATGATCGGCAGCTCGACCGGCTTCCTGCGTGCGATGGTCGAAATCCTCGCCAAAGACGCCAGAAAGCAGGGCTTTGTTATCGATGCCACCGTCGCCGGTGATGATGTCGAACACGGGGCCCGTCCAAAACCGTTCATGGTCTTTAAGAACATGGACCTGATGGACGTCCATCCGGTTCAGTCTATTGTTAAGGTTGATGACACTACATCAGGCGTTGGTGAAGCCCTTGAAGCCGGTTGCTGGGGCGTCGGTGTGTCGCTTTACAGTAACTACATGAACATCAACTCACTGGCCGAAGCCAAGAAGATGCCGAAAAAGGAAATTGCCCGTCGCAATGACCTAACCAAGGAAATTCTGCAAAAAGCCGGCGCCCACTACGTCGTCGACTCAATTGCCGAACTGCCCAAGGTTATTGACGACATCAACAAGCGTCTGGCCCGGGGCGAGAGACCCTAGTTCCAGACCCTGCCAATAAAATTAAAGGCGGTACCGGTTGGTACCGTCTTTTTTTTAAGTTGGGAAAAATGGCCAGCCAGATACAAACGCAGCGGAATGCTAAAGAATGAAAGCGCCGTTTGCACGGTGACGGCCTGAAACGCCACCCCTGAAACCCCGAAAACAACGACCATGCGCTTTCTTTAAGCCTCTTCGGCGATGCAGATTTCGAGAATATCCAGCGCCTGATCCATTTCCTGGATGGTAATGATCAGCGGTGGCGTCAGGGTCAGGACGCTGCCCATGGTGGTCTTGAAGTTCAGGCCTTTTTTCAGAGCCCGATAGAGAATGCGATCAGCAGCGGCCATGGCTGGTGTCTTTACCTCGGCGTCTTCAACCAGATCAACACCCATCACCAATCCAATACCACGCACATCACCGATAATGGGGAGGCGATCTTTCATATCGTTCAGACGTTCGAGCCCATGAGCACCAACTTTGGCTGCATTTTCAACAAGCCCCTCGTCTTCAATAATTTCAATAGTGGTTAGTGCCGCCCGGCACGTCACCGGGTTTTTTTCGTGGGTGTAATGACCAAGGGCGCGGTCCGCCATAACGTCGAGTTCAGGCCGGGCAATCATCGCCGCAATGGGCAGAATGCCACCGCCAAGCGCCTTGCCAAGGGTTAGGATATCGGGGACGGCATCAAAATGGTCAGAGGAGAACATCCGCCCGGTTTTGCCAAGGCCATTTGGAATATCGTCGAAAATCAACAAAGCGCCATAGTCGTTACATGCCTGACGAACGGCTCTCCAGAAACCCGGTGGTGGCAGGTAAGGCACAGAGCGTACAGGCTCGGCAATAACAGCGGCGACATCACCTTCCTTTTCCAAAACGTAGCGAACCATCTCGGCGCACGTCATTTTGCATAGGGAAAGGTCGGGGCCTGCGTAACCATAAGGGCAGCGATAGCAGGAAAAGGGCGCGACATGCTCGCTTCCTGGAAGCAGAGGCCCTGCAGGGCCCGAACGGAACAACGCTTCACCGCCGACACTGGCTCCCCCGAAACCGGCCCCATGAAAGGAATCCCAGAAGGAAATGGTCTTGTGGCGACCGGTTGCGGCGCGGGCCAGTTTCAAGGCCATCTCATTGGCGTCCGAGCCACCCGTCGAGAGCAACACCTTGCTTAATCCCTTGGGCGCAATGCTGGTCAACTTGGCGGCAAGATCGATTGCCGTCTGGTTGGTAAAGCGCCGGGGAGCAAAAGGTAATTCATCCATCTGCTTCTTAAGGGCAGCGATCAGGCGTTGGTTTCCATAGCCGATGTGATGGACGTTATTGCCATGGAAATCCATGTAACGATTGCCATCCGCATCCTCCAGCCATATCCCCTCGGCCTTGGTGATGGCGGCAAGGCATGGGGTGGAGAGAGCCTGACGCAGGAAATGATCGGCATCACTGGCGACCAATCCTGCCGATTTTCCATCAGCAATACTGCGCGACCATTCGGCACGTCCGGGACTTAAATTACTATCCCCCTCACTGGGATGATGAATGTCTTTGCTCATGGTGCAACCCTATCCCATGACGGCAATAACGACGATACCAAAAGCAAGCAGGCAGGACGCAGCCAAACGCCGGATCATGCTGCCTTCGCGGAACATCAGGCCACCCAGGATTACACTGATCGGAATGGAAGCCTGGCGGATCGACGTCACAGCCGCCACATCGCCGCCCATGCCGTAGGCCGATAAAATCAAAAAATACGACAGGTAGCAAATGCAGCCAACGGCGATGAACATGGCAGGCCTGCGTGCCCATAGAAATAAATCCGCATAACGGGTTTCCGGCATACCGAAAAAGCGAAGCAGAATCAGGTAACAAGGGAGACTGCAAAGTTCGATCCAAAAAAACAGCACCGGTGCCTCTACGCTTTGCATGGCCCGCGCATCGACGATCGAATAGACAGCGGTGCCACACATTGCCAGCAGCGCGAACATCAAGGTTCTGGGGTCATCGAATAAATGCGATCCGCGACGGTATTGCAGGGCAAAAGCGCCGATCAGCACACAGGCAATCCCGCCAAGCAAAGACCAGGAATAAGTTTGCTCAAGAAACAACACGCCAATAATGACAATGATCAACGGCGAAGATCGAACAATCGGGTAATAACTGGACAAATCACCCTGACGAAGCGTGATGATCAGCGACGAGCCATACAACAGTTGCCCCATGACCGATATAGCAATCAGCGGCCAAACCTTGATGGCGCTGGTCATATCAAAACCGGCAATGGTGGCGTGCGTGAACGACAGCGCCATCAGCATGGTAACAAGGCCCAAATAAGCGCCATCGGCCCTTTGTTGGCGTTTGATAAGCGCATTCCACAGGGGATGAAGGGCTGCCGAAACCAACACCATTGCCGTTATCGTCAGATTCACTATTCGAGTTCCAGAAGCGAGAACTCTTCAATGCCGCTAATAATGACGTCCGCAAGGGGTGCCAACTCGTCGTTGGTGCCATTTCCGCTTAGCACACCGACAATGAAACCCGCATCGGCGGCGCGGCCCATTTCAAGATCACAGTGATTGTCACCAACCACCATGACCGAACCCGGATCCAGATCATGGGCATCGCAAAAAGCCAGGATCATACCCGGCGCAGGCTTGCCGCCATGACCGCTGTCGTATCCGGCGACAAATGAGAAAAAGGAGTCGATGTTGGTGGTTTTCAGGAATTCCCTGGCGCTGCCTTCTCCGTCGTTGGTGCCAAGTCCCAGGATGATATCTTTTTCTGAAAGCTCTGAAATCAACTCATACAAACCTGGAAACGGGACCGAAGAGATAGCCGTTTGTTCGGCAAAAATCCTATCAAGTAATGGTCTCAAGTTTACCGGAGAATAATCCGCCCCAAGTTCCACCCAGGCTTCGGCAATCTGGTCGGTGGTCGCCGAAGCCAGCAAGGAGCCATGGGTAAAATCATTGGTTTCCTCCTCAAGGCCAGTCGACACCATCATATGCCGGGCCTTGGCCTCGTTACCACCAGCGGCAAACAGTGCACCGGCCTGGTAAGCAGGGAGCCAGGTCGGGGTGAAGTCAAGTAACGTTCCATCCTTGTCGAACAGAATACCGCGTACCGGCTGGCGGGCTTTAACGCTGTGATGATTCATAATTATCAGCCTTGAAGAACGGGGCTTCTGATTTAGCCAATGCAGGACGCCCCAAAATCATATCAGCGGCTTTTTCAGCGATCATGATGGTTGGTGCATTGAGGTTGCCGGTGGTGATTGTCGGCATTATTGATGAGTCGACGACACGCAGACCTTCAACACCGTGCACTTTTGTTTGCGGGTCTACAACGGCGTCAGCGCCCACACCCATACGGCAGGTGCCGCAGGGATGGTAGGCGCTTTGAACCGTCTCGCGAACGAAGGAGTCGATCTCATCGTCACTTTGAACGTCGGCTCCCGGCGCCAGTTCCTTACCTCTGTATGGATCGAAGGATTTTTGCGCAAAAATCTCCCTGGTCAGGCGCACACTTTGCCGCATTTCCCGCCAGTCATCTTCTTCGGACATGTAATTGAAAAGAATCTTAGGGGCCTCGTGCACGTCAGATGACGTTAGCCACACCCGGCCCCGGCTTTTTGATCGCATCGGTCCAACGTGCGCCTGAAAGCCGTGCCCGTCGGCGACCGAATTACCATCGTAAGACATGGCGGCGGGCAGGAAATGATATTGGATATCGGGCCAGGCGACCCCTTCCCTGCTGCGAATAAAAGCGCCGGATTCGAAATGGTTCGTTGCTCCCAGCCCGCCACGGGTCAAAATCCAGCGAAGACCAATCATCGCCTTGGCCATGGGATTGAGAGAACTATAGAGACTGATCGGCTGTGTGCATTCCTGTTGCACGTAAAGTTCCAGATGATCCTGCAAATTTTTCCCGACACCGGGAAGGTGGTGAACCACATCAATACCGATATCCGCCAATTCCTTCTGATCACCAATACCTGAAAGCATCAACAATTAAGGCGAGGCAACGGGACCGCCCGACAAAAACACGCCCCGGCGAACGTCGACCCGATATCCGCTCCTGCCCTGCTGGCAGACAACGCCAACTGCGCACCCGTTCTCAAACAAGATGCGCGACACGGTGGCGCCAGCGCTAACATGCAGGTCACGCCTCGAAAAGGCCGGCTTCAGAAAAGCGACGGAGGAGCTGCCCCGGACCC
>JACNJU010000198.1 GCA_014382375.1 Rhodospirillaceae bacterium
GGAAGCACGTATCATGGCCAGTCGGGCCGTTATCAAGGACTTTTTCGGATCGTTGAAGGGAGAACTAGTCGACGCCCTTACGAACGGTGGACCGGTAAATGCCATCGGCGTTTGCAACACCCAGGCACCGGCCATCGCCGATGCCCATTCCAAGGCCAAAGGATGGGGCATAGCACGCACAAGCCTGAAACTTCGCAATCAGGCAAACGCACCCGACGAATGGGAAACGCCGGTCCTGAATGATTTTGAAGCCCGTAAAGCGAAAGGCGAGGACACCAGCAAAATGGAATTCGCTGAAGTCGTCGAGACTGGGGGCAAAAAAGAATTCCGTTACATGAAAGCGATCCCGACAGATGAAAAACCCTGTCTGGCCTGCCATGGTGGCAATATCAGCGAGGAGGTAGCCGCCAAGCTGGATGATCTATATCCACAGGACAAGGCCCGTGGCTACAACGCTGGCGACATTCGTGGAGCCTTCACCATCCGCCAACCCATGTAGAAACTAATAATGAGGCGGCGGCGGTTCGCCCGCTTCGGGTGATTCCGTCGTCGACTTCAAACTATCGATTTTTTCTTCAAGTTCCTGAAGTCGCCTGCTCATTCGTTCAATGGCTTGCCATTGTTTGTTCAGCACATCGCTCAGGTCGTGCACTAACATTTCCTGGTGGGCAAGCGCCTCTTCCAGTTGGTTAATGCGTCCGCTCTGATCGTCATCCATTTACTTATCCTTGTAGTCTTCGCCAACCACCACCAGGCAATCCCCCTTGCCAACCAGACCCGGCACCCCTTTACACAGGATCACACCGGAACGTCCAGCATGGTGTATCAGAGGATCACGTTCAGGGGTTTCAATAAAGTGAATTTGGCCCAGTGGATCACCCTTTTCAACTTCATCTCCCAGGCCCCTGAAGGGTTCAAACAGGCCATTGTCGCGGGCGCTGGTGAAACACTGTTCATGGGGAGAATGCACCAAACGCATTGGCGCCATCCCCCGATCCTCACGGCTGAGCGGCTTTTCGTCCAGGATCCCAAAATGAGCGAGAATGTTCCTGACGCCAATTTCGGCAATTGCAACGGTTTCGGGAGTGGCGGTACCGCCGCCGCCAAGTTCAGTAGACAGAAAAACCTTGCCCATTTCCTCCACCGTCGTATCCAGCATACCGGCCGCATCCAACTCGCGAAGAACCAATCCGAACGGTGCCCCGAAGGCTTCCTGTGCCGCCAGGGTTTTGCTCATCTGATTGTCATCATCCAGTTCATGGATAACGGCGCAGGGCAAAAAATCCAGGGTTTTTCCACCCGCGTGTATATCAACCACCACATCGGCCAACGGCAATATCCGTGTACTGACAAAATGGGCGATCATTGACGTCACGCTGCCATCACCTTTGCCCGGGAAGGCACGGTTCATGTTCATGCCGTCAATGGGGGACAAACGCCTGGTGGCGCGAAAAGCAGGCAAATTCAACGCCGGCATAATGATGACCGTCCCGTGAACCTGTTCCGGTTCAAGGGACCTGATCAGCTTCGAGAGCGCAATCGGCCCTTCATATTCGTCACCGTGATTTGCACCCGTAAAAAAAGCTGTCGGTCCTTCCCCGCGAGAAATAACAGCAACGGGAATTTCGATGGCTCCCCAGGCCGATGTATTGGTGGAATGAGGAACAACAAGATGGCCGACCTGCTTGCCAACTGCCCGAAAATCCAGGGAGGTTGAAATTTTTGATTTTTCTGCAGAATTGCCCATGGAATCCTTCCAATTACGTCAATCTGAAAGTTGTTCCTAACGGCTTAGGCCCCTTGCAGGGCAAGGTCAAGGTGAAGTGTTCTACTGGTTTTATTCGGAAAATGATTCTTTCTTCCCGGGGTTTAAGGCCGAATTTAATCTTATGGTTTAATAAACAGCGCCCCGGCATGCGGACAGGACCTTACTGGACTGGCAGTTTCCATCAACATGGAAATTCAGGCGACAGACATCATCTCGAACATTGCTGCGTGTATTCAGAATTTTTTCCGAATCAATGACGGATGCAAAGTTTTCCATTAACTAGTTATTTTATAAATTATAAATTATAATATAAGGAATAAAAAATTAAAACTTATACGGGAGTTTTAAATATTTAAACACTGTCACTTATGACAGTGTCTACAATTGCCATTCATGGATATTGTGAAAGAGAGAATATTTTGGCACGGGTAATAAGGGGCAACGAACACGGGGAATGTCCGGATTTGCATATTATCAACCATGACGTTCCAGGCAGTTCAAATTTCGCAATCTCTCCTACAGAAGGTGGCCGTTGGATGGATAATGAATTTAGAAATGCAGTCTTGACCAAAAGGCAATTGGAGTGCCTGACGTGGAGTGCCGCCGGAAAGAGCTCATTTGAAATTGGTCAAATTCTTGATATTACCGAACGCGGCGTAAACTGGCACATCAACAACGCCATGAAGGCGCTGGGAACCGTCACCCGCATTCAGGCCGTCGCCCGCGGGGTCCACCTGGGACTTATTCGGGTTGAATGAATGAGCCAGCCGTCGAAGCGCCGTTAAAGGCCCTAACTGGCCTTTTTGGCCTCGCCATTTCTACCGCGAGAGGCGGAGAATGGCGTTACCGCAACGCGCTCAGCACTTTTATCACCACTCAAGCCGATTTCATCATCGTCCAGATAACAGGCCGGATCTTCTGCCCATGGATCACCGGTGATCTGGTCGGCGCGAACGCGTGTATTGCCACCGCAAATATCGAAGTGACAACAGGCGGCACAACGCCCTTTTAAAGACCTTGGCCGACTTTTCAAACCCGCCATCAGGGGATCGGATGTATCAGCCCAAATTTCAGAAAAGGGC
>JACNJU010000199.1 GCA_014382375.1 Rhodospirillaceae bacterium
GGAAAAAGCTGGGGCTCGACCGCCGACAACAGGAAGGACCATCGATAAGGCCCGAACGCACAAAGGGGCCAGTTCGCGTGGCGTCAGCAACACCAAAAGCACTCAGCGCCCCGGTTACCCTGCGAAAACCTGGTTTGTTGAAGGCAAAAGTTTTTGCCATTGGCAGCTCGACAGGTGGTCCCCAGGCATTGTTTGAATTTCTTAAACATCTTAAACCAACGATCAATGTACCGCTGGTCATTACCCAACACATGCCGCCAACCTTTACTGCTATCCTGGCCGAACATATTTCCCGGATGACTGACTGGACATGTTCGGAAGCCAAGAATGGAGATGAGCTGCGCGCTGGTCATATTCTTCTGGCACCGGGTGACTTCCACATGCTTGTCGAGCACAAGGATGGAAAAAATGTTATTGCCATTAACCAGGGGCCGCAGGAAAACTTCTGCCGCCCTGCCGTCGACCCGATGCTCAGAAGCCTAGTGAAAGTGTTTGGCGGGAATGTTTTTACGGCCATCCTGACAGGAATGGGCGCCGATGGCCTAAAGGGAGCGCAGGATGTTGTCAAAGCTGGCGGCACGTTGATTGCTCAGGATGAAAAATCCAGTGTGGTTTGGGGGATGCCCGGTGCTGTCGCTACCGCAGGAATATGTAGTGCAGTATTGCCGTTGAAGGAACTTGCTGAATATGCAATGAAATCTTTTGGTAAGGATGTTTAATGAAAACCGAGGATTTCCAATTTCTATCGACGCTTATTAAACAACGTTCCGGGCTCGTCCTCAGTGAGGAGAAGTCATATTTACTGGAAAGTCGCTTGATGCCACTTGCCCGCAAGAGGGGCCTCAAGGGGTTGGAAGAATTAGTCCAGACATTGCGCACACACAAGGAAGAAGCCTTGATACAAGACGTGACCGAAGCGATGACAACAAATGAATCCTTCTTCTTCAGGGATATCAAGCCGTTCGAATTATTTCGTGATCAGGTTCTGACGCAACTCCTGAAAAACAGGGCTGATAAAAAATCTTTCCGTATCTGGTGTGCGGCCGCATCCAGTGGTCAGGAACCATATTCATTGGCGATGACATTGATGGAAGAGGCCCCAAAGCTGGCTGGATGGCATACGGAAATCATAGGCACGGATATTTCCCGGGAAATTCTGGAGAAGGCGAAGTCTGGGCTTTATTCGCAATTTGAAGTCCAACGCGGCCTGCCAATTCAGCAGTTGCTAAAGTATTTCGAGAAAAAAGACGACATGTGGCAGGCCAGCTCGGCGCTGCGCACCATGGTTAAATATCAGGAGCTCAATCTGCTGGGCGATTTGCAGAAGTTGGGTAAGTTTGATGTCGTGTTCTGCCGCAATGTGTTGATTTACTTTGATCAGGAAACCAAGGGTAAGGTTCTTGAACAAATCAGCCAGATGATGCCTGAAGATGGCATCCTGTTCCTGGGCGGTGCGGAAACGGTTTTGGGCATTTCAGATAAATTCAAACCGGTTCCGGGATTGCGCGGCGTATATTGTCTGTCGACGTCTTCGGTAACCCTCGACGGAACCTGAGTGTTTCAGGCTTTGGCGGCTTCTGGTTCCGCTTCATCTCCAGATTGCGGATCACGCAAGACATAACCCCGACCCCAAATCGTTTCGATGTAGTTTTCCCCCGCCGTGGCGTTGCTCAGCTTTTTGCGCAACTTGCAGATAAAAACATCAATGATTTTAAGCTCAGGCTCGTCCATGCCGCCGTACAGGTGATTGAGGAACATTTCCTTGGTCAGGGTCGTTCCCTTGCGCAAGGACAACAGTTCAAGAATGCCATATTCCTTGCCTGTCAGGTGAACAGGGTGGCCACTTACCTCGACCGTATGGGCATCCATGTTGACACTCAGTTTACCGGTGTGGATGATCGATTGCGCATGGCCTTTCGAGCGCCGGACGATGGCCTGAATGCGGGCCATTAATTCGGCCTTGTTGAAAGGCTTGGTCAGGTAATCATCGGCGCCCGTGCCAAGTCCGCGTACCTTGTCATCGGCCTCTGTCAGGCCAGACAGGATAAGCACCGGGGTTTCGACACGTGCGTCACGAAGGCGGCGCAAGACCTCGATACCGTCAATATCAGGCAGCATCAAATCGAGAATAATAATGTCGTAATCGTAAAGTTTGCCAATTTCGAGTCCGTCCTCGCCAAGGTCGGTCGAATCGACGACCATATTCTCGGACTCCAGCATCATCTGCAGGCTCTGGGCGGTTACCGGATCATCTTCAACAAGAAGGACACGCATAAAATGAGGCTCCCAAACACTTTCAGATTCGCTATATTAACCATAAATGTTAATAATTGTTAAGATTATTCCTTAATCCCTCTTGCGATCATTTTATTGCTCGCTCAAAGGTTCGTTTATACCAATTATTAAAGACTCCGCTGGGATAATCAGCGAGGGATAATTTTGGGCATCGAAATGGACATACGGCACCAGTTGTTTAACGGTTGGGAAGGCGCGGCGTGAAGACACCCGGCGACCATATTCTGACTGAACTAGAGCGCATGACAGAACATTCCGTTTATGGGCGGGTGACGGCGATTGTCGGCTTGATGATAGAGGTTCAGGGCGTCGAGGGTGAATTATCAATCGGTGATCGCTGTCGTCTTATTGGCCGTGGCGATCGCAAGGTGATGTGCGAAGTTGTCGGTTTCAGGAACGAGCGGGCCTTGTTAATGCCCTTCGGTACACTTGATGGCATCGGTATGGGGTCCAGGGCTGAAGTCAGTCTCACCGATCCGTTGATCTATCCCGACATCAGTTGGATGGGACGAGTGGTTAACGCCTTTGGCGAGCCGGTCGATGGCAAGGGACCACTGATCAAAGGCCCCAAGGCTTACCGCATTCATGCCAAACCGCCCCATGCCCACGAACGTCAACGCGTTGGCGGCAAGATCGATTTGGGTATTCGGGCTCTCAACGCCTTTCTGACCTGTTGTCGTGGCCAGCGGTTGGGTATTTTTTCGGGCTCTGGTGTCGGTAAATCGACGGTCATGTCAATGATGGCCCGTCATACGGAAGCCGAAATAAGTGTTATCGGACTGATCGGGGAACGCGGACGCGAGGCCCGCGAATTTATCGAAGACGACCTTGGCGAGGATGGCATGGCGCGCAGTGTTGTCGTTGTCGCCACTTCTGACGAACCGCCACTGGTCCGTCGTCAGGCGGCTTATGTGCTGATGGCCATATCAGAATTTTTCCGAGACCAGAAAAAGGATGTCTTGTGCCTGATGGACAGTGTTACACGCTTTGCCATGGCGCAGCGCGAAATCAGCTTGTCGGCGGGCGAACCCCCGGCATCAAAAGGCTATACACCATCCGTTTTTGCCGAACTTCCACGTTTGCTTGAACGCGCCGGTCCGGGTTCGCCGGGGCAGGGGTCAATTACCGGGCTGTTTACGGTTCTGGTTGAAGGCGATGATCATAATGAACCGGTAGCCGATGCCGTCAGGGGTATTCTTGATGGTCACGTGGTGCTTGATCGGGCGATTGCCGAACGTGGTCGTTACCCGGCGATCAACGTTCTTAGAAGTGTCTCCAGAACCTTGCCCGCCTGCAATACGAAGGAGGAGAACGAAGTCATCAACAGGGCCCGCAAATACCTGGCCACATACGAGGATATGGCTGAACTGATCCGCTTGGGTGCGTACCGGCGTGGTAGCGACGGGGCCGTCGACGAGGCGATTCATTATTATCCGGGTATTGAAGCCTTTTTGTCCCAAACCGTCGAGGATCATTCTCCATTGGCGACCTGTTATGATGAATTGCGTGCAATCCTTGGCATGCAGGTTGTCGGCGTTGAAGACGAGACGGTGCCTCCGCCAGCACCACCGCCGCCGCCTCCTGCGGCGCCACCAGAACAACCGCCAGAGAAAATTTCCGATCAACAGGCCCCGGAAGCAGGCGGCGAAGAGCCGATCCAGCCCCTGAGAGAGCAAACCTTGAGTCCGGAAACCCTGCAGCAACTCAATTCAATAGAATAATGATTTTCCTTAGGAGATTTTTTTAATGGCTCGTGGTCTTGAAACCCTGATCCGTCTCAACGAATGGAGCGTCGATCAGAAACGCCGGAAACTTGGCGAGATTATGGGCCTGATAGGTGGTTTCGAGGCCGAGGCTCGAAAGCTGGAAGAAGATCTGATCATGGAGCAAGCCGTCGCATCAGCCTCGCCAAATGAAGCGGGTTTCCTGTATGGGTACTATGCCGATGCAACAATTGAACGCCGCACCATTATCCAGATTTCCATACAGCAACTTGAAGTACAGGCCGACGAAGCCCGCGAAGAGGTCAACCAGGCCTACCGGGAGCTGAAAAAATTTGAAACGGCTCTTCAAACGCGCAAAAAACGTGAACAGACAGAGATTGATCGTCAGGATCAACAGGCCCTTGATGAAGTCGGGATGCAGTCCTTTCTCCAGAAACGGGCCTAGTGGATAGTATCTAATGTCTCTTAAGGCGTGACAGCAATCCCACGTTATCCCAGTTGGGTTGGCGGTCCTCAAGCAGAACCTCATGACCGTCAATGCCGGGGTGGACCTGATCGGGGGCGAAAATTCCGACTTGCACCCAGCGCGCTATGATCTCGTTATTGACGTCATTGAGAACAGCCGCCGCTGCCTCTTCAAGGGCCGCCCAATCCATGGTGCCAAGGGCGTCCAGATAGCGTCCGAAAGACGTTGGTTTCAGAATCACCCTGTCGGGGACGTAGCGCAGACTGACAACGCTGCAGTCAACGTTGCTATGGGTCGCCATACGGCCGGTGATGGTGATGACATAATCCAGCTTGATGTCCGGGTTGCGTTCGGCTTCAAGGAAACGGCGTCTTTCTTGGATATCCATAAATTTACCTATACCAAAAGGCCGAGTGCATGGTCACCCAACGGGTCGGCAATGTCGATGAAATTAGCCGGTGCGGCTTGAAAATTGACCCCGCCCTTAAGGCCGGTCAAGTCAGCCGCATCAAGGAAAATGGTGCGGATATCATTGTGCATGGTTTCGCTTAGCGGTTTTTCGGATCGAATAATCAGATCCAGTGATTTGCCGTTGTTTCTCACCAGGCCATCCAGTTGCAAACGACCCAGGGACGTTAATTCCACATCGACGACAAAGCGACCATCGGCTGGCCCGGCGTCTTCACCTTCTTCACCAGCGTGTTGACGCATCAGCAATCGGATCTGTTCAATTTCCGCCCCTGTGTTAATCGGGATCAAGGCGACACGCCAGTCGCCGGGACCTGGCTCGTCGGCAATTCGGGACAAAGCAGTGAAATCCTCTGTCATCCGACCGGCAAGATTGGGACGGTTACGTTCGATCATACGCAAGGGCGCTTCGCCGATAAGGGAAAGCAAATCGCCACCGCGAAGCGCTGTCAAAAAGAAGATCAAGCCAGAGGTTAAGCCCGCATCAGGGCGCGGCAGAATGGTGTTTACCAGTTGTTGGGCGGTTGCCGGATTGACTTCATGGAGGACTTGAACCACTTGCTCAAGGGCTGGCCATTTTCTCGAGATGAACAGGGATTCGTGGAGCATTGGCGCAGCTCCTGGCTTGATCAGTGGCGGACTTGGTGTATTGACCACCTCAAACGTAACGACGCTACCACGGGGCACAACTGTTTGGGTCGTCAGCGCGAATACCCCGGCTCGTGTCTGGACGATGGGATGGCCTGACGGGGTGCTGCCTGTGACCGACCCGCTTAAAGAGGATCCGGCGCTTAATGTCGGGTTGGCTCCCGGCCCTGCGGGAGCCGCCGGGGAGGTGCTGGCGGCGGCCGGGTTTGGCAATTGGACGCTGCTGATCTTTACGCTTAATTGAGAACCAGGTGGCAGGTATCCAGGTGCCTTGGAAAGAACTCCCGAAGGAACCTTTACGGTGGCCGGTGCTGATGCCGGGTTATTGTGAGACGGCGTCGTTGCCCGGGCAGTCTGTTTACCCGTGGTTGCAGCTGTCAATGGCGCTTGCTTTGATAATCCCTGAGTCGCACTCGCCTGTGCACCGACACCGCCCTTGATGACATCCGTTGCTGTTCCCGCACCGGTTAATGATGCTGTTGTATTTGCGGAGGCTGTTATGGCTTGAGATAACGGCCGCATAACGGTCGCCTGCAAGACACTGCCGGGGGTTAATTTCGGGGCTGTGGCCGTTTGACCCTGATTGGCTGTTGTACCTTTTGCCCGCTCCGCTGTGCCGGGACTCAATATTGCGGCATTGGCCTTTTTAAGAATATGGGGTGGCGGGTTTCCGTTCAGGCTGTTGACCTGAAATTGAAAGAACGGTGACTGGGATTGTAATTGCAAGACCAGCGCGCTGCCTTTTGGCAGGGCTATGACTGATTGAACTGAAAGCTGGCCCAGAGGCGTTTGCACCTGAACAACATCCTTCCCTGTCTGGGCAGTCACGGTGGCTTCCAGAAGTTGGCCGATGGCAAGGCGGGCCAATGCCGCCGGCGGTGACTGAACGACCACAACCGGGGCCGTGCTGGGGGTGCTTGGCGGTGGCTGGGGTGCTGTCGGCGGTGTTATGGTGGTCATGTGAAACTTATTCTTTGAGTTTCTCGGCTATGCGTTCGACGTCGCTGGCCGCTTCGGTATTGGGGAAGCGGGTCAGAATCGATGATTGGCTTTTAATTGACTCCCGCACCTTGTTATCGCGTCTGATGACGCCAATAAGCGGCGGTGAGATTTTCAGGAAACCTTCACAGGCCTTAAGCAAGGTATTGTATGTGCGTTCGCCTTCACGGGTCGAATTGGCCATGTTGATGACGATGCGGATATCGGCACCGGGGCGTTCCATGTGGGTGACCTTGATGAAGGCATAAGCATCCGTCAGGGATGTCGGTTCGTCGGTGGCGACGACAAGACAGGTGCCGACGCTTTGGGTCAATTGACGAACTGTGCGCTCAACGCCAGCGCCCAGATCAATAACAACCTTGTCATAGGCGGCGGAAAGAAGGTTTAGATCATCACCCAGAATTTGCAAGCGACTGGCTGGAATATTGGCAAGCCCACCGGAGCCGGAGCGTCCGGCGATAATGTCAAAGTTTCCTTCTTCATAGGTCAGGACCGCCTGATTGAGTGTCAATCTGCCAGCGATAACGCTGCCAAGATCGTGCTTGGGCATCAATCCTAACTGAATATCCAGATTAGCCAGGCCAAGATCGCCATCGAACAGCAAGGTACGGACTTTCTGACGTGCCAGCGCGTGGGTCAGGGTGATGGCGAACCATGTTTTCCCGACACCGCCCTTGCCTGATGCAATGGCGATCATGTTTTGTCCGCTTGTTCGTGACGAGGGGCGGGGTGCCAGGGTCGGTGCGGAACTCATAGTCTTGCCTCGGTCATGGTTTGGTGTCTGTCTGTCATGGTCGAATAACCCGCTTGCTGGTTATCAGTATACGGCATGATGAGCCGAGCCAGTGAGACCGGATTTATCGGATTGATGCCTTCGGCAACGTCAGGGTTGATACTGACGTCTGATAAGGACAGTTTTCCAGCATCGGCGGCGGCAAGAATACTACCAAGGCGTCGCGTCATATCGAGCCGTGTCACAACCAGTCGTGTAGCCCCTATTCCGGAAAATTCTCTAGCAATTTCAGCTGCTTCCAGGGCGTCCCCACCGGCAGCCAGAACCAACACATTCTCTGCTCCGGCGGCACTGGCAAGAGATTTTAGATGACCCATTTCCTGCCTGTCGAAGGGATTGGTGCCCTGACTATCGATCAAAACAGGGGTGTCTTTTGCTGTTCCCTCCAGCAACTTTGAAAGCCCGTCAGCGTCTTCAATTGACAGTAAATCAATTTTCAGGATTCGGGTGAAAGCGGCCAATTGTTCGATGCCACCGGCTCTTTTACAGTCGGTGGTGATTACTTGTGGGTTTATTTTATTTAAGGTCGCCAGGGCCGCCAGTTTTGCCGTGGTGATTGTTTTGCCGGCACCGGGTGGTCCCATTATAAGAATCCGCGGTGCGGTTTGTGTTTTTCCCTTGCCGGTCAACAAAGCCGATATGGGGGCAAAGGTGAAGGCCTCGTCCATAGCCGCTGCAAGGGCCAGGGTCGGGGAGTCTGCGACGATGTCAGTGGCGTTGCCAGCAAGCCGTTCTGAGAGCGTTACCGGCGATCCGTGGTAGCTCAGGCTCTGGCGAATGACATCAACAGTGTCTTCAGGATTGAAATCCGGTTGTTCTTCAGGGGCCAGCTTTTCCGACTTTTTCAATCCATTGTCGGCGGTATCTTCAATTGCCGCTGTAATGATGGCGCCGTCCTTCTCGTCGCGGGTGGCGACGATGATTGACTGGGCACCCATTTCAAAGCGCACCAGTTCCATTGCTTCGGTCATTGTCGGCGCGAAAAACGATTTCATGCGCATGGTTGATTACACCTGCCCCAGTGTCTTGATGCTGGCCTTGGAAAAGACTTCGTTTTGCGACATCACCGTCGTCATTGGACGGAATCTTTCGACGATGGAGCGCACGAAAGGCCTGATCGTCGGGCTGGTCAGCAGTACCGGTGTTTCACCCATCATGGCCTGCCGTTCAAAGGCAGTGCGCAGGGCGGTGATAAATTCCTGCAGGCGACTTGGCGACATTGATAATTGCCTGTCCTCACCGGTGCCGACGATGGATTCGGCGAAGGCCTGTTCCCATTCAGGGGTCAGGGTCATCATGGTGATGACACCGTTGTCATTGGTGTTCATAGAACTGATCTGACGGGCCAGCCGGGCCCGGACATGTTCGGTAATCATGGTTATATTGCGGGTTTGGCCGCAAGCCTCAGAGACACCTTCGAGAATTGTCGGCAGATCGCGAATGGAGACCCGTTCGGCCAATAGGTTTTGCAGGACCCGCTGAACACTGCCAAGGGAAATTTGCGCCGGTATCATATCGGCGATCAGTTTCTGATGTTCCTTGTCCAGCTCGTCTATCAGTTTTTGGGTCTCTGCGTAGGATAACAGCTCAGCCATGTTGTCCTTGATGACTTCCGTCAGGTGGGTGGTGATGACGGTTGCCGGATCAACCACCGTATAGCCCCTGAACAAGGCTTCTTCGCGGTTGGTTTCGTCAATCCACATGGCCGGAAGGCCGAAAGTCGGCTCAACGGTTTTCTCGCCGGGCAGGGTGATCTCCTCGCCGCGAGGATCCATGACCAGGAGCATGTTGGGGCGCAGGTCACCTTCACCAGCTTCGATTTCCTTGAGCCTGACAACATAAGCATTGGCCGATAATTGCATGTTGTCCTGAATACGTACCGAAGGCATGACAAAACCGATGTCGGATGCCATTTGACGGCGTAAGGCCTTGATCTGGTCGGTCAGGCGCTGACCCTCGGTGGGATTGTTGATCAGTGATAACAGCCCGTAACCAAGTTCAAGGCGAAGGTAGTCGATCCTGAGAGCAGACGAGATGGGTTCATCTTCCAGGGCCGAAGGTTCAAGTTCTTCCTCCTCCTGCCTAAGGGAAACTTCTTTTTTGATGTGTTCCTGGCTGCGATTGACAAAAAACGCCATCAGTGCCGTGCCGCCGCTAAGGACAAGGAAAGGCGTTGCCGGAATGCCCGGAAGCATCGCCATAATGACGAGCAGCAGGGAACTGACACCCAGGGCCTTGGGATGCCCTCCCAATTGGCTGAACAGGGCTTTTTCCGTTGATCCGCGAACACCGGCCTTGGTCACCATCAGGCCAGCGGAGGTTGAGACGATAAGAGCCGGAATTTGGGTTACAAGACCATCGCCGACGGTCAGCCGGGTGTAGAAATCTGCAGCCTGGGCGAAGCTCAGGTCTTTCTGCGCGACGCCGATAATCATCCCGGCGATGACGTTGATAAAGGTAATCAACAGGCCGGCAATAGCATCCCCACGGACGAATTTGGACGCACCGTCCATGGACCCGAAGAAGGTGCTTTCGTCTTCAAGTTCCTTGCGCCGGGCGCGGGCGGTTTCTTCATCGATAAGCCCGGTCGACAAATCGGCATCGATGGCCATCTGCTTGCCGGGCATGGCGTCCAGGGTAAAGCGGGCGGAAACTTCGGCGATACGGCCCGAACCCTTGGTGATGACGATAAAGTTGACGATCACCAGGATTGCAAAAACGATGATACCAATAACGAAATTGCCGCTCATGACAAAGCCGCCGAAGGCTTCGATAACCTTTCCGGCGGCACCGGTTCCGCGGTGACCATCGGCGAGGATCAATCGTGTTGAGGCCAGGTTCAAGGATAATCTGGTCATTGTCGCGAGCAGTAGAATCGTCGGGAATGCATTGAATTCCAACGACTTTTCCGAGAACAGCGCAGTCATCAAAATGAGCACGGAGAAGGTGATCGAAAACGCCAGCCCCAAATCCATCATCCATGTAGGCAGAGGCAAGATCAGGACGACAAGGATCGTGATCACACCAAAAGCCAGCATCAAATCAGAACGTTTGCCGAAAAACTGAACGATCTCAATCAGACTCAAGCTGGGGCCTGCTTCAGGTTTTGCTTCCCCGACGGTGGTTGTTTCTGGTGTGTCGGCCATTACCGCTTGTTATCCTTGATATTAAACGGAGGGACGATCAGCTTCGCCCGGTGTCGGCACCTGGAAGCCCTGCTCGTTGTACAATTTCAACTTGTTTCGCAATGTGCGAATGGAGATGCCAAGAATATTGGCGGCATGGGTACGATTGCCCAGGCAATGTTGTAAAGTGTCGATGATCAGGTCGCGCTCGACGGCCGCAACCGTGCGACCAACCATGTCGCCCCCTATCGCCTCACTCGCTCCATCCACGGCGCCTGTTGCTGCGGAGCCACTGAGCATGACAGCTTCGGGGCCAATTTCCGTTCCACTCGCCAACAGTACGGCGCGGTGCATGGTGTTTTCCAGCTCGCGGACGTTTCCGGGCCAGCGGTGAGCATTAAGCAGGTCTTTTGTCGCGCTGGCCAGGGGCAGTTCCTCCATGGCATTGGCTTCAGCATATTTTTCGATAAAATGATTGGCCAGGTATTCAATATCCCTTGGCCTGTCGCGCAACGGCGGCAGTATCAGGTTAACCACGTTCAATCTAAAATAAAGATCTTCGCGGAAGGTTCCCTTGGCGACGGCTTCTGTCATGTCACGGTTCGAGGTGGCGACAATGCGGACATCGACTTCAATGGGCTTGGAGCCACCAACCCGGTCAATTTCACGTTCCTGAATGGCGCGCAATAACTTGGCTTGCAGTCGGGGGTCCATTTCGGTGATTTCGTCGAGCAGAAGGGTACCGCCGTTGGCTTCTTCGAACTTGCCGATGCGACGCGATACTGCCCCTGTAAACGACCCTTTCTCGTAACCGAAAAGCTCGGATTCAAGAAGGTTTTCAGGGATCGCCGCGCAGTTTACGGCGACAAACCGGGCCTTGGCGCGTGGACTTTTGTTGTGCAGGTGACGGGCGATCAATTCCTTGCCGGTACCGGACTCGCCGGTGACAAGTATACTGGCATTGCTGGGCGCGACTTGATCAGCCATTCTCAACAATTCGATCATTGAGGGATCTTGATAGATAATCGTGTGGCTTTCCTCGGTAACGGCCGAAAGAACAGCGGCGATCAGGTCCGTATCGGGTGGCAGGGGGATGAATTCCTTGGCACCTGCCTTGATGGCGCGAACCGCGGCCTGGGTGTCATTTCCAATGCCACAAGCAACAACAGGGACGATAATGCGTTCGTCGTTTAAGCTTCCAATCAGCAACCCTACATCCAGATTAACATCGATCATCACAAGGTCGGCGCCGTTGCCGGATCTGAGTGTTTCCAGACCAGCGTTAATATCATCAGCCTGAGTGACCTGGGCACCACGATTAATGGCGATGCGGCTGGCGCCGCCAATTTGACCGTCAAGTGTTCCAATTATGAGTAATCGCATCGTTCTATTTTTCCGTTAGATCAAACTGCATTTAAATGCAGGTTATTTGATCGATGTTTAAAAGTCAGAGCGCCTTGTCTGCGTTTGAATAACCCAGGCTTCTCTAGTCAAAGTATTGAACGCGTTTTGCCGGTGGCAGGATGCTGTTGAGCAGCATTTCCAACCGCCGTGGATTTTCCTGTCTGCCAATCGAGGCCGCTCCCATCATGTAAACGGTGTTGACCATGGCCTCTTCGGTCGAGTTGCGTTCCAGTTTTGAAGCCATTGGTGAAAACACCATGTTGGCCAGAACAGCGCCGTAAAAAGTGGTTAGCAGAGCGACCGCCATGGCCGGTCCGATGGTCGAAGGGTCATCAAGGTTGCCGAGCATCTGAACGAGGCCGATTAAGGTCCCGATCAAGCCCATGGCCGGGGCGAATTCCGCCGCCTTGCGCAGAATATTGGCACCCTTGTGATGGCGTAACATGGTGGCGTTAAGGTCGCGGCGCATGATGGCTTCGACCTCTTCGCCAGGGGTGCCATCAACAACCATTAACATGCCCTTGTGCAAAAAAGGCTCTGCACGCAATGAATCAAGAACATTTTGTAAGGAAAGAACGCCTTGTCTGCGCGCAAGTTCGGCAATTTGCAAAACCTGGGTGGCCGCGTCAGAAGGGTCCCGCGACGTATAGAAGAAGGTCTTGCCAATGACTTTGAATGTGCGCGCCATATCAGTAATGGTGAAGCACATGGTGGTGATTGCAAGGGTGCCGCCAATGACAATTAAAATAGACGGTGGATTGACAAACGACGCCGGGTCGCCGCCCAGAAAAATAGCTGCTGCAATCAAGCCAAAACCTGATAACAAGCCAATAATGGTCGCGATATCCATCGAGGATCGGGTCTTTCTGACTTTTATGTTTCCGCCATCATTTGCCATTGAGCGAGTCCTTAAGAACGTTCCGTTTTGATAATTTCCGTCATCGTTACACCAAGACGGTCTTCGACCACGACGACTTCTCCACGGGCAACGAGCCTGTTGTTAACATAAATATCGATAGCTTCACCGACTTTCCGGTCAAGTTCAACTACCGCTCCGCGCCCCAGTTTCAACAACTGGTTAACTTGCATGGTGGTTTTTCCCAGTACTGCGGAAACTTGTACGGGGATGTCGTAAACGGCTTCCAGATCCTGCGAGCTTTCGGGCAGGTCGGGAATATCCGGAACATTCGCTGCCGGTGCAGGCGGTGGAGCTTCTCCTTCAGCGGCAGCTTCTTCCTCGGATTCAAGGTCGGATAGTTCTAAGTCTTTTTCGTCAGCCATGGGTTCCTCCTGACATCAGTTGTCAGTCATCAGTTTCGGGTTGATGCACGTCATTTGAAAGAGCTTCTTCTGGAGCGTCTTGTGGTTCTGTTTGTGCGGTTTCACTGTCCCTTTGGGCTTGCTTTTCCTGTATTGCAGCGTGGCTTTCGGCATTTTCGTCCGGCTCATTCCATTTTGTAGGTCCGGACCCGAGATTCCGCTCAACGATTTCTGATATGTCTTGCCAGATAGCCAAGGAGTCCCGTTCACTGCCGCCGTTGAACCACTCAACCATACAATCACTTGGCTCCATTGATTGGTCGGCGTTTAAAGTAATTTTTCCTTCGTACCCTTTGCCGACGGATAGTTCGTTTATGCGCTGTTCAATGGGTTCCTTCAGCGATGAATGGACGGTGATTGTTGCGCTTGGTTGTTCGAGGAGCTTGGCGAAGACGCTCGTGATCACCCGCTCGACTTCATCAAAGGCGTATTTTTCGGCTAACGCAGGCAGCATCTTTGCACAAATACCTTTTGCCACTGAAAGCGCACTGCGGCCTATTACATCATTGGCGGCATCCTGAGTTTGAAAGGCGATCATCAGCTTTTGATCAATCAGTGCAAGGGTTTCATTGATTTGTTTGGTCAGAGTCTCCGTGGTTGCAGCCAGTCCCTCTTTCTTGCCATCTTCAAAAGCCTGTTGTCGGGCAAGTTCAAGTTCTTCCTCACTGAAAGTGGGGACAATGATCTCTTCTTCGGGTTCTTCAACGGGCAAGTCTGGCGCAACTTCCACCTCCAATGGCACTACTGGCTCATTGTCGAAAGAAACGTCAAACATGAATTTTTCAGCGGTTCCCATGCTAATACACCAGCTCATCTTCTTCGGAGCCGCTGGAGATAACGATTTCACCGGCATCAGCAAGGGCCTTGGCGCTTTGCACAACAACAGCCTGGGCTTCATCGACATCTT
>JACNJU010000201.1 GCA_014382375.1 Rhodospirillaceae bacterium
CGCTAAATAGCAAAAATATAGAGTTTAAGAAGTATAAATTGGAAATACTTAATCAGGACAGCAATTCTCTAACGTACAAGGTTGTCGCCGATTGAGAAAAAAAAACTGGTTCAGTTTCGAGTTGTGTCAAGGTCCTATAGTAAATCGGACATCCCCTCGTTCACCCCACCAACTCCCCTGCTATCGCATCCATCCCCGCCTTGTGATTTTCAGACGGGAATAGATGCCTGTAGTAATTTGCTGTTGTTGACAGGCTACTATGACCGGCGCGGCGATGATGATGCGGTGCAAATAATCGAACAATCCGGCTATTCTCCATTGAACCTCTCTTTCAAACTTATCAACCCCCATGGCTCCTTGCCGTTAACAACATCATCATAGGTTTTTGTAGCATCGAATATGGGGTGCGGTTCACCATCGGATACAGTTGGGTCGTATATGTCTGATGAAGCAGACATTTTTTCACTGACCTCCTCTACCGACAACTCCAAGCAGTAGGCCACAACATCTTTAGCAAAAGCAAAGTCCTTAGTGACAGGGATTTTGAGATCATTTTCCTGAACCATTCTCGCATACTGCCAAAACCAAGCAGTGATGTAGACATCATCTTGTATGACCTCTCTTATACGTTCAGGTGTTTGAAACACTGGCAAAAAGCCTCGTAACACATTCGCCACCTTCTTCACCTTGCCTCTGCGAAACCACATATTTTCACCCCCACTCCAATATTAGTCCATGCATATCCGTAGTAATTTGCTGTTGTTGACAGGCTACGTTGCCAAGCTGTGTGAAACCATGCATTTTTTGCTGCAATCTTGAGTGGGTCTTTTCACCTCCATTGACCTCCACGATCCTTGCAGATCGAGGATATCCTGCAAGTGGGGAGTTTAGCCTAAAGCGTTATTAGGCTTGTTGCCTAGTTGTTGCCTAGCGCTGCAAAAGAATAATGGCTCAGAAGCAATTAAGCCTCTAAGCCATTGAAATAATTGGCGCGCCCGGAGAGACTCGAACTCCCAACCTTCTGATTCGTAGTCAGATGCTCTATCCAATTGAGCTACGGGCACATACATCATCGCGGGGTTTGAAATCCCCCTCACGAAGGTTGGCGACACTACTCCAGAGGCCTTTCAATGGCAAGTGCTTAGAAGGGTCTTTTTTAGAGCCTCTGTAAAGGATGCAAATCCGTCCTTGTCGCGCCCTGTGGCTTTGAGTAATATCCTGAAAAACCAAAAGAGTGGGGGCGGTATTTCCAAACAATGAAATATTCGTCAAGTTCATTATTTGTCACTCCTTTGAGATGACAATATTTATTTTAGGCAAAGGCTCAGTCGCTTCATGAATTTTTCAAAGTTTCGGAAATCATCAGGATTTCGAGCTGCGATCGTAGGCGCGGCTCTGCTCCTCCCTGCATGCTCTTTCACAGAAGAAGCGTTGTGGCCTTCCCTGACAGGGGAAGATCCCGCAGGCGCACCTGCGCAGGCACAGGATGGACAGGCAGTCGAACAACAACAGGCACAAGCACCGGCACCGGTTGCCGTCGGACAACCTGTTCTTGGCAACAGTAATTTCCAGCCCCAGGGGGTGACGCCCGGCACATCGACTGGGACCTTCGTCGGGAAAAAGGTGATTGAGCTGCGCGCAGAACTAAAACGCCTGCAGGCATCTATTTCGCAACACAATGGCGGCTTGCAGCAGTTGCGCGCCGGTATCGTGCAGGATTCGCAACGCTACCATGGCACGGTTGCCGCCATTAACACGCGATTGCAGGTCGGCACCACCCCCGGCAACCCGATTTTGGTGCAGCAGTTTAACAATGCCCGCGGCGATCTTGAACGCATTAACAATAATACTGGTGAATTGAACAGGTTGGCGACGGCGGTTTCGTCTGATTCAACCATGTCGGCGTTCCTGTCGGAATCGACCCGCGCCGCATTCAGTGTTTCGGGCGCCGTTGATGAAGACCACAAACAACTGGCTATACTTGAGGACGAGGTCAACCGCACGGTCGTGCTGATCGAACGCCTGCTCAAGGAGCTGGCCGAAGATGTGCGCCGTCAAACCAACTACGTCGCAACTGAACGATCCAACCTTAACCTGCTTTCAGCCGGTATCAAGGGCGGTGAAATCTTTGGTGCCAGCCTTGCCAATCAGGCGATTGTTTCGGCTGCTGGCAACTCGATCTTCCAGGGACCGGCCCGTGCTCAGGACACGTCAGATCGCCGCCCGCTGGTGGTTATTCGCTTTGATCGCCCTGATATTCCCTATCAACAAGCGCTCTACGCAGCCGTCAGTCGGGTTCTTGAACGCCGACCCGATGCGGTATTCGACCTCGTCGCCGTGGCGCCCAGTGTCGGAGGACCCGCCCGTGTGGCGCTTAATTCCAACAAGGCGCAACGTTTCGCCGAAGGGGTCTTGCGCTCACTGATTGATATGGGCTTGCCGCCTTCGCGGGTCGCCATGTCAGGTAAGACCAGCGCTCAGTCCAAGTCTAACGAGGTTCATCTGTATCTCAGATAAGGGAAGATAATTCCCCACTTAAAAACCGGCGGCTTGACTAGCATGCCGGTTTTTTTGTGTCTTTTCTGCAACAGTCATGAAGGCTTTATATTAGAAATACTATAATACTACATTTTCTATGGTCTTTTCTGTATTTTAGCGTGTGGTTACATGTGGGGACGAGGGGTAACGGTACTGATTGGAATAGTGCCGAACCGCACCTCGTACATTTTTACAGTAGGGGGAGTTTCCCAAAATGATTCGCTCGAAGATTAATTTTGGGGCTGAAGTAGCTAAGGATTAGTGCTTAGCCTGTTTATACCAAGATT
>JACNJU010000053.1 GCA_014382375.1 Rhodospirillaceae bacterium
CAGACTGAGAACAAAGACAAAAAGCGAGGCGATAAGGCTGAAACGGGTCATGAGAAGTGAAAGTCCTTATAAGTGGGAAATGCCGTTGGTATTAACCATATCATCAGCTGCCAGACAAGGGTCCAAAACGTACTTGCGGCTTATGCTTGAGCCACCAAATCTTCCTTGATCACGGAAATTAGTGAAACACCCTCAGATGGAATATAATGTAAAAACACCCAATTCAGGGCGCTGCTGCTCGGAAAATGCATAAATTCTCTGCGTCGTTGCATTGACAGACGCCCTTCTGGACTCTATCTCTTTCATCGGCCCGGGGGACGTTCTTTCGGTCCTCTCAGCCAATAGATTTTTTGAGGTCATAAATGATCGGCGCCATCGCCCGGCGATTGTTCGGTTCTGCCAACGAGCGCTTCCTGAAAACCCTGAATAAGGACGTCGAAGCCATCAATGCGCTTGAAGCGCAATTGGAGGCATTGAACGACGATGAACTGCGTGCCCGCACAGCGTGGTTAAAGGACCGCGTGAGCGCCGGTGAGAGCCTTGATGATCTGCTCGTCGATGCCTTCGCGACCGTTCGCGAAGCCGCCAAAAGAACTCTTGGTCAACGCCATTACGATGTCCAGCTACTGGGCGGCATTGTCCTGCACCGGGGCATGATTACCGAAATGCGCACCGGTGAAGGTAAAACCCTGGCCTCGACCCTGCCGGTCTATCTCAATGCGCTAAACGGCAACGGTGCCCATGTGGTTACCGTCAACGACTATCTGGCCAAGCGTGATTCGGAATGGATGAGCGCCATTTACAACGCCCTGGGCATGAGTTGCTCCGCCATTGTTCATGGCCTGGATGATGATGAACGCCGCGCCGCCTACGCTTGTGATGTCACTTACGCGACAAATAACGAACTCGGCTTCGATTATCTGCGCGACAACATGAAATTTACCCTCGACGATATGGTGCAAAGGCCGTTCGGCTACGCCATCGTCGATGAAGTCGATTCGATCCTGATTGATGAAGCGCGTACGCCGCTTATTATTTCCGGCCCCACCGAAGACGCCGCCGACATGTATGTCGCCATCGACAAGCTGATTCCAAAACTGTCGCCCGAAGACTACGAAAAAGACGAGAAAGTCAAGGCGGTGACGATGACCGAAACCGGCACCGAGAAGGTCGAACAGTTGCTGCGTGAGGCAGGATTGCTTGAAGAAGGCTCGATGTACGACATGAACAACATTTCCCTTGTTCATCATGCCAATCAGGCGCTCAGGGCCCACATCCTGTTTGAGCGCGATACGGATTACATCGTCACCGACAACAAGGTCGTCATCATTGATGAATTCACCGGCCGCATGATGGAAGGCCGGCGCTATTCGGACGGCCTGCATCAGGCGCTGGAAGCCAAGGAAGGCGTTGAAATCCAGAACGAGAACCAGACACTGGCCTCGATCACCTTCCAGAACTATTTCCGGCTTTATCCGAAACTGGCCGGGATGACCGGAACGGCAATGACCGAAGCCGGTGAGTTTTCCGAAATTTACGGCCTTGAAGTGATTGACATCCCGACCAACGTTCCCTGCATTCGCGACGATATGGATGACGAGGTCTACCGCACGACGGCTGAAAAAGATGTTGCCCTTATCACCCTGATCAAGGAATGCCAGAAGCGCCATCAACCAACACTTGTCGGCACTGTCAGCATCGAAAAATCCGAACATCTTTCAAATCTGCTTAAAGCCGACAAGATCGAGCACAATGTTCTCAACGCCCGCCACCATGAGCAGGAAGCCAGCATTATCGCTACCGCAGGTGAGCCGGGCTCGGTCACCATCGCCACCAACATGGCTGGTCGCGGCACCGACATTCAGCTGGGAGGTAATCTTGATATGCGCCTGGCGGCGGAACTGGGCAGCATTACCGACGAGGCCAAGATCGCCGAAGCCACAGCCCGCATCACTGACGAGATCAAAGCCCGCAAGCAACAGGTTCTGGACGCAGGCGGCCTTTACATTATCGGCACCGAGCGCCACGAAAGTCGGCGCATCGACAACCAGTTGCGGGGCCGCGCCGGGCGTCAGGGTGACCTTGGTGCGTCGAAGTTCTTCCTGTCACTGGAAGATGACCTGATGCGCATTTTCGGTTCCGAACGCATAGACACCATGTTGCAGAAACTGGGCCTTGAAGAAGGCGAAGCCATTGTTCACCCATGGGTCAACAAGGCGTTGGAAAAAGCCCAGCAAAAAGTTGAAGCCCGCAACTTTGAAATCCGTAAAAATCTTCTGAAATTCGATGATGTCATGAATGATCAGCGCAAGGTCATTTTTGAACAGCGCAAGGAATTGATGGAAAGCGACGACGTTTCCGAAGAAATCAACGACATGCGCGCCCAGATCATCGACGACATGGTCAATCGCTGCATCCCGGAAAAGGCGTACGCCGAACAATGGGACACCGACGGCCTGCACGAAGAAGTGCTGCGTATTTTCGGTAAGAATTTGCCAATCGCCGACTGGGCCAAGGAAGATGGCATTGCGGACGCTGAAATCCGTGAACGCCTGATCGACATGGGCAACAGGCTAGCCGCCGAAAAAGCCGTCAATTACGGCCCTGAAATCATGCGCTCCATTGAAAAAAGCCTGCTCTTGCAAATGCTTGATCAGGTTTGGAAAGAACATCTGCTGACCCTGGATCACTTGCGTCAGGGTATTGGCCTGCGCGCCTACGCCCAGCGCGACCCGCTTAACGAATACAAACGGGAATCCTTCAACCTGTTCGAGGAAATGCTCAATTCCCTTCGCGAGCGCCTGACCCAGTTGTTAGCCCACGTCGAATTACAGTTATCACCCGATGAAGAGCCCCGGTTGTTCCAGCGCAGCGAGCAGGAAATGACCGAGACCCGCGAAGATCCCGCTTTTCAAAGAAGCGGTAGCCCGCAAGGTGATGAAACTGAAACCCTGGCGACTCCGATCAGAAGCCGTCAGGCGTCAGCAGAGCAGGATCAAAACGATCCCTCCACATGGGGAAAAGTGGCCAGAAACGCACCCTGCCCTTGTGCATCTGGTAAAAAATACAAGCACTGCCACGGCCAGGTTTAAATAAGACCTCCCTTTTTCGTAAACGACGTTCCCTTTTTCGCAAACTAGATGTATCGTATTGAAAGATAAGGATATGTTAGCGATGAAACGGTTTCTGGCAATGCGACGCCTGTGGTTTTTTCTGGTTCCGGTTATCGTCGGCGTACTGGTCTTTGCCATCGCCCTGAAAACCCGCCCATCCCCAGAACAACGACAAGCCAAAGAGCTAACGGCAAGCGTCCGCGTGATCGAGGTTCCGCGCGTTACATTGATCCCGCGCGCCATCGGTTATGGTAACGTAAAGCCAGCCCGGATCTGGCAGGCTGTCGCTGAAGTTGCAGGCAAAGTCGTTGAAATTCACCCGCAACTGAAAAAGGGCGCGATTGTTGCCAAGGGTACCGTGCTCCTCAGAATCGATCCGACGGACTACCATCTCGGCATCGCCCAGGCCGAAGCCGACATCCGCGCCATCAATGCCCAAATAGCGGAACTGAACGGGTCAGAGAAAAATACCCAGGCCTCTCTTAAAATCGAAGAGCGCAGCCTTGATCTGATCAAGGGTGATTTCGAACGCAAACGCAAACTGCACAAGCAGGGAACCGTTTCACAGGCCGCCGTCGATCAGGAGGAGCGTAATTTCCTGAAAGGTCGCCAGAGCGTCCAGAGCTTGCGCAATACCCTGAACCTAATTCCGGCCGAAAGGGATGTCCTGAATGCCCAACAAGCCCAGCATCAGGCACGACTGGAATCGGCGCGCCTTGATCTGGCGCGCACCGAAATCATCGCCCCCTTCGACGCCCGCATCGCCGAAGTCAATGTCGAGGCGACCCAGTACACGGGCCTGGGCAAGGTGCTCGCCGTCGCCGATGATATCGCGGTTGCCGAAGTCACTGCCCAAATCCCCATTGGCCGCCTGATCAATCTTATCCCGCCACACACGGCTATGCCTGATGACACCGCCGGGGTGATGAGCAGACTACCTGATTTTTTGGGATTTGAAGCGCTCGTGCGTCTGCGTGCCAGTTCCATTGATGCCCAGTGGCCGGCCCGCTTCACCCGCATAAACGACACCATTGACCCTGAAACCCGCACCGCCGGTGTCATCATCGCGGTGGATGATCCATACGGGCAAGCCCGGCCCGGCACCAGGCCGCCCCTGACCAAGAATATGTTCGTCGAAGTTGAACTGAAAGGTCGTCCACGCCCGGGGCAGATCGTCATTCCGCGAACCAGCCTGCACGGATCAAACGTCTACGTTGTGAACAGCGAAAACAGACTTGAGATCAGGCCCGTCGAAGTCGCCTTCCCGCAAACCAATTTCGCGGTTATCAAAAGCGGCCTTAAAGGCGGCGAGATGATTGTCGTCTCTGACCCCATTCCTGCCATTGCCGGCATGTTGGTTGTGGCGACCCAGGATGATGACGTCAGCGTCAAGTTAATGAAAGAAGCCGAGGGCGAAGGTGGTGTTCGATGATCCGCTTTTTCGCCACCCACCCGACGGCGGCGAACCTGCTGATGATCGCCATTATCGTTATTGGCCTGGCTGCGGCACCGTCCGTCAAACGCGAAACCTTCCCTGACATTCCACCCGATCAAATCACCGTCCGCACCGTTTATCCCGGGGCCAGCGCCCTGGAAGTGGAAAGTGCTATTTGTGAACGCATTGAAGATGCCGTCGAAAGCATTAGCGAGATCAGTGAAGTTCGCTGTGATTCACAGGAAAATGTCGGCACCGCCATCATAAAAATGCGCGAAGGTAGCGATATTGCCCGGTTTTTAAGCGACATAAAAACCGAAGTTGAGGCCATAGACAGTTTCCCCGACTCAGTCGAAAGCCCTGTCATCAGTCAAAATGGTCGAACCGATTTCGTCGTCGCCGTGGCCGTCGCCGGGCCTATGTCAGCGTCCCATCTGAAGGCCTACGCCGAGCAACTGAAAAACCAGATGCTGCAAATCAGCGCCATTTCACAAGTCACCATCAAGGGATTTTCCGACCACCAGATAAGGATAGAAATTCCTGCTCTGACCCTTAGACAATCGGGCCTCAGCATTGCCGATATTGCAGATGTTATTTCGCGCCAAAGCATTGATCTTCCCGCCGGGGCCATCGAGCAGTCCGAGCGCAACACCCTGATCCGTTTCACCGACGAGCGCCGCTCCATCGAGCAATTTAGTGACCTGATCGTTATTTCCGGCAAAAGTGGCTCGGAAATCCGCTTGGGCGATATCGCCACAATCACCGACCGCTTCGAGCTTGATGAGGAAAAAATCATCTTCAATGGCCAACGCGCAGCCATTCTGGAAATCACCAAAACCAAGACCGAAGACACTCTTGTTGTCGTTGATGCCATTACAGATTTTGTTGAGAAACAACGTCAAATCGTGCCGCCGGGGGTGGAATTTGAACTGACCCAGAATGTCTCGACGATTGTTCGCGACCGTTTGAACATGCTGCTCTACAACGGTTTGCAGGGGCTGTTCCTGGTGTTCCTGACCATGTGGCTGTTTTTCAGTTTCCGCTTTTCCTTCTGGGTCGCCATGGGGCTGCCGATCTCATTTCTGGGCACCATCTTCATGATGTCGGTGCTCGGTTATTCCTTCGACATGATTACCATGGTCGGACTTTTGATCGCCGTCGGTCTGCTTATGGACGATGCTATTGTGCTATCAGAAAATATCGCCAGTCATTTGGCCAAAGGACAATCGATTACCGAGGCCGCAATCAATGGCACCAGGCAGGTGGCGCCGGGGGTTATTGCCTCGTTCATCACAACGGTATGCATCTTCGGCTCACTGATGTTCCTGCAGGGCACCATTGGCCATATTTTAAAAGTACTGCCGATAATCCTGATCGCCACCTTAAGTGTGTCGCTGGTCGAGGCCTTTTTGATCCTCCCCCATCATCTGGCCCACGCCAGAAAGGATCATGTGGGCCGAATACCCTCCCCGTTCCGTCAGCGCTTCGAAGAACGACTGGACTGGGCGCGCCAGCGTATTGTCGGGCGGCTTGTCGATAAAGCTGTCGAATGGCGTTATTTAAGCATCGGCCTGATGGTCGGTTTTTTCCTGCTCTCCCTGTCCATCGTCGCCGGCGGCGGGCTCAAGTTCCTGGCTTTTCCCGATATCGATGGCAACCTCATTGAAGCCCGTATTCTACTACCCCAGGGGACGCCGCTTTCACGAACCGAGGCGACGGTCAAAACGATCACGAACGCCCTGAAGCGGGTCGATGCAGAATTCACCCCCAGCCAACCCAACGCACAGGCCTTGGTCAAGAACATCAATATCCACTACAGCAGCAACAAGGACGCCAACGAGTCTGGCCCCCATGTGGCAACCATTTCCGTTGATTTGCTGGACGCCGAAGTGCGCACCGTCAGCCTTTTGCAAATCCTCAAGCGGTGGCGTGAAGAAAGCGGCTCCCTTGACGATGTACTGACGGTCAACTTCGTTGAATTCGCCCACGGTCCGGCTGGACGCGCCATTGACTTAAGACTGCACGGGGAGGATCTGGAGGAACTGAAATCCATTTCACTGGCCCTGCAAGGCTGGATCAACACCTATGAAGGGGTGCTTGACCTGCATGACGACCTGCGCCCCGGCAAACCGGAAATCCGCCTGCAATTGAGCCCCGGCGCCCTGTCACTGGGGCTCGACGCCAGCACCATCGCCGGCCAGCTCAGGGCCGCCTTTTTCGGTCGCACGGTCAGCGAAATCCAGGTTGCTTCCGAAGCGATGGAAATCGATGTCCGCCTCGCCGCCCATGATCGCGACTCACTGGCCGATTTGGAATACTTCACCCTGACCACCAAGTCGGGCAAACAGGTGCCCCTGGCGGCGGTTGCAACCTTGCAGAGTGACAGGGGCTGGGCCAGGGTCGCCCGGGTTGATGGCAAACGCACCCTGACCATTCAGGGTGATGTGGACGCCAGGATTACCAATGTCGCCGAAATCATCGGCGACACCCGCAGCCGTTTCCTGGACACCCTGCTTGCAGAACATCCCGGTGTCAGCATTTCCTATGAGGGCCAGGTCAAGGAAGGCGCAACAACCGGAAAATCCGTCATCAGGGGTTTCGGGCTTGGCCTGATCGGTGTTTTCCTGTTGCTTTGTTTCCTGTTCAAAAACTATCTTGAGCCAATCATTATTATGTCGATTATCCCGCTTGGCCTGATCGGCGTAATCTGGGGGCACCTGTTGATGGGGCTTGACCTGTCGATGCCGTCAATCATCGGCTTTGCTTCGCTGGCCGGCGTTGTCGTCAATGATTCCATCCTGCTGGTTTACTTCATCAAGATCAGAAGAGCCCAGGGAAAGTCACCGATTGACGCAGCCCGGACCGCCAGCCGCGAGCGCTTCCGGGCCGTCCTGTTGACCTCGCTTACGACAATTGCCGGATTGCTTCCGCTAATGTTAGAGCAAAGCCTGCAGGCGCAGGTTTTGATCCCGCTGGTCACCAGCCTCAGTTTCGGGTTGATGGCTTCGACTGGGCTTGTGCTGATCGTGGTGCCGGTGCTTTATGCCATCTTCGATGATTTCGGCTGGACCACAGCCATAGACGACAATAACGAGGTGATTGTTGAGCAGGCTATTTGAGAAGTTTTTGATCCCTGCGGCTCTTGCTTTTCTGGCGTTTCTGCCGACGCAGGCCCTGGCGCTGACCCGACAACAAGCAATCACCATCATTGACGATACGGCGATGAGCGCCGGGATGGTCCTGTCACAGTACAAGGGCATTTCCCTGATCGGCCTGGCCCCGCCTGTCGGTGAAAAATTTGATGTGCCGATTGTTGAACCGGCCGAGGCCCTGAAGATGATCGCTGAGGCGCTTGCCCTGATCGAAAACGGATCAGCATTCAGCGCATCACAAATCGAACAATTGAAGAAATCAGGTCCCGTGACCATCGTCTACGACCCGCGCTATCCCGACAAAATGTCCAACATGGCCTCTGTCCAGGTCGCCCTGTTCTCGCCCCACTACTACAAACGGGCCAGTGGATTGACCTTCCTGGTGATTGTCAGTCGCCACGGTGTCAAATGGCCAGTTAAGGAACTGGCGGCGGTGATGGTTCATGAACTGGTTGGTCACGGCATTCAACATTTGAACAACCGGTGGGGAAAAATGCGCCTGATCGATATGGAGTGCGAAGCCTGGCTTTATGAAGAAATGGCCTATCAGGGCCTGAAAATGGACAAGTTTTCCAATCCTATGATCGACTTCAAGAAACAACTTGAAAAACAGTGCGACAGCTTCTTGCGTTATCTTCGCAACAACGACCCCAAGGGTGCCCAATTGTGGGAAACCCTGAACCCGAATGTGCCAAAGTTACTGAAGCATTTTGGGCCGTACTTGAAAAAGCAGTGAGCGTTACTCAGGCAACTGCGAGCCGATTTTGAGGAATTTTTCCCGCCGCTTGCTTTTCAGGACGCCGCCATCAAGGCCTGACAAATCCTGCAAACTGCCTTCAATGGCCTCGCCGACTGCCCTGATCGTCGCATCCCTGCTGCGATGAGCGCCGCCCAGGGGTTCGGCAATGATGCCTTCGATAACGTCCAGTTTGAGCAAGTCCTGGGCGGTCAGCTTTAGGGCATCGGCGGCGTCTTTCGACTGTTCACCGTCACGCCACAGGATGGAAGCGCAGCCTTCGGGCGAGATAACCGAGTAGATGGCGTGCTCCAGCATCAGCACGCAGTTGGCAGCCGCCATGGCCATGGCGCCACCAGAGCCGCCTTCGCCAATGACAACGCTGATCAGCGGCACCTTGATCTGAAAACAGGTTTCAATAGACCGGGCGATGGCTTCGGCCTGTCCACGCGCTTCGGCGTCAACCCCAGGGTATGCACCCGGCGTATCGACCAGGGTAATCACCGGCAAATTGAAGTGGTCAGCCAGTTCCATCAATCGGATGACCTTGCGATAGCCTTCGGGACGGGCCATGCCAAAATTGTGGGTGACCCGATCATTGGTATCGGCACCCTTCTCGTTACCGATGACAACCACTGAAGAGCCACGAAAGCGCCCCAGACCGCCAATGATCGCCTTGTCTTCGGCGAAGGCGCGGTCACCAGCCAGCGGCGTAAAATCGTCTATCAGGGCAGACAGGTAATCAACCGTGTGCGGACGATCCGGATGGCGGGCGATCTGGGTCTTTTGCCACGGCGTCAATTTGGCGTATGTCTGACGCAACAGCTTGTCGACCTTGGCCTGAAGCTTTGTCACCTCATCAGCAATATTGACCTCGCCGTCGCTCGACAAATGGCGAAGCTCTTCAATTTTGCCTTCAAGATCAGCAATCGGTTTTTCAAAATCGAGATAGTTATGCATAGGCGTTATCTATCACAGGCAAAGACGAAGTCACAGGCAAAAAAAGCGGCACCCGCAAGCGCCGCTCATTTTGCAGTGCCATAGAACCGCTTAACCGGCAGCGGCGATTTCTGCTGCTTTCTGGACCAGCACTTCGGCCTGCTTGATCGAGGCGATGTCGATCAGGCGTCCGTCGAGAGCGACCGCACCCTTGCCTTCTTTCTGCGCTTGTTCCATGGCTTCAAGAATGCGCTTGGCCTTTGTGACTTCGGCTTCCGAAGGGGTGAACAATTCGTTGGCCAGGGCTGTCTGGGAAGGATGAATGGCCCACTTGCCCTCACAACCCAAAACCGCCGAGCGGTTTGCCTGCGCGGCGTATCCGTCAGGGTCAGAGAAATCACCGAACGGCCCATCAATGGGGCGCAAGCCGTTGGCGCGGGCAGCGACGACCATGCGGGCGACAGCGTAATGCCACATGTCACCCCAGTGATAGTCACGGTTGCCATCTGCGTCCGCGTCCGTCAGCACACCATAATCGGCATTGGGGCCACCAATGACGGTGGTCCGGGCCTTGGTTGAGGCGGCGTAATCGGCAACCCCGAAGTGCAGGGATTCATTGCGCGGGCTGGCGGCGGCGATTTCGTGGACATTGGCCATGCCAAGTGCCGTTTCGATAATCATCTCGAAACCGATGGGGTTTGTATGTCCTTTGGCCTGTTCAATCTGGGTAACCAGCATGTCGATGGCGTAGATGTCGGCGGCGGTGCCGGCCTTGGGGATCATAATCAGGTCCAGATTGTGGCCTGCCTGTTCGACCACATCTACGACATCTCGGTACATGTAATGGGTATCCAGCCCGTTGATCCTCACGGATACGGTCTTGCCGCTCCAGTCTAGATCATTGAGGGCTTCGATAATGTTCTTGCGAGCCTGTTCCTTGTCATCGGGTGCAACGGCGTCTTCCAGATCAAGGAAAACAACATCGGCATCGCCGGAAGCGGCCTTTTCAAGGAATGTTGTGTTGGATCCCGGAACCGCCAATTCCGAACGGTTCAAACGCCCCGGGCACTGTTCAACGATGGTGAAACTCATAACCGTCTCCACTTAAAATTATCTGAATTGAAATAAACCGCCCCACCTGCCCTTTCTTGTGAGCGCTTCCGGCCGGTCATTAGTCTAGCATCCATCTATGCCCGTCGCCGATGCCTGTCAACAAAATAGGAAATGGTTTCCACAATGCGGGATCACGTGTATATAGCTAGATATTGATTCAGATACTTGCCCTACGGAGAACAACGTGAACGAATTCGCGAAGACTGCTGCGACACCATCAAAAGGACAAATCAAAGCCAGAAAAACGGCTACTGAGCGAAATCCCCAGGTGCAGTCCCTGACACGCGCCCTGATCATCCTTGAAAAGTTGTCCGAGCATGACAACGGCCTGACCCTGACCGAACTGGCGCGGCTTGGCGAACTGCCGACCTCAACAACTCACCGGCTGCTGACGACACTTGAGAATCGCCGCTTTGTTCGTTTCAACAGGACATCGAATTTATGGTCTGTCGGGGTCCAGTCTTTTGTTGTCGGCAACACCTTTGCGCGCTCCAGAAACTTCGTGCCGCTGGCCAAGATTTTCATGCGGCACCTGATGGATCAAGCTGGAGAAACTGTCAATCTGGCAACCCACGATCAGGAAGGCATCGTCTATCTGGCGCAGGTTGAATGCCGCGAAATCGTCCGCGCTTTCGTGCGCCCCGGTTCGCGCGCCCCCATTCACTCATCAGCCGTCGGCAAGGCAATTCTTGCTGCCATGCCCGATGTGGACCGCAATCGCATCACCCAGCCGCAAATACCGAATTCAAACGATATCACACAATTTTTTACGGAAAATTTTATGAACGAGCTCGAAGACGTCAGGCAACGTGGATATGCCATCGACGATGAAGAGCAATCCGTTGGCGTGCGCTGCGTCGCTTCTGTTATCTATGACGAGAACGGCGGGCCACTGGCAGCGGTTTCCATTTCAGGCCCGACGGCGCGTATCACCAATGACCGCATCCCGGCCATAGGTGAGCTTGTCCGCAAAACATGTAAAGACATCACCAGCAACTTGGGTGGCAGACAACCTTCGGAAATAGATCTGCCCGTGCAGGCAGTGGCAATTGGCTAATGTTGGAAATCAAAAGACTATCGCAGGCCGACGCCCTTAAACTGATCGCTGGCGCAGAAGCAAAAGCCTTGGAAATCGACGTCCCCATGTGCATCGCCATTACCGACGAGTCAGGTAGCCTGATTGCCTTTTCGCGCATGGACGGCTCAAAAGTGCTTAGCATCTCGCTATCCCAGGACAAGGCCTTCAGCGCCGCTGTCTCACGGCGCGGAACCCATGAATACAACGCCCTTTGTGTGCCGGGTTCGCTGACTTTTGGCATTCATACCGCTGGTGGTGGACGTTTCACCGTTGTCGGCGGCGGCTTGCCCGTTTTCGACGGCGAAGAGGTCATCGGCGGCATTGGCTGCAGTTCAGGAACAGCCGATCAGGATCGTGAATGCGCCCAGTCGGGCATTGATCATTTTCAGAAAATTAAAGAGGCCTAGTTTTGACCCACAAACCCGTTATCCTTGTCACCCGCAAACTACCGAAGGCCGTCGAAGCCCGCCTGGTCAGAGACTACGCGCCGATCCTCAATCCGGACGATAAACTGTACAGCGCTGAGGAATTGATCGATCTTTCATCCACAGCCGATGCCATTCTGCCCTGCCACACGGAAAAAATGACGGCCGCGCTGATTGAAAAATTACCCGCCAATATCAAAGCCATCGCCAATTTTTCCGTTGGTGTCGATCATTGCGATCTTGAAGCCGCAAAAAGCAAGGGCATCATCGTCACCAACACGCCCGATGTGCTGTCTGACGCCACCGCCGAAATCGCCATGTTGCTAATGCTTGGCGCAGCCAGACGCGCCAGCGAAGGCGAACGTATGGTCCGGGCAAGCCAGTGGCACGACTGGTCACCCGGCTTTATGGTCGGGCGTCAGGTAACCGGCAAACGCTTCGGTGTCATCGGCATGGGTCGGGTCGGTCAGGTTAGCGCCAAACGGGCCCGCTGTTTTGATATGGACATCCATTATTACAACCGCAGCCGCTTGCGCAATGAGCTTGAGGCCGGGGCCACTTATCATGAAACTGTTGAGTCCTTGCTGCCCCATTGCGATGTGCTGTCGATCCATTGTCCGGCAACACCCGAAACAACCGGACTGCTTAACGCCGCACGGATCGCCCTGTTGCCCGAGGGAGCCATCGTCGTCAACACGGCTCGCGGTGGGGTCGTCAATGACGAAGCGCTGATTGAGGCCCTTAAATCAGGAAAGGTGTGGGCAGCAGGTCTTGATGTGTTCAATGGCGAACCCGAGGATATCCACCCGGAATACCGAACATTGGACAATGTCTTCCTGTTACCGCACATCGGCAGCGCCACCCAAGACACCAGGGATGCCATGGGATATCGGGCGCTTGATAATCTGGATGCTATCTTCGCAGGAAAAGAACCGGGAGATCGGGTCGCCTGAACCACGTCGGGCTTTGTGTACTGCCTCTGGTTTCTAAAATTATTCCAGAAAAAATTAAAAAATATAGATTTTCTCTACTTTTTTTCGTTTTAGGGTTATACTTCCCCCTTGTAATAAAACAACAATCTCGACGCTTTCCACGATGTGAGATCGTTGTTGCGGTTCTATTTAAAATACCGGAAATTACATAATCTGTTGTGATTCACCTATCTGAGGTCAGTTTTAACAACCTGTTCGGGGAGTGAATCAATCTGAAGACTCGGCACTTCGAGGGGCTTATTTATTCAGAAGCAAATTCTACTCTGTGTCGGATCAAGGAAAATATTTGTTTCGGGGCTTAAGGGTCCGGACTAACTGTGGGAGGAGTCTTAATAAAATGACCAATACCGTAAAATCGCGCCGTAAATTCCTAAAAGCAGGCGCCGCAGTAGCTGCGGGCCTGGGTGTTTCCACACTTGTCGCTTGCGGGGAAAAGAAGGAAGAGAAAAAGGCTGAAAAAGTAGCCGCACCTGCTGTCATGAAAGCAGAACCTGTTGTCCTTAAGGTCCAGGCGGCCTGGGGCGGCGGCATCTTCCTTGAAAACGCCAAAAGCTATGTTGATCGCGTCAATGCCATGGCCGGTAAAGACCTGAAAATCGACCTGTTGTCGGTTAATTCAGTTGTCAAAACCAGCCAGATGCAAGACGCCGTTCACCGCGGTGTTCTTGATGGTGCTCACTATGTGCCTGCGTACTGGTATTCCAAATCACCGGCTGCTTCCCTGTTCGGTACCGGCCCCTGCTTCGGCTGGTCGGCTCAGGAAATGCTGGGTTGGATTCACTATGGCGGCGGCATGGAACTCTTCAATGAGTTGATGGGTACCCTTGGCCTCGATCTGGTCAGCTTCTTTAACAGCCCGATGCCGGCGCAGCCGCTTGGCTGGTTCAAAGAACAGATCAAGGATTCTTCACAGATGAAAGGTCTTAAGTACCGTACCGTTGGCCTGGCCGCAGACGTTCTGAATGAAATGGGAATGTCCGTTGTCCAGTTGCCGGGTGGCGAAATCCAGCCCGCAATGAAAAGCGGCCTGATTGATGCTGCTGAGTTCAACAACCCGACCTCTGACAGTGACTTTGGAATGCAGGACGTTTCCAAGCA
>JACNJU010000202.1 GCA_014382375.1 Rhodospirillaceae bacterium
CAGCCTTGGCTTGCTTTGGAACTTTCACGCGTGGTTTTTTAGACATTTTTTAAATTCTCCTGAAATCTTTGGGTCAGCCGCCGCAGCCGCCGATTGTCACTTTTACCTGTTTGGTGCCGGTGAAGACGGAACCGTCGCTCATGATGGCGGCGGCGCGAACATTCTGGGTTTTACCCAGACGCATGCGGGTCGACACTTCGGCTTTCCCCATGGCAGGTGACATGGTGAAGGAAATCACTTCCGGGCTTGGATTGCCTTCGGCGACAACAAAAACTGATTTTACGTAATCATTGTCAGTCATCGGGCTATCGATGGAAATAGTGATCGGAACCGTACGTCCATTTTCGGCAATTTCAGGCAACTTGACGGTTACCCTGCCTTCTTTGGAGGCTGCGCCACCGGTCATCTTTGCAAGATACTCGGTAGCTTTTTCTGGTGTGGCCAGGGCTTCACGCGAAGCAAGGCCAGTACCCGCCAGCGCAAGTGCACCAAATCCGACGCCTTTGAGCACCTGACGGCGTTCCAGTACGGCGGTCTTTGTTGATTTTGTAGACATTGTAAATCCTTACTAAAAACGGAAAATTACTGGGAGTACGACCCCTTAAGCGTCATCAGGTAGGCGACGATATCTTCGACTTCCTGCGCTGAAAGAATGGTTTTCCCTTTGAATTTTTTATGAACTTCAGATGTAGGAACTTTCAGGAAAGCCGGCATGATTGTATCCGGGTTCAGCGCCTTGGGGTCTACCAGGCGCAGCCTGAGTTCTGCTTCACTGTAGTTCGATCCAACATCGGAAAGATCAGGGCCAATTTCACCGTGAAACTGTTCCTCGGGGACCGGCATCACGTGGCAAGCAAGGCAGTTGCCCTTTTGACGATGAATTGCGGTCTGTTTGCCTGCATCCGGATCACCGGGTTTGCCGGTCAATGATGCGGGAATTGTACCATCGACGATCATGTATTCTGAGGCATTGGCGCTCGTTATGAGTGCTCCACAAAGTACAGCGCCGACAAGGGTGCTTAGAATTGTGCGGTAAGTCATAATCCCTCCCTAAGCGGTTACACGTTATGTCCCAATGGAAACGCTAACGTGATCCAAAATCATCCGATTCCCTGACCATTGTCTTTGTTTTAGGTTTCGAACGGATAACATATGACCCGATTTATATCGGGTTTCTTATATGATCTTTAAATAATTAAACAGACCTTGTAATAAAATTGCAAGCTTAGAAAAACTAATATTTTTGCAAAAAGGTCGGGAAAACCGGGGTTTCCCTAATCTTGTAAGGGATATTACCAATGCCTTGTTAGGTCCGCGACCCCAACGCCCTTATCGCCCCGCCAAGACTGCCTTCTTCCATGTACTTCAAACCAATCAGTCCCCCCACTATGATGGATATCAGGGCGATCAAGGAGCCAAGTGCCAGTGTTGACATGCCGGTAATACCCTGTCCAACCGTGCAACCCAGCGAGACAATGCCGCCAACGCCCATAATAGCAGCCCCGAAAAGGTGTCGCTTCATATCATCGGTGTCGCTAAAGGCTTCAATGTGAAAGGAACCGCTGAAAATTGCCATCAGGAAGGAACCAAAGATAACACCGCCGACAGTCGCAATGCCAAAGTTGATGGTCGCGCCGGTAAAGGTCATCAGGTACTGGATGCTTTCACCTGCCGGTGAAACAAAGGTAAACGAAAACAATGGTGTGGGGCTGAATTCGTCGTATCCCATAACACCTGTAATCCACCAGCCCAGCGGCACCATAGCGCCGATGATCAGGCCGCCTAAGATGTTCAGGGGCGAGGAGCGAAAACCCGCATCCATGAAGCAGTAAACAAGCAGGGCTCCTGCAAAGACGGCTGTGAAGCCCAGGCGAAGACTTTCGGCTTCGCTTCCGATGGCCATGGCGACCATATCGACCATTCCTTGGGACGCCAGCCCCATTTCAGACAATTCGATATTGCTGATGGCTTCCAGTTCAACACGGGCCAGGCCAATAAGGCCGCGCAGTGTCATGTAGCCAAAAATACCCATAACGATCACGACAACGATGGATTTCAGGTTCCCGCCGCCAATGCGCACCAGGTTCTTGTTGGCGCAGCCACCGGCCATGGTCATGCCAAAACCGAAGATCAGGCCACCAACAACTGCGCCAAGCCAGCCCAGATTGGTGGTTTGATATATGCTTGCGTACAAATCTATCATGCCCATGATGTGCAGGGCCTGAGAGCCGATTATGGCGATCGCCATGGCCAGAAGCCAGGAACGGAAACGGGAATAATCTTCCATGAAGACGATGTCGGAAAGGGCGCCCATGGTGCAAAAATTTGTTTTGTTGGCTGTGGCGCCAAAAACGATTCCTGCCAGAAACCCTGCAAAACCGACAATTGTTGTGATCGGCATCTCTTCCATAAACTTCCCCTATAAGTCTCTTTCTTACTAGCCCTTAACAGGCTGACGGCTCAGCTCCGCAAGGCCTGCCGTTTGGTAGCAGTCTCATTGAATATGCAGTTTGTATAATGTAATTTTTTGATCAGGTATATTCGTTTTTGCTAAATTTGTTATAAGATAACGTTGTGCAGCGCAATATTAGGGACAAATTGTCAGTTATAATGACTGTTTTGTCTGTAAATGACGGGCGTGATATGATTGTAGGCAATATGTACTACCTTTTGCTTTTAAGCGGAGGTATATTAGCTAATTCTAATTGCTTTAATACGCGTCGTTCAAGGCGCATTGGAAAGGTAAAAGAGCGCTATGTCGCCTTTACCTTCATTTTGGGAGTGTTGAAGAATGAGTGCTGAGGGCGAAAACGCAAAATC
>JACNJU010000013.1 GCA_014382375.1 Rhodospirillaceae bacterium
GCGGATGTAGCTCAATGGCAGAGCAGAAGCTTCCCAAGCTTACGACGGGGGTTCGATTCCCCTCATCCGCTCCAGGTTTTGTTTTTTTCGAGTTGTCCCGAGGGTCCGGGCGCGATAGCTTCCCCGTCATGACAGATAAACCTCCCCAGCCAAACGGCGGCGCGCTTTCGGATCTTCGGGTTGTTGACCTGACGCGCATACTGGCCGGTCCGACCAGCACCCAGCTTTTGGGTGATCTTGGCGCCGACATCATCAAAATCGAACGCCCTGGCGCCGGTGACGACACCCGCAAATGGGGACCGCCCTACATCAAGGATAAAAGCGGCGCTGATACCCACGAGAGCGCCTATTACTTAAGCTCCAACCGCAACAAGCGTTCGGTCGGTATTGATTTGGCCAGGCGGGAAGGCCAGCAACTGGTGCGCCGCCTGATTGGTCAGTGCGACATTCTGGTCGAGAATTTTAAAGTCGGAGGCTTGGCCAAATTTGGTCTTTCCTATGATGACTTGAAGGACGAATTTCCCGGCCTGATTTTTTGTTCGATCACCGGTTTTGGCCAAACCGGTCCCTATGCGCCGCGCGCCGGTTATGATTATCTGGCACAAGGGTTGGGCGGTATCATGAGCATTACCGGCGAGCCGGACGGGCCACCGATGAAGGTTGGCGTCGGCATTTCCGACATCATGTGCGGCATGTACGCGGCCGTCTCCATCCTTGCCGCCGTTCGCCATCGCGACCTGACCGGAAAAGGTCAGTTTATTGATTTGGCCCTGCTTGATACCCAGGTTGCGTGGTTGGCCAATGAAGGGTTGAATTATCTGACATCGGGGATCGTTCCCCAGCGCCGCGGCAGCGCCCATCCCAATATCGTTCCCTATCAGTTGTTTGAAACCGCCGATGACCCGTTGATTCTGGCCGTCGGCAATGACGCCCAGTTCAGCCGCTTTTGCGATTTCGCAGGTATTGCCGAAGACCCCCGTTTCAAGACGAACTCGGATCGCATCGCCAACCGCGAAACGCTGATTGAAATCATCAAACCGGTTATCAAAACCAGGCCGCGCCAGTATTGGATGGACGGACTGGAAGCCCTTGGCGTACCGGCCAGCCCGGTAAACGACATCGCCCAGGTCTTTGATGATCCGCAGATCAAACAGCGGCATATGAAAATATCTGTGCCCCACGAAACCGCCGCTTCGGGGGCAGTCGACTTGATCGGAAACCCGATCAATTTGTCTGAAACACCGGTCAGCTACCGGTACGCGCCGCCGACCTTGGGCCAGCATACGGATGAAGTGCTCAAGGAACTGCTGGGCCTTAGTGATGATCAATTGAAGACGCTGCGTGAAGACGGCCTGATTGCCTAAATCGTCGATTGCAACAGCATGTCAAAGGCGATCATGTCTTTGTCGGTTATTTTGACCGTCTTCTTGGCGCTTCTTGAAACCGGGATTTTCTTGGTCGCACAATACCTGATAAATGCCAGAATGAGCTGATCCTCATTGAGGGAAAAGGGAGTTTGCGGGTCTTCGGAAGTCTTGATCTGGACCAGGATAGAGATGGGATCTTTCTTGATGACCTTAAGCTCCGTCACTATTCCCGTCGGTCCGTCAGATTCGCCAGCAGCAATGAAATCATTACTGATTTGCTTCAACTCGTCTTTGCTGACGATCAGTCTGCGAATTTCAATTGCCACCTGTTTACCTCCTGAGAACCATTACTAACCATAAGGGCATATAGCAAAAGATTTGTCATTCTTTCTTGCCGCCGCGCTTATAGTGCTGTAGCAACTACTGCAGTGTGTGGTTCCCGTATAGGCAAAGCCTTCGGGACGAACAGGGAATACGGTTGGTTTACCTATCAAGGAGCCGATGCCGTGGCTGCCCCCGCAACTGTGAAAGGCGTCTTAGCCGCCTAAGCCAGAATACCTGCCACACAGGAACGAAACTCAAGGCTATCGGGTGAGATAGCAATGGAGAAAACGAATGCAGACAAAAACCACCGTCGCTCCCGCCGTAACGCTCGCCATCGACGAAACCATCAAGGCCCGTGTCCTTGCCCTCATTTTTGGCACCGTTATTCTTTTTAGTGTTGGCTTCGCCTATTCGACCCCGGTCCATAACGCGGCCCATGATACCCGCCACGCCCTGGCCTTTCCCTGCCACTAACCGGCTAGGAATTTCCCCATGGTTTTTAGAATTTTTGCCGCGGCGTTAGCCGCCGGTCTGCTTTCGGCTATCCTGATCACAGCATTGCAGTCAGTCACGATAATCCCCCTGATCCATGAGGCTGAAACATTTGAAGTCGCAGCGCCCACGCACGATCACACCGCCACCACAGAACACGACCATTCAGAAAGCGAGTGGATGCCGGCGGAGGGTATGGAGCGGATGCTCTATACGTTATTGGCCAATTTCGGCGCCGCTGTCGGTTTTTCACTGCTGCTGATAGCAGGGCTCACCTTTGACCTGCCTTCGTTAAGTGCCCGACGCGGTGTTTTGTGGGGATTGGCGGGTTTTGGCGTCTTTACCATAAGCCCGGCCTTAGGATTGCCGCCGGGGATTCCCGGTCTGGCCGCCCCTGATGAGCAGGCGGCGCAGCTTTGGTGGCTTGCGACGGTCGTCCTCAGTGCCGCTGGTCTTGGCTGTCTGGTATTTGGAAAAACCATTGCTTTTAAAGCACCAGGACTTGTTCTTCTGGCCTTGCCGCATCTGTGGGGGGCTCCCCCTGTGATCAGTGAAAGCCTGGTGCCTGCCTACATGGCGGCGCGCTTCAGTGCCATGTCAATTGTTCTGGGTGGTGTCTTCTGGGTTTTGATCGGCACTTTCTCAAGCCTGATTTTTGCCCGTCTGGGCGAGGCATCAGGGAGCAATCAAGATACCTGATCGAGCTTGTCCCTGATCATCAACAGGTCATGCCAGGCCTCGCGTTTGTGGTCGGGGGAGCGTAACAGATAGGCCGGGTGGAACAGCGCTGTTGCCTGAACGGGTCGGGATAATTTAGGCGTAGAGTACGTGTACCACTTGCCGCGCAGACGACCGATTCCCGCTGTTTCGGCGAGCATCGCCTTGGCCGCCGGACCGCCCAGGGTAATCAGAATTTCAGGATCAATCAGTTCCATCAGGCGCTCGACAAACGGCAGACACAAGGCTGTTTCGCCGGATGTTGGCGTGCGGTTACCCGGTGGTCTCCAGAACACGGTGTTGGAGATATAAACGCTGTCTCGGTCAAGGCCGATAGAGGCCAGCATTTTATCAAGTAACAGACCACTGGGGCCAACGAAGGGGACGCCTTGACGGTCTTCCTCGGCACCCGGACCTTCACCAATTAAAACGATTTTGGCCTTGGGGTTGCCGTCGCCGAAAACAAGATTTGTCGCGGTTTTCTTTAGCGCGCAACCATCGAACCCGGCTACCGCCGCTTTCAGTTCCTCGATTGTGCCGGCGTTGGCGGCGGCGGCGCAGGCGTCATGCAGAATGTTTTCGGCGCTGGCGCTGGCCTTGACCTTGACAGGCGGTTTTGCAAGCCCCGCCGACGCTTCGGGTTGAGGTGGCGCGGCGAAGTGATTTAGCGGCTCGTCACCGATGGTTTCATCGACCCCGGCGTCCAGTTGCCAGCGCAAAACTTCCATTGTTGAAAGGTTTTCTCTCATCCAGCCAAGACTAGATGACTTTGTTGCAATATTGAACCTTTCAATGTGGGTCGTTCCCCGGTTACATTTTGTCGCTTGCCGGATTTTTAATGGCTGCCGAAGAGTATACAAAGACTAAAGGAGGTCTTTCATGGAACGCGAATCAATGGAATTTGATGTGGTCATCGTCGGCGGTGGCCCGTCCGGCCTGTCGGCGGCGATCCGGCTGCGTCAATTGGCGGCTGAACAAGACCGCGAGGTCAGCGTCTGTGTCGTCGAGAAGGGCTCGGAAATCGGCGCCCATATCCTCTCCGGCGCGGTCTTGGAAACCCGCGCGCTCGATGAGTTGATTCCCGACTGGAAAGAAAAGGGTGCGCCGCTAAACACCCCTGTCAGCGACGAAAAAATTCTCTTCCTTAGCGAGACCGGGGCCATTGCGACGCCCAAACTGTTCCTGCCCCCGGCCATGAAAAACCACGGCAACTATATCATAAGCCTTGGCAATTTCTGTCGCTGGCTGGCCGAGCAGGCCGAGGCGCTGGAGGTCGAAGTCTACCCCGGCTTCGCCGCCGCCGAAGTTTTGTATAACGATGATGGTTCAGTCAAAGGCATCGCCACCGGTGATATGGGGTTGAGTGTTGACGGTACGCCGGGTCCCAATTACGAACCCGGCATGGAGCTGAACGCAAAGTATACATTCTTTGCCGAAGGCTGCCGTGGACATCTGGGCAAGGAGCTGAAAGAAAAATTTGATCTGGGCCGCGACGCCGAACCGCAAACCCATGGTATTGGCATCAAGGAGTTGTGGGAAGTTGACCCGGCCAACCACAAACCGGGTCTGGTCGTTCACACGGCCGGCTGGCCCCTTGATTCCCACACCTACGGCGGCTCGTTCCTGTATCATATGGAAGATAACCAGGTTGCCGTCGGTTTCGTTGTCGGTCTGGATTATAAAAATCCTTACCTGAGCCCGTTTGATGAATTCCAGCGCTTCAAGACACATCCGAAAATCCGCGACACTTTCGCAGGGGGACGGCGCATTTCTTATGGTGCGCGGGCTCTAAACGAAGGTGGTTTTCAGTGTCTGCCAAAGCTGACATTCCCCGGCGGTGTTCTGGTCGGTGACGATGCCGGAACCCTTAATACGCCAAAGATCAAAGGCACCCATACGGCCATGAAGTCTGGCATGCTGGCAGCTGAGGCGGCCTTTGCGGCACTGGCCGAAGAGCAGGCAACGCCTGAACTGGTCAGTTACGGCGCGGCCTTCAATGGGTCATGGGTTTACAAGGAACTGTACGTTGCCCGTAACGTCCGTCCGTCGTTCAAGTGGGGCCTGATGCTGGGCTCGATCTATACCGGCATCGACCAGATGCTGCTTTGCGGGCGGGCTCCGTGGACTTTCAAACACGGCCATGTCGATAACAAGACCCTGGCGAGGAAAGATCAGGCGAAGCCCATTGATTACCCCAAACCTGACGGTGTTCTGACTTTCGATAAGCTGAGTTCGGTATTTATTTCAAACACCAATCACCGCGAGGATGAACCCTGCCACCTGACACTGAAAGACGCTGCGGTGCCGGTAACGGTTAACCTCGCCGATTATGATGGTCCGGAACAGCGCTTCTGCCCGGCCGGTGTTTATGAATTTATCGAGGAAAATGACGCGACGGTTTTGCAAATCAATTCCCAGAATTGCGTTCACTGCAAGACTTGCGACATCAAGGACCCAACCCAGAATATCAACTGGGTCGTTCCCGAAGGTGGTGGTGGCCCGAATTATCCCAATATGTAAAGATTTGGCGGCGGCGGTCGCCTCGGTTACACTCCGGTATTCTAGAACGCCACAAAGCACAGAGATTTGAAACCTTGATACGTCATTGCAGATTCTCCAGGCCCCTTGCCGTCGCATTGCTGGCGCTGCTGCTGCCCGCTGCGTGTGCATCGGATAACCTGGATTTAGACCATACCAAAGATATCAGCGGGCCAACCATCACCGGTGGCGCGTCGTTGTCGGGGAATTTCCTTTCCGGTCGTCATGCCCAGGCCGTGCGTGATATGCCCGAGGCGGTAAAATTTCTTACCAAATCCATCGAACTGTCTCCCGATCTTCCTGATCTGGTCCGCCGCACCTTCGTTCTGCTGGCCAGCGAAGGGCGGATCGCGGAAGCGGTGCCCCTGGCGCGCAGGGTTGCTGAGAAAAATGCTGTCAGTCCCATCGCCAGCCTGACGATCATTGTCGATGATTTCAACAATGGCCGTTTTGAAGAGGCTGTAAAAGCAATCGAGGTTTTGCCCGGTGGTGGCCTGAACGGTTTCATGGCCCCGCTTTTGGCAGCCTGGAGTTCTGTTTCCCAAGGCCAGACGGTGGCTCAGGCGACGGCTTATCTTGAACCGCTTTTGCAGGATGGATCGAAACCGCTTTACTATCTTCACAAGGCCATGATTGAGGATTTCAAGGGCCAGCATGAGGAAGCGGTAAAGACCTATCAGGATGAAATCAAGGAGCAGGGCGGGGTCTCGCTGCGGGTCATCCAGTTGCTTGGCAACCTGTTCAGGCGCATGGGCGAGGATGCCAAGGCTGAACTGCTTTTCAGGAATTTCAGCAAAACCAACCCAAGCTCGCCGATTGCCCGTCACGCCTTGAAAGAACTGGAATCAGGGACTCCGGTAAAACCTCTTATCAGCAGTGCGAAAGAGGGCGCGGCAGAAGGTTTCTTTGGTATCGCGACGACGCTTTCCCAGCAAAATGCAAGTGAGACGGCGTTGATTTTTGCCCGCCTGGGTCTCCATTTGCGGCCTGATTTTCCGGTTATGCAAATCCTGCTTGGCAATATCCTGCAAATGGACGATCAACTGATGAGCGCCAACGCCGTCTATAACGCCATCGACAGGGCTTCACCCTATTCCTGGCCTGCGCGGTTGCGGGCGGCTGAAAATCTCGATGACCTGGATCGCACCCAGGAAGCCATCGATGCCCTCAACGCCCTCGCCGATGAGGAACCGACTCTGGCCGACCCGCTGACCCGTCTGGGTGACACCCTGCGTGCCCACAAGCGCTTTGAGGAGGCTGCGCTCGCCTACGACAGGGCGTTTGAGAGGATCGGCACGCCCGAGCGTCATCACTGGTCTTTGCTCTATGCCCGGGGCATCGTTCTGGAACGCTCAAAACAATGGGACCGGGCCGAGGCTGATTTTCTGAAAGCCCTTGAATTTGAACCCGACCAACCTTTCGTTCTGAATTATCTCGGTTATTCATGGGTTGATCAGGGCAAGAATCTCGATAAGGCCAAGGACATGATCCGCCGGGCCGTCGATTTGCGGCCCAGTGACGGTTATATTATCGACTCACTGGGTTGGGCCCATTTCCGCCTCGGTGAATTTGCCGACTCGGTTAAGGAAATGGAGCGCGCCGTGGAGCTGACCCCCGAAGATCCGGTACTCAATGATCATCTTGGTGACGCCTACTGGCGCGTTGGTCGAAAAACCGAAGCCCGTTTCCAGTGGCAAAAGGCGTTAACCCTGAACCCGGATGACGACCTGCGTGTTCAGGTCGAGGCCAAACAGATCAATGGCCTGCCGGATCTTTAGTACCCTCTATCATAAAAGGATGATACGTATGACGACCTTACAAGCTCATTGCGAAACCGTTCGATGGGCTTGTAAGGTCGCCCGCTGGGTCGCCTATCCGGCTTTCCGGAGGTCGTCGGTGGCGCTCAACGATGCGCCCACATCGCCCTCACGCCACCTCCTACCCGGAAAGCCGGATAGGCGATCATACGTGTCGTCCTTTTATGATAGAGGGTACTAGGCCGGGATGACCACCCCTCACGCCTTCAGTATTGCCGCTCCGGCCAAGATCAACCTGTATCTGCACGTCACCGGCAGAAGGGATGACGGCTTTCATCATCTCGACAGCCTGGTCGCTTTCGCCGGTATTCAGGATACGCTTAAATTTACCCCTGCCGATGATCTGAGTCTGGATGCGGAAGGGCCTTTTGCGCCTGAACTGGCAGTTGTGCCTGATAATCTGGTATTACAGGCAGCCCGCGCCCTGGCCAAGATGGCGGGGGTTGCCGGTGGTGCCCATATTGGGCTGACAAAACGGCTGCCGCTGGCATCGGGTATTGGTGGTGGTTCTGCAGACGCGGCGGCGACATTAAAGGGCCTCGTGCGATTATGGGATATCAAACCTGAGCCGCAGGATTTGCAAAAACTGGCGCTGACGCTGGGTGCGGACGTGCCGGTCTGTCTGAACGGGCGGGCGGTTTTCATGGCTGGCATCGGTGAAGAGCTGACCCCGGCACCGACCCTGCCTGCGGCCTCGCTGGTCCTGGTCAATCCCGGCGTCGCGCTTTCTACGCCTGCTGTCTTTAAGGAGAGGGCAAAAATGGAGGTGCAGGATTCCGCACCCGGTCGCTTTGATTACAGCCCAAAGGATTCGGCCGAACTGGTCGCTATTCTTAAAACCCGTCGCAATGACCTGGCCCCTGCGGCCACCCGGATGGCGCCGGTGATTGCCCAGGTGCTGGCCGAACTTGAGGGCTGTTCGGGGGCGCTTTTGGCGCGCATGAGCGGCAGCGGGGCGACCTGTTTTTGCCTTTTTGAATATCCCGGCGAGGCCGCTGCTGCGACCCTGAAGCTGTCAAGCGAGCGACCAGACTGGTGGGTTCGGGCGGGCTCTCTGGAAGCTGATATCAATCGCCTGAATTAATATCAAAAGAGCGGTTGCGGGGTCTTGCGGCTTTGCTTGATTGGCCTTATGTTCTGCGCCAACCGTCGTCTTGATGGGGCGTAGCCAAGTGGTAAGGCAGCGGCTTTTGATGCCGCCATTCGCAGGTTCGATCCCTGCCGCCCCAGCCACATTCTTAACAGCTCTGAACCACAAGTTCAGGGCTGTTTTTCTTTTTTCGGCAAAAAATCTGTCAAAATTTTTTGTTTTCGACCCCTTGACGACAATTTCCAGTAAAACTATTTGTGCTTTACCGGGGGCTGCCTTGCGGACCCGGTTATGTAGAGGCTCATGGAGAGCCACTTGTTGTGATCACATTGCTTCAAAAGGAGGATGTCGTTATGACCCGTTATGATCTATCTCCCCTGTTCAGCTCCACCGTTGGTTTCGACCGCTTTGCCCGGTTGCTGGATTCACTTCCCGACACCTTGGAAACCGTACACACCTATCCGCCCTATAACATCGAGGCGGATGGCGAGGACCGTTACCGCATTTCCATGGCTGTTGCCGGATTTACCGAGGATATGCTCAATATTGAGGTAAAGGAAAACCTCCTGAGCGTGTCCGGGGAATCTCAGGAAACCAATACCGAATCCAAGTATCTGTACCGAGGCATTGCCGGACGGGATTTTGTTCGCAAGTTCCAGCTTGATGACCATGTCAAGGTCACCGGGGCCAATCTGGCGAACGGATTGCTGACCATTGATTTGTTGCGCGAGGTACCTGAAGAAATGAAACCCCGCACAATCGAAATCAAGAACTCAGTTCCAAAAACCCTGCTTGGTAAAGCCAAAAAGCTGATCGAAGGGGACTCTTCGAAAGCTGCCTAACGGCAAGGAGGCGCCGGGAGCATGTCCCGGCGCCCACCGCTGCTGTTTTTTATCTTCACCGGCCTATCCAACGATGAAAGCAGTGACGCCAATCTCCGCCGGACCTTTCTCACGGCAATGGTGATGATGGTGCTGGATTTTACATTTTATAAATTGCTAAGGCGATACAAGAAGACGTCTACATTACATTGTGGCACGCTTACGCGTTACGTAGCCAATCGCGACCCCTTGTAAATATTATGCAGACATTCTGATTGTCGAAGATAATGAATTGAGCATGAGATTGTTCGATGACCTTCTTCGTGCCCACGGATAAGAGACACTAAAATCGGTTGATGGTATGGACGTAATGGAGTTGGCGAAAGAACACCATCCCGAGCTAATCCTAATGGATATTCAGTTGCCGGTACTATCTGGTATTGAATTGACAGTGATGTTGAAGGCAGATGACGACCGAGCATAAAAAAAAGGGTTCCCGAAAGGGGGCCTTCTTTTGCCCGGTATGATCGATCTTGACAGTCCGATAATAAAAGGATTTCTAGTTCACATGAACGCACATCCAAATCCGCCCGCGCGGGGCTTCCCGCCATCTGAATTTGAAAAGCGGCTGGTCCGCGCGCAAACTATGATGGCGCAAGAGGGCCTTGATGCCCTGCTTTTGTGCAGCGAGCCGGAAGTGCGTTACTTCACCGGTTTCCTGACCCAGTTCTGGCAAAGCCCGACCCGTCCCTGGTTCGTGGTTGTGCCGGCGGGGGCAAAGCCGATTGCCGTGATTCCGGAAATTGGTGCCGCCTGCATGGGCCGCACCTGGGTTGACGATATCCGCACCTGGTCCTCGCCGGATATGGAAGACGACGGCGTTTCGCTTCTCGCTGAAACCCTGCGGGAAGTTGCCGGCCGGGACGGCAAGGTCGGCCTTCCCATGGGTCACGAAACCCATTTACGGATGCCGCTGGCCGATTACGCTCGTCTTCGCGAGCTGCTTGGCGACCTGGAATTCGGCGACGCCACGGCCATCGTGCGGGCCCTGCGGATGGTTAAGTCAGAGGCGGAAATCGCCAAAATCGCCTACGCCTGCCAGTTGGTTTCAAACGCCTTTGAGCAGGCTGGCACGTTGTTTCATGTTGGCCAAAGCGAGACCGATGTTTTCCGCGCCTTCAAGATCGAATGCTTGAAGCAGGGGGTGGACGATGTCTCCTATCTTGTTGGTGGCGCGGGGGCTGGCGGTTACGGTGATATCATCTCACCGCCGTCCGGGCGTGCCCTCGAGGGCGGCGATGTTCTGATCCTTGATACAGGTTGTACCTTTGATGGCTATTTCTGCGATTTCGACCGTAACTTTGGTTTTGGCGATGTCGACGACGGGGCCCGGCAGGCCTACGAGACGGTCTACCGGGCGACGGAGGCTGGACTTAAGGTTGTGCGCCCCGGTGCCACCTGCGTGGATGTCTATGAGGCCATGCAGAAAGTGATGAGCGCCGCTGGTGCCCTTGGCAACGCGGTCGGTCGTCTGGGTCACGGCCTGGGCATGCAGTTGACCGAGTGGCCATCCCATACCCCGCAGGACAAAACGGTGCTTGAAGCCGGCATGGTGATCACTCTGGAGCCGGGCATGACCTTCGCGCCGGGCAAGGTCATGGTGCATGAGGAAAATCTGGTTGTCCGTGAGGACGGACCCGAACTTTTGAGCAGGCGGGCAGCGCCCGAACTTCCGGTGATCGGCTGATGGCGCTTTCTTTTGAAACAGACCAGGGCTTAAGTTCGCGAGCCGCACTGGGACTGATTGTCCTGCAAACCGATGAAACCATCGAGTCTGAATTCAAATGGATGATCGATCTTGATGATGTCTGCCTGTATCACAGCCGGGTGCCCAGTGGCGAAGAAGTAACACAGCAAACCCTGGCCCGCATGGAAGCTGAAATACCCCGTGCGGTTAATCTCCTGCCCTCAGGCACCCCTCTTTCCGTAATTGGTTATGCCTGTACCTCAGGTTCCGCAGTCATTGGCGAGGACAGGGTCGCCAAGGCCATCACCAGCGCCCGACCCGGTGTCGCCACCACCAACCCGATCAGTGCCGCCAAAGCAGCCCTTCAGGCCCTTGGTGTGAAACGACCAGGCTTCATCACGCCTTACGTGGCTGATGTTTCATTGGCGCTTCGCGATAATCTTGAACAGGCCGGCTTTGTAATATCCGGCTTTTCCTCGTTTGAGCAAATCGAGGAGAAAGTTGTCACCCGCATTTCCCCACACTCCGTGCTTGATGGAATTCTCGATATCGGGGCCGGGCAGGACTGTGACGGGGTTTTCGTTTCCTGCACCAATTTACGGGTCGGCAGCATTATCGAAGAAGCCGAAAAAAGGCTCTCAAAACCGGTGATTTCCAGCAATCAGGCCCTCGCCTGGCATATGCTGCGCCTGGCGGGCATTAACGACCCCATTGCTGGCAAGGGCAGCTTGCTGAAAACTCTCCTTTAAGCCCCGGTTGCCCGCGATTCCGCAATGCTCTATAAGGGTGCGGACAGATTCTGGTGGTTTGACGGGGTTATCGATCATTTGACTATTCAATGTGACTGGCGATTACTGACCCGGACGGTGCCTTTATTTGTACTGGCGTTGTTGTTTACCCTCGCCATGGTGCCTTTGCAGGCTGCCGCTGATGATCCCGATATTCCCGAACCTTTGAGCATTGAAGATGTTGAGCGCTATCAGCGTATTTTCGAGCTTCAGGAAGACGGCCATTGGCAAAAGGCCGACAAGCTGATCAAGCAACTGGATGACCGTATGCTTCTTGGCCATGTGCTGGCCCAGCGTTATCTGCATCCGACAAAATACCGCTCCAAATACAAGGAACTGAAGGACTGGATGGCAGCTTATGCTGATCATCCTGACGCCCGCCGTCTTTACAAACTGGCGCTCAGGCGCAAACCCGCCAACTGGCGCGCCCCCAAACGTCCTGTCCCGGGTTATCTTGGCGGTGGCGCAGATGTTGCCAGGGGTGAGCAACCGGCGAAGAAAAAACTGTCGGGTGCCCAGCGCCGTCAAGTCAGCGCCTATAAACGCCAGATCCGAAGTAATCTGCGCCAGGGCTGGACCAAGGCGGTCAAACGCCTGATCGCCAGCAAGGACGTCAAACGGTTGTTTTCCGATTTTGACATGGACGAAGCGAAAGCCCGTCTTGGCGCCGGATATTTCGCCGCCGGACGGGATGAATGGGCGGTTACGTGGGCCGGAGAAGCGGCTCACCGTTCGGGACGTTTCCTGCCGGAAGCCAACTGGACGGCCGGACTGGCATCGTGGCGTCTTGGTCATCGCAGACAGGCGGCAAGTTATTTCGAGGCCGCGTCGATGGCTGAGAATACCTCGGGCTGGATGACCTCGGCAGCGGCTTTTTGGGCGGCCCGGGCTTATCTTGTCGGCGGCGAGCCCAAGCGGGTCAATGCCTTGCTGGGCCGGGCGGCGGCTTATCCACGTACCTTCTATGGTTTTCTCGCCCGCAAAATGCTCGGCCTTCCAAGTACATTCAGTTGGCAGACACCGGGCCTTGAAAAATCGGCCCTCGATGCCTTTGCCACTGTTCCTGCTGGACGGCGAGCCCTGGGGTTGTTGCAAGTCGGTGAAGGCCGACGCGCCGAACGTGATCTGCGGAGCCTGGCCGGACGCTCCACGCCAGGTGTTGCCAGGGGAATTCTGGCGCTGGCGGCGGGCGCTAATATGCCAGCCCTTGCGGTCCGTCTTAACAACACGTTGTATCCCGGTGGTGGTGGTTTTGACGGGGCCGCCTATCCCCTGCCGACCTGGCAGCCCGAAGGCGGCTACAGGGTCGACAAGGCCTTGGTTTTCGCCCTGATCCGTCAGGAATCGAAATTTAATCCGAAGGCGAAAAGCTGGGCAGGGGCGCGCGGCCTGATGCAGTTGATGCCGCGCACAGCAAGCTTCGTCGCCCGTGACCGACGCTTCCACCGCCATGATTCGACCCGCCGAAAACTGTTCAAGCCTGAAATCAATATGAAACTGGGACAGAAATATATCGAGATGCTGCTGGGCGATAAAAAGATCAACGGTGATCTGTTCCTGATGGCGACGGCCTGGAACGGGGGTCCGGGAAATTTGAACAAATGGCGGCGCAAGACCAACCACATGGATGACCCGTTGTTCTTTATCGAAAGCATCCCGTCGCGCGAGACCCGCATTTTTATCGAACGGGTGTTGACAAATCTATGGATTTACCGTGATCGTCTGGGCCAGCCGACGCCGTCCCTGGACGCCATTGCCGCAGGCGACTGGCCGGTCTACAAGGCCCTGGATAACCAACCAACCATGCTGGCAGGTAATTAAGCACTATGTCGAAAATCGAAGGCGAGCGGGATTTTTTGTCTGTCAACATCGCGGTTCTGACAGTCTCGGACTCGCGCACACTGGAGGACGACAAGTCCGGCATGACACTGGTCCAACGTATCGAAGACGCCGGTCACACCGTTGCTGCGCGTGATATTGTCAAAGATGAAGTCGCCCTGATTGTCGCCAAGCTGAATGGCTGGATTGCTGACGAGAACGTTGATGTGGGGATTGCCACCGGTGCCACCGGGGGGACCGGTCGCGACATCACGCCGGAAGCCCTCGCGCATGGTTGCGAGAAGCGGACTCCTGGGTTCGGCGAGTGGCTCCGCTGGCGCAGTTTTCAGCAGATGGCGACATCGACGATACAGTCCCGCGCCCCCTCCGGGGGCGCCGGGC
>JACNJU010000204.1 GCA_014382375.1 Rhodospirillaceae bacterium
CGATAACCACCACACAGACCGAGCGGACCACAGACATATGCGACCGCCTGCCCAGCGCCAGCACAATGCCAATGGGCAAGGATACGACGATTCCGGTAATGCCAATGACAAGGGTCAGGAACAACCCGCCCCACAGAGGCGTCTCAACGATAGGCAAACCAAAGCTGCCGCCGACGAACATGAAGAACGAGATAATCGGAAACACCACCAAAAAGAATAACCCCAGCATCGGTTTGCGGGGAGTTCCCGGGATGATCAGGGCTGCAAGTGTCACGCCGCCAACAACATACATGGTGTTGATGCGCCACAATTCCTCGACGGGATAGCGTCCGTACATGAGAAACTTGAACCAGGCCGAAATAAACGGCCAGCAAGCGCCTTCACCGGTGCATGCATCCTTGGTCTCACCAGTCCAATCGGCTGAAATGAAGGCCCAATTGAGGATTGGTGGTATCGTGATGTAGATAATGTACAAGCCGACCAGCGTGAAGAATGTATTGACCGGTGAGGAAAACAGGTTTTCCCGCAGCCAACCGACAAATCCAACGCTTAATATTGGCGGCTCCATATCGGGGTGTTCGCCCGTTACATATGTTTGGGTTTGATCACTCATTGCTCACCGCTCCACCAAAGCCATTTTTTCGTTGTACCAGTTCATGAAACTGGAAATCAGCAGGCTGAGTGTAAAATACACGGCCATTGTAATGGCAACGATTTCCACCGCCTGTCCGGTTTGCATCAACGTTGTGCCCGCGAACACAGATACCAGATCGGGATACGCGATGGCGACGGCTAACGACGAGTTCTTGGTCAGGTTCAGATACTGGCTGGTCAACGGGGGGATGATCACGCGCAAAGCCTGGGGAATAACGACCAGACGCAATGTGGGTCCATGACGAAGACCCAGTGCGTGCGCCGCTTCAGACTGGCCCTTGCTCACAGCCATGATGCCGGCGCGAACGATCTCCGCAATAAATGCTGCGGTGTAGATGGACAGAGCCAGCGCCAGGCAAATGAACTCGGGGATCAGCACCATACCGCCGGTGTAATTAAACCCTGTCAGTGCCGGGTAGTCAAAATAAAGCGGCATGCCCATGGCCACGAAAACAAGGATGGGCAGACCAATAATAAGGCCCAGTGCCGTGAAAAATACGGGGAACTGTTGGCCGGTCAATTCCTGCCTTTTCTTTGCCCAGCGACGGATAAGGAACGTTGCGACAATTGCTGCAAAAAATGTAATCCAGACAAAGCCGAAGCCGTCATCGGGAATGGGGTTTGGCGTATACAATCCCCGTTTGTTAAAGAATATACTGCCGAACAGTTCGATACTTTGTTTCGGTCCCGGCAACTGCCGCAGCACTGCGAAATACCAGAAAAATATCTGTAGCAATAACGGGATGTTACGGATGATTTCGATATAAACAGTGGCAACTTTTGAAATCAGCCAGTTATTGGACAACCGTGCGACACCAATGATAAATCCGAGAATTGTCGCAAAAATAATGCCGACAACTGACACCACGACGGTGTTCAGCAGCCCGACAAAGAAAACCCGACCGTAACTGCTTTCCTCGCTGTATTCCACGAGATGCATGATAATTGCGAAACCGGCCGTGGTATCCATGAAACCAAAGCCCGATGCAATGCCCTGCTTATCAAGGTTTGCGAGTGTGTTGCTGACAATCGTGTAACCGCCAAGAATGACGGCGCCAATCATGAGTGCCTGAAAGAACAGGGCTCGATAGGTTGGGTTATTCAGAATACTGGGTTTTGGCGGTAGTTTTATGGATGCCGACTGTGCGCCGGTGGAATTATCACTCAATGTACAGACCCCCCCGAGTCAAATCAACGGAGTGGGACGTCAGGCTATGCTGAACGGGTCGACGCATGCGCCAGAGTGAGCGCATGCGTCTTTACCAGTACAACCCTTAGCGGGCTGGCATCGGGTACATCAACCCGCCCATCGTCCTCAGGTTATTGACACCACGCTCCAGTTTCAGCGGGGTATTCGGACCAACATGGCGCTCATAACTTTCGCCATAGTTGCCGACCTGTTTAACAATGTTGTACGCCCAGTCGCCGCTGAGGCCCAGGTTCTTGCCCAGATCACCTTCGACATTCAACAGACGCTTAACCGTCGGGTTGTTAGAGTTGGCTTTTAAATCGTCAACGTTAGCGGAATTGATGCCGGCTTCTTCGGTTTCAAGCATGGCATAGAGGGTCCACTTAACGATATCGAACCACTGATCGTCGCCGTGGCGAACAACCGGTCCGAGGGGTTCTTTGGAAATAACTTCCGGCAGGACCATGTGGGCTTCCGGCTCAGCGAGTTTGCCACGCTGCGCAGCAAGACCCGAACGGTCCGTGGTGTACACGTCGCAACGGCCAGCATCATAGGCAGAAACAACTTCATCAGCCTTTTCGAAGGCGACCAGTTTCATTTCCATACCCAGTGTGCGGAAATAATCGCTGACGTTCAGCTCAGTCGTCGTGCCGGTGTTCGTGCAAACAGCCGCACCACCGAGTTCCTTGGCGCTTTTGACGCCGAGGTCTTTACGGACCATGAAGCCCTGACCGTCGTAGTAGTTGACGCCAGCGAAGTTCAGGCCAAGAGCCGTGTCACGGACGAGGGTCCATGTTGTGTTACGCGACAAGATATCGACTTCACCCGATTGAAGGGCCGTGAAGCGTTCTTTCGCAGACAGCGGTGTGAACTTTACAGCACCGGCGTCACCCAAAACTGCGGCGGCAACGGCACGGCACATGTCAACATCGGTACCCGTCCAGCTCCCCGCCCCATCC
>JACNJU010000032.1 GCA_014382375.1 Rhodospirillaceae bacterium
CTAACGCCGGCCCGGGGGGCTTTTTCTTGTTCTGCCTCACGGGGTTGTGATTCATTAAATGCCAAAATGGCGCTACCTTACATCAGCTGTAAGGTGGTGAGTTAATAGTGGAAAATCGTACGCTGATAAAAACCGGGATCGTTGGTTCCGTCATATCAATGATATGCTGCTTCACGCCTTTGCTGGTTGTATTATTGGGCGGGATTGGGTTGTCCGCGTGGCTGGGCTGGCTTGATTATCTGTTGCTTCCGGCCCTGGTCGGTTTTTTAGCGTTAACGGGATTGGGATTGTGGCGACTGAAATCCAGTTAAACTCCACCATTACCTGTCCCCAATGTGGACATAGTGAAACCGAAATCATGCCGACGGATGCCTGTCAGTTCTTCTATGATTGCAAGGGCTGCGGAGTCGTGCTGAAGGCGCTGCCGGGAGACTGTTGCGTCTTTTGTTCCTACGCCGATGTTCCGTGTCCGCCCATTCAGGAAGGCATCTGTTGCTCCTGAAGGTGTGGGCTTAGGTGTTACCATCAATAACGACGCATTCATTTTCGATACGGATCCGCCCTTCGGCGATCAGGCGGACGGCTTCGGGGTAGATGATGTGCTCCTGCTCCAGTACTCGGGCGGCAAGGGTATCTGCGTTATCGCCCGCTTCCACGGTGACTTTTGCCTGTTTGATAATGGGTCCGGAATCCATGTCGGGGCGGACGTAGTGGACGGTGCAGCCTGAATGACTTTCCCCGGCTTCAATCACCCGTTCATGCACGTGCAGCCCCTTGTACGCGGGTAACAACGAGGGGTGGATGTTGATCAACCTGTCGAACCAGTGATTGACGAATTCATCACTTAAAATACGCATGAACCCGGCCAGACAAAGCAGGTCCACATCGAAGCGGCTGATGGTCTCGCTCAACGTCGCATCGAAGGCCTCACGGCTTTTGAAATCTTTATGGCTGAGGATCGTGGTCGGAATGTTCGCCTTTTTGGCGCGCTCCAATCCTTGCACACCGTCTATGTTTGAGACGACAAGGGCGATTTCTGCCGGGAAGGCGTCATCCGCACAGGCGTCAATCAAGGATTGCAGGTTCGAGCCGCGTCCCGATATCAGGATACAGAGTTTCAGCTTGGCCATGTGTCTTCAATGTTTGCGATTTCAACACCGCCACCGTCGCGGGCGACGACTCGGCCAATGGTGGTTACCATTTCGCCATTGTCAGTGAACACTTGCGCCAGTTCTTCGGCTTGCGACGGGGCAACGATCACCGCCATGCCGATGCCGCAGTTAAAAGTGCGGGCCATTTCGTTTTCGGCAATACCACCGGCCCTGGCCAACCAGTCAAACACAGGCGGTAGATCCCAGGCAGCTGCGTCAAGGTCGGCACCCAGGCCATCGGCCAGGACGCGTGGGATATTTTCAAGCAAACCGCCACCGGTGATGTGGGCAAGGCCATGCACGCCCCCTGCGGCAATCGCCGCCAGACAGCTTTTGACGTAGATACGGGTTGGTTCCAGCAAGGCATCGGCGAGGCTGGTGCCAGGCTGGAAGGGGGCATCGGCGCTATAGTCCAGGCCCGCGTGTTCTACAACCCGACGAACCAGCGAAAATCCGTTTGAATGCAGGCCGCTGGCGGCAAGGCCAAGAATAACATCGCCGTCGCTGACTTTATCACCGCTTATGATGGCGTCTCGTTCAACCGCGCCGACGCAAAAACCGGCCAGATCATAATCGCCTTTTGCATACATGCCGGGCATTTCGGCGGTCTCGCCACCAATCAAGGCGCAGCCGGAACGGCGGCACCCTTCGGCGATGCCCGAAACGATGTCGGTCCCGGCCGCCACATCAAGTTTGGCGGTGGCAAAATAATCGAGGAAAAACAAGGGCTCGGCACCCTGTACGATCAGATCATTGACGCACATGGCGACCAGATCGATGCCAACAGTGTCATGTTTGCCCGCTTCGATGGCGACTTTCAGCTTGGTGCCGACGCCGTCCGTGCCGGCGACCAGTATGGGATCTTTGAAACCGGCGGCCTTAAGGTCGAACATGGCCCCGAAACCACCGAGTCCCGAGGCAACGCCGTCGCGGGACGTCGATTTGGCCAATGGCTTGATCGCATCGACAAGGGCTTCACCCGCATCGATGTCAACACCTGCATCCTTGTAATTTAAGCCGTTAATGGCTTCCTCCCTGCTTCATCTATGCTAAGTTCCGCACTCACTGAGAAAGCAGAAGATACTTGATCTGGAACTGTTTGCAATGATCGATCCATGGTTGACCAAGTCAATTCGCACTTTTGTGCTTTTTGTTGGTTTGTTTGGCGCTTTCGGGAGCACCGGGCAGGCCGCCCGGAACGATGTTTTTATGACCCGTGGCCTGAAGGTTGATGTGACCGCCGCATCGACCGCAGAAGCCCGCGACAAAGCGTTGGCGCTGGGCGAGCGGGAGGCATTTCGCCAATTGCTTGAACGCCTGACCCTGCGTAGCGATCATTTTCGCTTGCCCGCTTTCAGCGCCGCCGAAATTGCCACTTTCGTGCTCGACTTTGAGGTTGCCGAGGAAAAGGCCTCCGCCGTGCGCTATCTGGCGACCCTGAACTACAGTTTCAAGGCTGACGCGGTGCGCCGCATGTTGATCGACCGGGAAATCCCGTTTGCCGAAACCACCTCCAAACCGGTGCTGGTGCTGCCCGTTTATCAAGCCGCCGGGGCGTTGCTGTTATGGGATGATCCCAACCCATGGCGTCAGGCCTGGGCCGGGCGGCCTGAAATATTCTCTTTGGTACCGGCAATTTTGCCCGGCGGCGATCTGGCCGATATCGCGACGATAGGTCCTGAGCAGGCCGTTGCCGGAGACGAGCAACGCCTGTCGGCGATTGCCGGGCGCTACGACGCCGGTGACACAATCGTAGCCCACGCGACCATGATCATGGATCGTGGGCGTCCTGATCTGGAAGTCTATGTGACTCGCTACGGAACCGCCCAGCAGGAACAGACGGTGGTTAAAAGTTTTACTTCCGGCGACCAGGAAACCCTCGACATGTTACTTGCCCGGGCAGCCGTCGAATTGACCCATCAGATCGAGGATAACTGGAAGCGTGATAATCTTTTACAGTTTGGACAGCAAGCGGTGGTCGCCGTTAAAATTCGGATTGGCGGGCTTGGCGACTGGCTCGATATCCGCAACCGGCTTGCCGGGGTCGCGGTGATTAGCAAAAGTGATCTGGTGCTTTTGTCCCTTGATGAAGTCAGGGTGAATTTGCATTACATCGGCGAGCCTGGACAACTTGCCCTGGCCCTTGAACAAGCCGATCTTGTGATTAACCGCGAAGGCGACGGTTGGGTATTGGAGTTGGGAAAATAATACACCGATTCCACGGCAAGGATATGGACCTGAACATCCCCAACATGATCACGTTGGGGCGCTTGATTGCCGTGCCGGTGACGGTGTGGCTGATCCTCAATGATTATATCCTGGCCGCCTTTTGGCTTTTCGTCGCAGCCGGAATCAGTGACGCTGTTGATGGCTATCTGGCCAAGCGATGGGACGAGGTCACCGAAATAGGTTCTTACCTGGACCCGATTGCCGACAAGGCCTTGCTGGTTAGTATCTATATTACGCTGGGTGCCCAGGGCTATCTTGAAAACTGGCTGGTGATTATGGTGGTTTTTCGTGACGTTATGATCGTCGGTGCGGTGATTTTGTTTCAGACCATGGTGCGGACTTTGGAAATGTCGCCGTTGTTTATCAGCAAAGTTAATACCGCGGCACAGATCGCCCTTGCCGCGCTGGTGCTGGGGGCGAGCGGTTTTAACATCAGTACGGGCCTGTTCATGGAGTTGATGATTGGTATAGTTGCCGTGACAACGCTTTTTTCGGGCATATCGTATCTGATCATGGTTTTAAATCTTGAGGATTTAAAATCATGAACATGAAAAAGGGGACACAGCGATGAGCGAAGGTTCCGGTGAGCACATGAGTGGTGATCGCAAGGCATTTTTCTGGATTGCCGGGTTCATTGCCTTTGCTGTCCTGCTTTATGCCTTGAGCAGCATTCTGGCGCCTTTTGTCGCTGGCCTGGCGGTTGCCTACTTTTTTGACCCTGTGGCCGACCGTCTGGAAAGGGCGGGCATCTCCAGGGGACTCGCTGCCGGGCTTGTGATTTTGGCGTTTCTGGGTCTCGCCGTTGTCATTCTGGTGCTTCTATTGCCGTTACTACAGGCCCAGATTCTGGGTTTGCTAACCACCGTTCCTGATCTCATTGAGTTGTTGCGTGAGCGCGTCCGACCGCTCATGGAACTTCTCTACGAAAACCTGTCGAGTGGTGAAATCGACGACCTGAAGAGTGCCGTCGAGGCTTTCGCCGTAGATATTCTGGCCTGGGTTGGCGGCTTGTTGAAAGGCGTATGGAGTGGGGGGATGGCGTTTTTCAACATCGTCTCACTGGTTGTGATTACGCCGCTTGTCGCCTTTTACCTGCTGCGCGACTGGGATCAAATTGTCGCCCGGTTTGACCACCTGTTGCCGCGCCGCTCCATTGACGTCTTCCATCAGCAGTTTACCGCCATTGACAATACCATTGCCGCGTTTGTGCGTGGTCAGGCCAGCGTCTGTCTGGTGTTGGCTGTTTACTACGCCATCGGGCTGACGTTGGCCGGACTCGATTTTGGCTTGCTGGTTGGTCTTGGCACCGGCCTGTTGGCTTTTATCCCCTACGTGGGTGCATCAATTGGCATGATCAGCGGTGTTGGTATCGCCCTGGCTCAGTTTTCAGACTGGCAATCGGTGTTGATTGTTGCGGCTATTTTTATTGCCGGGCAAACGGCCGAAAGCTACATCCTGACACCCAGACTGGTTGGCGGTCGGGTCGGTTTGCACCCGATCTGGATCATTTTCGCCCTTCTCGCCGGTGGTGCCCTGTTCGGGCTGACAGGCGTCTTGTTGGCGGTGCCCGTAACCGCTGTTATCGGGGTTTTGATTCGCTTCGGGGTCAGTCAGTATCTGGAAAGCCCGTTCTATGACGGCGGTCAAGCCGAGTGAGCACGACGCAGCTTCTTCTGAATTTTGAACATCGTCCGGCCCTTGAGGCTGAGGATTTTCTCGTCGCGCCCTGCAACAATGACGCCGTCGCCTGGATTGATCGCTGGCCGGACTGGCCGACGCCCGCGCTTTTCCTGCACGGTCCTGCAGGGTGTGGCAAAAGCCACCTGGCGCAAGTCTTTCAGGCCAGAACGAAAGCAGTCGCCATCACTTCAATGGAGCTTGCCCAAAATGATCCACCGGCTTTACTTGCCGGGGCCGGGGCGTGTCTGCTCGACGATCTGGATCAAGCTTTCGATAATAATTATTCGGATGGGCTTGAGGTGGCGCTCCTGCACCTCTACAACACGGTTCGGGAAGCAGGTGCCACGATGCTGATGACGGGCAGGGTGCCGCCTTCACGCTGGCCGTTGCAACTGGCCGACTTGTCGTCCCGGTTGAAGACGGCAACTGTCGCTGAAATAGGGCCGCCTGATGATGCCTTGCTGGCCGCTGTTCTGGTCAAGCAGTTCGCTGACCGGCAGCTTAAGATTGACGGCGACGTGGTTGCTTTTGTGCAACTCAGGATCGAACGTTCCTTCGTCGCTCTGGGGCAATTGGTTGACGGCGTCGACAAAATGGCGATGGCTGAAAAAAGACGCATTACGGTGCCCCTGGTTCGCCAGGTGTTGCATGACCTGAACAAAACTGACGAATAGAGGATCAAGCCATGGATTTGGGAATTGCCGGAAAAAAAGCATTGGTGACCGCCGCCTCAAAGGGCCTGGGTCGGGCCTGTGCGATGTCGCTGGCGGCTGAGGGTGTGGAACTGACGATTACGGCCAGGACCGTGGGTCCACTTGAGGAGACGGCTGAAGAAATTCGCAAGTTGACCGGTGCGACGGTTCACACGCTGGCTGCTGATATTGCTACCGAGGAAGGCCGCGAGGCGACTTTGGGGGCTTGTCCAAACCCGGATATTCTGGTTAATAACGCGGGTGGCCCACCGCCCGGCGATTTTCGTGATTGGGATCGCGATGTCTGGATTGCCGCCCTGGACGCCAACATGTTGAGCCCGATTTTCATGATCAAGGCGACGGTGGACGGGATGATCGAACGCAAGTTCGGACGCATCGTCAATATTACCTCTGGTGCCGTCAAGGCGCCGATTGAGGTTCTTGGCCTGTCTAACGGCGCGCGCACGGGGCTGACCGGATTTTGCGCCGGGTTGGCGCGCAAGACGGTCCGTCACAACGTCACTCTTAACGCTATTTTACCGGGACCATTCGATACCGACCGCCTGAGCGCAACCCTTGAAGGGGCGGCCAGGGCGGCAGGCAAATCCGTTGCCGAAATAACTGAAGAACGCAGGGCTTCCAACCCGGCGGGTCGCTTCGGCGATCCAGCGGAATTTGGCGATCTGTGCGCCTTCATCTGCAGCGCCCAGGCCGGTTACATCACCGGCCAGAACTTGCTGATCGATGGCGGCGGTTATCCGGGCACATTTTAGGAATTTATAGAGTGAATAGAAAAGTGACATATTTTCGTGGTGGCATCGTCGCCGATTTCACCATCCCCGAGGATCGTTTTGACGAATTTTCAGTCGGTATCGATCTGAAGGGCGATGGCGTTCAGATTGATTTCACCGCCACCGCTGATACCCAACTCGCGCCCGAGAACTAGTCCCGTCATCTGAGCAGACATGGCGTCAACTTACTGGGCTTCAGCGGACCGGCATGACAAATGGAATTTTTATCTGTAGAATCAGTGACATGAGTGATAACAAATTAAAAATCGGTAAAAAGCCAAAGACCCCGAACAAAGGTGCTGCGGTGGCCAAACTCGTTGATTCAGGCGCAGATGCCGACTGGAAAAACATCGAAATTGGTTCAAGACGGCGCTTTATCAATCGGGAGCTTTCCTGGTTGGCTTTCAATTCGCGTGTACTGGATGATGCCAACAACCCAAAACATCCACTGCTGGAGCGCTTACGCTTTTTATCAATTTCGGCAATCAATCTTGATGAGTTCTACATGGTTCGTGTCGCCGGCCTTAAAGGCCAGGTGCGCGCCGGTGTCGTCACTCAAAGCCAGGACGGCCTGACCCCGGTCCAGCAACTGGTTGCCATTCACCAGTCTGCAATGGCCCTGTTCACAGATCAGCAAACCTGCCTGAATACCTTGCTGGGAGAGCTGCGTGAGGCCGGTCTGACATTGCTGACACCTGGTGAATTATCCGATGATGACATGCAGTGGTTAGAAGAGTGCTTTATGGATCAGGTGTTTCCGGTACTGACGCCACTGGCCATCGATCCTGCCCATCCTTTTCCATTCATTCCCAATCTCGGTTTCTCGCTAATCCTGAAAATGCGTCGCAACCAGGATGACGAAGAACTTCGTGCCTTGCTACCGATACCGCGACTGCTTAACCGCTTCTTTCGGCTGCCAGGCGATGAAATTCGGTTTATTCCTGTTGAAGACCTGATCAGTCTGTTCCTGAACAAGTTGTTTCCAGATTTCACGCTCCTCAAGTCCGGCTCTTTCCGCATTATTCGCGATAGTGTGGTCGAGGTTGATGAAGAGGCTGAAGACCTGGTGCGGACTTTCGAGACGGCGCTTAAACGGCGTCGCCGGGGAAGCACGATCCTGCTTTCCTTCAGTCTTGATACGCCCAAGGAATTGCGCCAGCTGGTAACCGAAAATCTGGGGCTTAGCCCGGAAGATATTATTTACCGTGAAGGGCTTCTGGGGGTCGGGGAAACGCGACAGTTGATTGTCGATGAACGCCCGGATTTGTTATTTGAACCTTTCAATGCCCGTTTCCCTGAACGGATCAGGGATTTTTCCGGTAATTGTTTCGCTGCCATTCGCAAGAAAGACATTGTCGTTCACCATCCTTATGAAAGTTTTGACGTGGTGGTGCAGTTCTTAAGGCAAGCCGCCCAGGACCCGAAAGTGGTGGCGATCAAGCAAACCCTGTACCGGACCAGCGATAATTCGCCAATCGTCAATGCGTTGGTTGAAGCGGCAGAGGCCGGGAAATCTGTAACAGCGATGGTCGAATTGAAGGCTCGTTTTGATGAGGAGGCCAACATTCGCTGGGCTCGCGATCTGGAACGCGCCGGGGCGCAAGTGGTTTATGGTCTGCCCGACAAGAAAGTCCACGCCAAGGTCAGTCTGGTCGTTCGTCATTCAAGTAGCGGCAAGGGGATGCGCGCCTATGTGCATTTCGGTACCGGCAACTATCATCCTGATACGGCCAAGGTCTATACGGACCTGTCGTTCTTCACCAGCGATGAAGGATTGTGCCGGGACGCGGCAAAGATGTTCAACTTCATGACCGGCACGGCGCGCCCCGAAACCCTGGAGCACCTGTCGGCATCACCCATTGATATGCGCGACACGCTATGCAAGCATTTTGAAGAAGAAATTGAACATGCCAAGGCCGGAAGGCCAGCCACCATCTGGGCCAAGTTGAATGCGCTTGTCGATGTTGAAATCATAGACACCCTGTACCGGGCTTCTAACGCGGGCGTTAAAATTGATCTTGTGGTTCGCGGTATTTGTTGCCTAAGACCCGGAATTCCGGGGTTGTCGGAAAACATTCGGGTCAAGAGCATCGTTGGGCGATTTCTTGAGCACAGTCGTATCATCGCCTTTGGCAGTGGCCACAAGCTGCCTTCCAGAAAGGCCAGGTTGTACATTTCTTCAGCCGACTGGATGCAGCGCAATATGGATTGGCGGGTTGAGGTACTGATTCCGGTTGAAGATGAAACAGTACATGCCCAAATCCTCGATGAAATCCTGGTCGCCAATTTTAACGATACAGAACAGAGTTGGGCATTAGGTCCTGATGGTGACTATACGCGGATCATTGATCCAACTGTTGGTGAGGGGGAGGCCGATCAGCCGCCCGTTTCGGTGTTTAATGCTCATAAATATTTTATCAACAACCCAAGCCTTTCGGGTCGTGGTAGTGCGAGTGAAGAAAATGCAGAGACATCCCCGCATCTGGTGTTGAAAAAAACCTGATGGCCGGGGTTTCTCCTTTATTTGATGCCGATACTGACGGCCCCGGCAGGGTCGCCATTATCGACATTGGTTCGAACACACTTCGCCTGGTTGTTTATGATGCGCCGTTGCGTCTGCCAATTCCCATGTTCAATGAAAAAGCCCAGTGCGAACTGGGGCGGGGGCTTGCTGCCAGCGGGCGGTTAAATCCTGAAGGTGTTTTGCTGGCTATGAACAGTCTGTCCCGGTTTATCAATTTAAGCCATTCCATGGGTGCGGATCACTTGGAACTGGTGGCGACATCAGCGGTGCGAGATGCGGTTGACGGCCCCGATTTCGTCGCCGAAGTCAAACGCCGCTTTAATCTTGATGTTAAGGTTTTAAGTGGCCCGGAGGAGGCCCAGTTGGCGGCCATGGGATTGCTAAGCGGGGTCCCCCTTGCCGATGGGCTGCTCGGTGACCTGGGTGGTGGTAGTCTTGATTTGGTGGCGCTTGAAAAGGGCAGTTTTGGCGAGCAGGGAACCCTTCCCCTGGGGCATCTGCGGATGGCCGAAGCGATGGAAAAGGGGTCAGAGAACGCGGCCAATGTGATTGCCAATAGCCTTGCAGAGTTGCCGTGGATCAAAGAAGCGAAGGGCAGAACCTTCTATGCCATTGGTGGGTCGTGGCGTGCGCTGGCGCGCATTTTTATCAGTCAAATTGGTCATCCCCTGCATGTGGTTGATAACTTCACCCTGCGCCGGGATGACGCTCTGCGCTTAAGTAAAATCGTCGCAAGCCAAAGAATAGACAGTCTGCAACGCATTCCCGGTATTGCCCGTCGTCGCATGGAGACATTGCCAGCGGCGGCGATGGTTATGGATGCCCTTATCCGTACTATTGAGCCGCAATCCCTGACATTTTCAGGCTTTGGTATGCGCGAGGGGCAATTGCTGCAAATCCTTCCCGACAAACTTCGCGAGCAAGATACGCTGATTGATGCCTGTAAAAGCTTTTCTGAACGGGTCGGGCGTTTCGCTATTCGTGGTGGTGAAATTCTTGAATGGATGAACCCGTTGTTTGAAGGGGAAGCCATTGCAGAACGACGGTTGCGGTTGGCGGCCTGTTTGCTCAGTGATATCGGCTGGAGCGAACATCCTGATTATCGCGCCGAACACGCCTTTCACCGGGTGCTAAGAATTCCCTTCGCCGGTTTGACCCATCCCAACCGGGTTTTGATCGCCGAGGCAGTCTACGTTCGTTACAACGGCGACCCGGACTCGAAACTGGTGTCGCCGGTTCGCTCCCTGCTTGATCCGGGCCAGCAGGCCTGGGTTCAGGTTGTCGGGCTGGCTTTGCGCCTTGCCCACACCTTGTCGGGTAGCGCGCCGGGATTGCTGGAGCAAACACGCCTGAAAGTCAGTGACAGTAAATTGACGCTGGTTGTCCCGGAAGACAGCGAATTGTTCATCAGTGAAACTGTTGAACGCCGCTTGAAAACACTGGCGCGTTCATTGGGACTTAAGGGTGCTATCAGTTAGCTTTCTGGCTTCATCAGGGTCAGGTGCTTGTTTTTGATGACAAAGCCGACATCGCCGTTGCGCAGTTTCAGGGCGTCATCACCAAACAGTTCCCGGCGCCAGCCGTGCATAGCGCGTACATCGGCGTCCTCGCCGAAGGCCGCAATCAGCTCAATGTCGTTTGCCGAGGCCAGCAATTTCTGGGCGACGTCTCCTTCATCGCACTTCATTTTCAAAAGCACCCTGAGCAGATCGATAACAGGCCCCAGCCCGCGCGGCATATCGGGTTTGTGATCGGGTTTTGGGCAATCGGCATCATCAACCGCGAGGCCTTTTTTGACGGCTTCAAGCAAGCGCGCGCCGGCGGGACCTTCGGCCATTTTCCGGCCAAGGCCACGGGTTCGTTCCAGATCACCGACTGTCTTTGGCGTGTGATGGGCGATTTCCAGCAGTGCTTCATCCCTCAGGATTCGATTGCGCGGCTGGTCGCGGTTCCGCGCTTCGAGCTCACGCCAGGCAGCCAGTTCGCGCAGGATGGCCAGAAAACGCGGACTGGAACCCCGCGACTTTATGCGACGGAAAGTTTGATGAGGGTCAGGATCATAGGTTTCGGGAGCTTCCAAAATGGCCATTTCCTCATTGAGCCAGCTTTCGCGTCCGTTCGCTTCAAGCTTTTGGGCCAATTTTCGGTAGGCATCACGCAGATGGGTGACGTCAGATAAGGCGTAGGAAATCTGTCGATCGCTAAGCGGGCGCAATGACCAGTCTGTAAAGCGCGATGATTTGTCGATACGGGCTTTCGTCAGTTTGGCGACCAGGGTTTGATAGCCGACCGAATCGCCAAAACCGCAAACCATGGCCGCAACCTGGGTGTCGAAAAGCGGGCTCGGCAAGTGTCCCATCAGATGGTAAAAAATTTCAAGATCCTGCCTGGCAGCATGGAAAACCTTGAGAATTGACGTGTCATCGAAAAGGTCAAACAGGGGCGCCAGGTCAAGACCGGGAGCCAGCGCATCAATGGCCCGTGCGTCATCAGGCCCGGCAACCTGGATCAGGCACAAAACCGGCCAATAGGTCGTCTCGCGCATGAATTCCGTATCGACAGTGATAAATGGCGTTCCGGAAAGGCTCTCGCAAAAGGCGGCGAGGGCACCTGAGTCAGTAATCATAGGCATGTTGAAACGTATATAGGGAAAGTTGGTGAAGGAAAACCCCATGTGACTTAATGGTGGACGAATTGTTCTTTAATTGATGAAAAAACTTCAAATAGCATGAAAAACAGGGAAAAATCTGTCCGTAGAAGTGTGACATTAGTGCAAATGAAATAAATCGTGATGGCGAAAAACGCCTATTTAGGCTGGGCATTAGATTGAATCATGCCCATAATGCGCTCTGCGGGCAGAGAAATTAGAAGAATGCTGAAAAGCTCAATAAAAATGAAGGTCAGGGTAAAGGGTTTTGGGAGAGGTCTTTCGGTCATCGTTTGCACGGTGATACTGTCTGGTTGTGCCTTGCCCGTTCCTGTGCAAATTGCGTCCTGGGCCCTGGACGGTATTTCTTTTCTGGCAACGAATAAGTCAATCTCGGACCATGGTCTATCGATGGTCGCGCAAAAGGATTGTGCCCTTTGGCGTGGCTTGAAGGGTGATGAAATTTGCAATGAAAGCGATGATGCCGGAACCTTCGCAGTTGCCTCGGCGGATTCCCCTGTTTCGGATGAGCAACCGTCAGTGAAACCTCCCCAGTCCGGGCAAAGCGAGCTTGATGTTGCCTCCCTTGCCAATTTCGAAACCGCTGCCGGAAGTTCGCAAGTCGAACCAGCCGTTGTTTCCAGGCAGCAAGCAAATTCCAAAGTCGGCGAGCGCTTGATGATTTCCGGCAAGCGCATCTGGTCGGAACGCCTGGAAGCCGACCTGTATTTCGTTATTGGAAGTTTTTCCGAGCGTCAAAATGCCCGCCGGATGATTGCGAAATACAAGGAACTGGGCCCGGCGGTTATGGCTTCCCGGTTAGACGGGGTCGAGGTTTACAGGGTGGCGGTCGGGCCATTTACGGCTGATCAGAAAAGGCAAATGCGTCTTCACCTGAAGCAAATTGGTATTGGCAATGCCTGGGCCATGCGTGTCGATCATCGCGATTGGATACTGGCCAGCCCCAAGGCGCTTACAGAGCCTGATCAATCGGTTGCAGAGGTTCCCCAAGAGGCCAGGCCTGAGACCGTCGTAAAACCTGTTAAGACTGATGAAATTGCCGAAACCCCTGACGAGACGGAGGACGTGCAATCTTCAGAATATATCTACAGTAAAAAACATCACCTGGTGATCGGCAGCTTCTCGAGCGCTGAAAACGCCAGTCACTTTGCCAAAAGCAAAGCCGGTTTCTCACCCCGTATCATTTCGGTCGAGACAGCCGAAGGCTGGCGGCACAGGGTCGTTATCGGGCCTTATGCCAAAGCTGAAGGTCTTGATGTTCGTCGCACGCTTGCCCGGTCCGGTATTGACCATATTTGGGCCCTTAACCTGAAACCCGATGCCATCATCGGCGATATTCTGCTGGCCGATACGCCAGTTGGAATCGAGCCTGTTGATGAAGAAGTCGCTGAAATTCCAGTGATCGAACAACGCGATGATGTTGTCAAAAAAAGCATAACGCCAGCTTCTTCAGACGAGGATATGGGTTGGGGCGTCAATCTGGTTGAGTATATTTTTGATATGTTCCGTTCGTCTGATTCGACGGACGTTGTCGGGGTTATACCGGCGCTGGAAAGCTAGCCTGTCTTTCCATTCTTCAATAAAATCTTTCGGGTGATCGGGCTTGGCGGGTTCTCCTGTCAGGGCACCAATTGATTTATTGTAGTCCGGATGCAGTTCTGCCTGAAACGCCAGCATCTCATGTTCTTCCCATTCTATGATACCGGCAACGTACAGATCCATGCTCAGCTGCGCCATTTTACGGGGGCTCATCTGGCGGACGTCCATGGCTGGAATAGCCGGTTTGCGACTGACTGTGCGTTCCAGATCATTTGAGCGGTCGACAAGCGAACCACTTGCCACCACCGAGTTCGTTTTAACCGGAACCAGTGAACGCCCCAGGGCCAGGGGTTCAATCGGAACTATATTGGAATTTACGGCTACCTTCATTGCCGTCTCCGCACACGTATACCTGCAACAGGGTGCCCCGCCCGGTGTCCAGACGGGCGGGGCGGGGTTGCCACGGCACAGGAAAGCCCCCGAGGTTGGGAGGGGGGGGGGGGCGGCGCTTCACCTCTTACCGTGCCCCACTTCATTACATCACGCGTAACCGGGCACGCACGAGGGG
>JACNJU010000103.1 GCA_014382375.1 Rhodospirillaceae bacterium
GCGATGTCATGGTGACAGGCGGGGCCAACTTCACCAGCGCCGAAATGGCGGCCCGATCAAGAAAGCCGAGACCATGAAGCGGCTCAAGCAACGAATTACCGATGCCTTGAACGGAAAATTACAGCCCACGAAAGAACTGAAACTTGTTCGCGACCGCGCCATTCCCAGCCGCACCCGGGTCTTCAAGGTGCCGCCTCGGGTTTTGATCGATAACTCCGTCAGCGCCAAATACACGGTCATTGAAGTCAATGGCCGTGATCGCCTGGGTTTCCTGAGCGATGTCACCGGGGCGTTGACAAACAATGGCCTGCAAATCGCCTCGGCCCATATTTCAACCTATGGCGAGCGGGTGGTTGACGTCTTCTATGTCAAGGATGTGTTTGGCCTCAGGGTTGAACATGAGGGCAAGATTGAGACGATAAAAAAGGCGCTGCTCGCCGCCATCGAGCCGCCGGACGATGACAAGAACGTCAAAAAAGCAAAGGACCCGGCCCCGACCGCTGCGGCCTAGGTCGGATCGCGCCTTTTCAAGGCCTTAATTAAAAGCTATTGAAGCGCATGGCATTATTGCGCTCCATCGCCACCGTTGGCTCGTTGACCATGGTCAGTCGGGTTTTCGGTTTTGTCCGTGACATTCTTATTGCCGCCACACTGGGGGCGGGAATGGCGGCGGACGTTTTTTTTGTCGCCTTCAAGTTTCCCAACCTGTTTCGCCGCCTGTTTGCCGAAGGCGCTTTTTCAATGGCCTTCGTGCCCCTGTTCGCCGGCTTGCTGGAAGAAGAGGGCGAGGAAAAGGCGAAGCAGTTCGCCGATCAGGCCATGGCGGTGTTGTTGTGGGCGCTGCTGGCTTTTGTTGTCATTATCGAGCTTGCCATGCCGTGGGTGATGCGGGCGTTCGCTCCGGGTTTTCTTTCCGAGCCTGAAAAATTCGCCCTCGCCGTCGAATTGACGCGCATAACGCTCCCCTACCTTGTATTTATCTCTTTGGTTTCCCTGATGGCGGGGGTGCTGAATTCCTTCGGTAAATTCGCCGCTGCCGCCGCATCGCCTATCCTGCTCAACGTCTGCCTGATTGGCGCCGTGCTGGTTTTCTCGAGCCTCGCCGATAGTCCCGGCCATGCCCTGGCATGGGGTGTGTTTGTCGCCGGTATCGTGCAGTTTTTTTGGCTTGTGATCCATTGCAGGCGAACCGGTTTCAGTCCTGGCCTGGTAAGGCCTCGACTGAACCCCAACGTCAAGCTGCTGATCCGGCGCGCCCTGCCGGTGGCGCTGGGGGCGGGCGTATACCAGATTAATCTGCTGATCGACACCATCATCGCGTCTTTCCTGCCGGAAGGCTCGATTTCGTATTTGTTTTATGCGGACAGGGTCAATCAGTTGCCCCTGGGGGTTGTCGGGGTCGCAGTGGGCACCGCCCTGTTGCCGCTGTTGTCGCGCCAGATCAGGGCCGGTGATGAAAGTGCTGCCGCGCACAGTCAGAACCGGGCCGTTGAATTTTCCTTCCTGCTGACGCTGCCTGCGGCGGCGGCGCTGTTTGTTATTTCCCAGCCGTTGGTTCAGGTGTTGTTTGAGCGCGGCCAGTTTGGCGAGGCGCAGACCCTGGCGACGGCGCAGGCGTTGTCCATCTTTGCGATCGGTCTGCCCGCCTATGTATTGGTCAAGGCGCTGGCGCCGGGTTTCTTCGCCCGTGGCGATACGGCGACGCCGGTAAAAATTTCAGTCGCGGCCATGGTCGTAAATGTTGTGCTTAGCCTTATCCTCATGGGCCCCTTCCTGCATGTGGGTATCGCCATGGCGACGGCCGCGTCAAGCTGGCTAAATGCGGGTGTGATGGCTTTTGTGCTATATCGGCGCGGCCATATGGGGGCTGACGCGCGCCTGAAAAGCAGATTGCCACGTACGGCATTTGCCAGCCTGGTGATGGCGATTGTCCTGTATTTCGGAATGGATCAGTTGTCGCCGTGGCTTGACGGCGGCGTACTTGAGCGCGCCGTCGCCCTGGGAATTCTTATCGCTGGCGGGTTATTGAGTTTCGCTGTGTTGGCTCAGCTAAGTGGGGCGACGCGCCTGAACGACATCAAAAGTCTGCGTCGGGGTTAAAAGCGGCAAAATTAAACCGAAACTAGACCATTTTTCATAAACAGGTTCCTTGCCACCAGGCCTAGGTCGAGCGGGCCGAAAGCAGGTGCTGGCGGGCATCCTCAAGGTGTTCGATGATAATGTTTTCCGCCCTTTCGATGTCGCGATTAACCAGCGCCATATAAACGTCGCGATGTTGCCTGTTATAGTCGGCGATGATTTGCGGGTTGATAATAGAATTTTTCATGCCGTCCCACTGGGCGTGGGAACGTACTTCATTGAGCTGGCAATACATCCAGTAAATCAGCCTGTTATGGGAGGCGGCGGCAAGGGCGAGGTGGAATTCTTCGTCGGCCCTGGAAAAGCAATCGCGATCATTATTGCAGTTTTCAAGCAAATTCAGGGCATCGCGAATTACTTCAAGATCGCGGTTGGATGCGTTTAGGCCCGCTAATTTCACCATGCGTGGCTCAATTGCAAGGCGTCCCTCAATCAGTTCCAGGGGGCTGGTGAATTCAACGATGTTGTTCTCGTCGCTGGTGGGCCGTTGGTGAGCTGCGTTGTAGATAACAAAGGTGCCGCTACCGACCCTGCGCGCCAGAAGCCCGGTTTCTTCCAGTTGTTGAAGGGCGGAACGGATGGTGCCGCGTGAGGCGTCAAAGAATTCGGCCAGATCCCGTTCTGCAGGCAGGCGGGCCTGGAAGGCGTACTCACCATTTAGAATGGCTTGGCGCAGCCGTGCTGCAATACTGGCCGCACCCGTTTTGGCAGGCTCTGGCGTACTTGTGCCGTTAAGTGCTGAATTCATTTTATTCTCAACTCATTTTTTATGTACCAATTTGAACCAAAGTAAACATTTTTGCCTCTAAGTAAACAAAATGGTTTGAAAATGGCGTTAAAAGGTATAATAATTATTCAGAGATTAAGCGTAAATGGCATTAAAAGCCAGCAAAACCGGGGATTTTCTCTAGACCAATCTAGTGACCTCTGGTTCAAATTGACGAGGCTTGAAAAAGCCGAGGGATGTTAACACAAGGAGAATGCATCAATGGCGATGCCGAGTTCAGCTAAGTACGTCATTATCGGCGCAGGAATTCACGGCCTTAGCACGGCCTGGCATCTTGCCGAGGGGCTCAAGGCTTCGGGCAAGGGAAGTGGCGAAGATGTTCTGATCCTCGACAAGTCCGGCATTGCCGCCGGGGCCAGCGGCATCGCCTGCGGTGTTGTTCGCAACAATTACTTCCAGCCTGCGATGCGTAAATTGATGGCGCATTCGGTCGGGGTTTGGGAAAGCGACCCCGAAGCATTCAGTTATCATTCTGTAGGCTATATGCAGATCAGCGCCGAATGCATGCGCGAGAACGTTACCTCCATCTACGAGCAACAAAAAGAAATTGGATACGACTCCACCTTTGTCGAGGGCACCGAAGATACGGCTTCCTACATGAAAGATATTTTTTCCGACTGGCAGGCCACGGGCGTGACATCGGTGCTGCATGAAAAGCAGGGCGGTTACGCTAACAACACGGCGGCCATGTACGGCCTGGCGACCAAGGCTGAAAACGCCGGCGTGCGCATTATGTCCGGTATTACGGTTACCGGCTTTGTCATGAATAGCGGGTCTGATTCGGTCAAGGCGGTCGAGACGGACAAGGGAGTGATCGAATGCGAACGCGTCGTCGTCGCCCTTGGCCCCTGGGTCAAAACCATCTGGGACATGCTCGATCTTCCCAAGACCATTGAAATCAAGGGCGCGGATGGCGTCATGCATTCAGGTATTCCCATGTGGCGTTATTGGGCGCTCGAGGAAGGAACCCTGGGCATCGATCCGAACCTGCAAAAAATGAACAACGGCAAGATGCCGCCGGTCATTCATGTGGATTCAGACGCGCCGCTTCTTTCCGATGTGGATGGCTCGGTGATTACCGACAAGCTGTGGGGTATTTATTACAAACCCGATTTCAATTTCGGCGGTATCCAGGGTGGGGCCATGCCGTACCCGGTGGAAAAGGATGCCGATGACGTTCAGGTCGATCCGTACGGGGTCGATTCGCCTGAATTCCTTGTCGATGATAATTTCGCTCACATGTGGTGTTCGGCACTGGCCTTCTGCCAGAAACGCTTCGAGGGTCAGATCAAGTATTACAAGAACGAACCGTCCGGCGGCATCGGCTGCTTTACGCCCGACAGCTTCCCGGTGTTCGATAACTTCAAGGACAACGTTTACATCATTGCTGACTCAAACCATGGTTACAAAATGATCGGTGTTGGCAAGCTAGTCGCCGAAGAGATGCTGGGCCAACCCAGTGAACTATTGAAGCCTTTCAGCTTTGACAGGTACGCCCGGGGTGAACTTCATCCCGTAAGTAACAGTCCTTATCCCTGGAGCTAGGGATCAAGGATGAATGGGAGCAGATTTTTTTTTAGCTCGGGTATCGGATAACAAGCATTTAGGGGAAAACCCGAGGCGGTACTCGAAAAACAATCAGGGAGAAGACAAATGACAGATCTCGAAGAACACGTAAACGCCCCCGGTCGTGATGAACTGGTTAAACAGGTTCGCGCCAAAATTGATGAATTGGGTATTACCTATGTATACTTCCAGTTCGTTTCGGTTACCGGTCGTATCGTCGGCAAGGGTATTCCCGCCGATCACTGGGAAACGGTTGCCAATAAGGGTTTCCAGCTGGTTTATGGCTCAACAGCCAACCTGTATGTTGACCGTCATGGCGACTACATCGGCTACGGTCCGGAAGCTTCCGAACTGATTGGCATTCCCGACCCCGAGACCTTTGTTCAGCTTCCATGGGACAAGCGCATTGCGCGCGTTTATTGCACATGTTTCCGCAATCGCGAAGAATCGGTCAATCCCGGCGGCCACCTGACATCCGATTGTCGCGGTAACCTGCGCCTTCATCAAAAAGAGTTCGAAAAAGACCACGGCATGCACATGCGTCTTGGCACTGAACCTGAAATGATGTGGCTGAAAAAGGGTGAAGATGGCAAGCCGGACGGCGGCTTCTCAAAGCCCAACTGCTATCACATCGATCAGTTCGAAAGCCTGCGTCCCGCCTTCATGAAGGTCATCGAGTATTCGGCGGCCATGGGCCTGGACATGATCCAGGGCGACCATGAAGATGCACCGGGACAGCTTGAACTTAACTGGATGTACGATGACTGTCTGCGTAATGCCGACCGTCTGACCACCTATCGCCAGATCTGCGCTCAGGTCGCCCGTGAGATGAACCTGATCGCCTGTTTCATGACCAAGCCGTTCATGGGTGTTTCGGCGTCCGGCTGTCACCACAATATGTCCTTGTGGACAGGCGGCGAGGACCACGTCGTCAACACAGCCCATATGGATTCACGTCCGGGACTGGACGGCGTTTACAGCTACCGCAAGGGCGGCGAAAACCACTTCATGCCTGATCCGTCCATCGACGCAAGGAAGCCAGGGCCGATTGGCCTGCAATCCATTGGCGGCGTCATCAAGCATCTGGGTGCGTTGACCTCCATTGGATCCTCAACCGTTAACTCGTACCGCCGTTTGTGGGACACGGGTTTCTGGGCGCCGGTCTTTGCCGACTGGGGTTATCAGAACCGCACCTGTGCGCTGCGTATTTCGGCGCCGGGTCGCTTCGAATATCGCTCGGTTGATTCCATGGTCAATCCGTACCTGATGTCTTCGGCCCTTCTAAAGGCGTTTGATGATGGCATCAAAAATGATCTTGATCCCGGCGAAGCCGAAGAGCGCAACATCTATGAAGCAATCGACGCCGGCAAGGATGTCAAGAAACTTCCGATGTCACTTGGCGAAGCACTAAGCGAACTTGCAGCAGACGATGTCGTCAAATCGGCCATGCCTGACGAGATGTACAGGGTTTTCGAACACTACAAGCGTGACGAGTGGGAAAAGTTCAATCACACCGTTACGGATTGGGATATGGAAACATATTGGGACTGTCTGCCTTAATCTTAAAGGTGCATAGACAGTTAATTTTAGAGAGGAGAATTCTCGCAAATGTGTGGAATCGCAGGAATCATTCACCGCAAAAAAGGCGGAGATGTGGGCACGGAAATGACTTCCATGCTCAGGGCCTTGAAGCATCGCGGCCCCGATTCAACCGGCTTTGCCTTATATGGCCAGCCTGTTGAGGGTCAATATGTGATGCGCTACAAGATCGCTGAACAGGAAGAGCTTTCATCGGGTTTTCACATCCATAAAGACCTTGAAGAACGCAAGGCCAAGGTTGACGAAAGATTGCGCGGCCTGGGCGTCGACATTCTTTCCGAGGAAGCCGTCACTGAATATGCATATCGCGTTACCATCAAATTCGATGGCGATATGCGCAAAATGGCGGATTACATTGAAGACGTCGATGGCGTTGAAATCCTGTCCATTGGTGAAGGCCTTGAGCTGATCAAGGACTTGGGTGACGCTGATGTCGTTGCTGACCAGTACAGCCTGAACGGTTTTGCCGGTTCGCACGGTATCGGCCATACCAGAATGGCGACGGAATCAGATGTTGATATCCGTTCGGCCCATCCGTACTGGGCTTATCCGTTCAAGGACGTTTCGGTGGTTCATAATGGTCAGTTGACCAACTACTGGAACTTCCGCCGTAAGTTGGAACATCGGGGCCACCGCTTCATGTCCAACTGTGATTCCGAGCTAATCGCCGTGTATCTGGCCGACAAGATGGACCAGGGCAAGGATCTTCAAGAGTCCATGCAGGACTCCCTTGCAGAATTGGACGGTGCGTTTACGTATCTCGTCGCCACGACGGATAAGCTCGGCATGGCAAAAGACACAATGGCTGCCAAACCGATGGTTATTTACGAATCGGAAGACATGGTGGTGCTTGCTTCTGAAGAGTGCGCCATTCGCAGCATTTTCCCGCACGAGGTCGATTCATTCGATCCATATGAAGGAGAGGTTCGGGTATGGGAACGCTAAACGACGAACAACACAAAAGTTACGACATGGGCATGCATACCGAGCAGCTCACTGGTCGGACAATGCAGAAGTTCTTCTCGCTTGATGAAGACGGTGGACGTTTTACCCAACCGTATACTCATGACGTCGATTTCGACAAAAAATACGAACTCGATGTTGAAGGTATGGAGTCTTCGGCAATCAACACCAAGATACGTGAGTTGATGGTTGATGGTTATGGTCACATCGTGATCAAAAACCCGCTTGCAAAACACTCCATCTTCGTTGGAATGCTTAATCGTTTGAAAGTGGACATCGAAGGAAGCCTCGGCTACTTCGGTTGCGGCCTGATCGATGGTCCGAATGTTCGCATTTCCGGCCGTGTTGGCTGGTCGTGTGCTGAAAACATGATGTCCGGAACGGTTGTTATTGAAAAGAATGCCGGCTCCTCGTTCGGTGCGGCCATTCGTGGCGGCGACCTTGTCTGCAAGGGCGATGTGGGTTCGCGTACCGGTATCGATCAGAAGGGTGGCAACATCATTGTTGGTGGTTCCACCGGCGCGTTTTCCGGCTTCATGATGCAGCGTGGCCGCATGGTCATTCTGGGAAATGCCGGTGTTAACCTGGGCGACTCAATGTACGACGGCACCATCTATGTTGGTGGTGACGTCAAATCATATGGCGTTGACGCTGTGCCTGGCGAGATGACCGACATGGATGCCAAGTGGTTGGAAAACAAGTTGAACCTGTACGGCATGAAAGCGCCGAACGGAATTTCCAAGATGAAGAAGATCGTCGCCGGTAAGCAGCTCTGGAATTACGACAACCTGGAGCCCACCGAAAAGAAGATCATTCTGTAGAGGAGACGGAAACATTATGGCTACTAAACGCAACAAGTCGCTTCTCGGAAAGAGCTTTATCTTTAAGCCCGAAGTTATCGACGATATTCATATTAAGGCCGAACTGGGCCGTTACCGGATGCGCGGTATGTCCCTGTTCAAAAAAATCCCGTCCTGGGATGACCTGACATTTATGCCGGGAACCCTGACTCGTTTCGTCATTGAGGGCTATCGTGAAAAATGTGAAACCAAAACCGTTATCGGCCCGCGCGCCAAACGCCCTTTGGTTCTGGACATTCCAATTTACATCACGGGCATGAGCTTTGGCGCCTTGTCTTTCGAGGCTAAAACCGCCCTTGCTCGTGGCGCCACGATGGCCGGCACGGCAACGTGTTCCGGTGAAGGTGGCATGATTCCTGATGAGCGCCGTTATTCTGAAAAATGGTTCTATCAGTGCATTCAGTCCCGCTATGGCTTCAACCCGCATCACCTTCAGCTCGCTGATGGTTGTGAGTTCTTCATCGGACAGGGTTGTAAGGTTGGCCTTGGCGGTCACTTGATGGGTCAAAAAGTTACCGACCAGGTCGCAGAAATGCGCTCACTTCCGGCCGGTATCGATCAGCGCTCCCCCGCCCGTCACCCTGACTGGCTGGGACCGGATGATCTGGCGTTGAAGATCAACGAAATCCGTGAAGCAACGGATGGTCAGATTCCGATCCAGCTGAAACTGGGCGCGGCGCGTGTTTACGATGACGTGCGCATGGCAATCAAAACCAACCCCGACAGTATCTACATCGATGGTATGGAAGGCTCGACGGGCGCAGGACCTCACCTGGCGACGGAAGAAACCGGTATTCCCGGTATCGCCGCCATCAGGCAGGCTCGTAAAGCGTTGGATGATCTCGGCATGTCCGGAAAAATCTCGCTGGTTTATGCCGGTGGTATCCGTAACGGTGGTGACGTCGCAAAGGCAATTGCCCTGGGCGCCGACGCGATCGCTATCGGTCACTCCGCCATGATGGCGCTGAACTGCAACAAGGAAATCGAAGAAGCCGATTACGAGGCAGAAATGGGTGTCGAGGCTGGTTCTTGCTATCACTGTCATACGGGTCGTTGCCCGGTTGGCGTTGCCACGCAGGACCCGGAATTGCGCAAGCGTCTGAACCCTGATGAAGCAGCGGAGCGGGTTTACAACTTCCTGCACTGCCTGACCATCGAAGCTCAGATGATGGCTCGTGCCTGTGGCAAAACCAACATTCATTCGCTGGAGCCAGAAGATCTGGCTGCATTGACCATGGAAGCTTCGGCCCTGGCCCAGGTTCCCCTGGCCGGCTCCCAGCACACTGTCGGTCGCCCCGACATGACCCGTTACTAGGAGGAAAGTAAATGAGCGATAAAAATGATATCGATCACTTTCTAAACACATCAGGCCTGGATTCCACGCGCGAGCAGGAAATCGGCCAGCACATCGGTTATCGCTATGATGTGAATCTGGTTCCTGATCTGGACCGGTTGACCCCGTACCTGAAAGAGTACATGGCAGTTATGGGCTGGTCAGATCTGAACTGGCTGGAAGATGTTCACCTTGGTTATGAAGAAGGCAAAGCCGCCGTTTTCGACCGTAACATCAACGGCTGGGTCCAGGTTCCAGACAACATCGAACTGCCGGACAATCAGCAGGACCGTGACATGATTGCTCGCGAGTTGTTGTTGAAGTTCCAGATGTCTGAAAACCATCCGCTTGTACAGTTGAAGCAGGCTTACAAGAAATTCTAGGTTTTAACGTCCAGGGCTTAACAAGGCCCTGGACGTGAAACACCAGTCACCAACAGCCTACACTCCCTGATGTATAGGCAAACCTGGCCCGGTTTCACATCCCCCCTGTGAAATCGGGCTATTTTTCTTGTAATTCAGGTAGCGGGAAGTGGGGGTTTGGCGGTCATCTGCGCCCAGTCTGCCTGAAAGCCGAGAATGCGAGACTTTTCAGAAAGCAGCGGATTGAACATATGGTTATGCCAGAAGGTCGCCTGCCACGCGGGATCATCATTGGCAAGTTCGCTTACGGTGCAGGGCAGGGTGTAGGACTGGCTAAACTGATTGAATTCAAGCCTGCATTCGCCCAGGCTCAACAACGCCGCGGCAATGCCGGATTCTTCACCGAACAGGGCCGTCAATTGCTCAGAAAAGTCATCTGGATACTGGTAATGAACGTTACTCAAAATTTTTACCGCATCTTCACGGCGCTTCTGGGGATCATGAGTGCGCTTGACGATATGGCGAAAAGAATCCGTGCTCTCTTCGCAATCCTGGTGGGTAATCATGACCGTGATCGCGTCGGTAAGGAGTACCCCATCCATTTTGTCAACGCGGGGCATCATACCGCTCAAAGGCATTCCGTTATGTTTGCGCACGGACATTTGCCGGATACGGCATTGCCAGGAGATAAAATTATGGCGGTTACTATCGGTCATTTTTTTCGTTCCGCGTCCATTGGAAGGTATTGAAAAAACTGTTATTTTGACCATCATTATAGCCGAGCAGGCGACAGATTGAAGATACGAAATGAGCGATAGGGAAGTTTTTAAAATTACCATCAAGCCTTACGGGGCCAGCTACCATTGCTACCCCGGCGAAAGCCTTCTCACGGCGTCCAGAAACAGCGGTTTGACCCTGGCCAATAATTGTCAGAAGGGGGAATGCGGCACCTGCAAGGTGAAAATCCGCAAGGGGCAAATCAAGCTTGCGCCGTTTATGCTGTCCGCACTCAGCATGCAGGAAATCGATGCGGATTACACGCTGGCCTGCAGGTCAACGCCGCTCACGGATGTTGAAATTCTGGTTGAAATGTCCGGCTGGCCCGACGCACGCTTTTATCCGCGCAAAGACAAGCAGGATTAAGTACAGGTTTTAAGCTGCGCCTTGCATTCCTTGTGACAGGGGCTGGGGTTACCGATTTTTTCCTTGCCGCAGGACGTGTTGCAGCCCTTGAACTCGCCCATGCAGTCGCGATTGCCCGCTGGCTTGGGATTGACGAATTTCGCGCCACAGCGGGTCTTGCATGTCGCCTTGTTGGTCGCCGAATTACCCCCTTCATGCTGGATGCAATCTTCCATGCACTGCATCAGGGTTTCTCCTCTGGCATCCTGAAAAGACATCATCGACAGGACAAAGGCAATGGCGAAACTGGCGAAAAGGGTCATACGCATGGTGCTCTCCTGATTCTGGCTGACGGGTCAGTTTAACATTTTAGGATGAAGAGTTGAAGGCGGGGTTAATGCGCGTGCCAGCGTCGCAGCTGCTCAAGGCCTGGTTCGGTTTCGCCCAGACCATCAAGCACGGCGACTGCGCCGCTAAAATCGTGATGGGCGGTGTAGGGGCAGGACGTAATCAGAGTCGGCACCCCCGCCGCCATCGCCGCCTTCAGGCCGTTGGCGCTGTCTTCAATGGCAAGGCACTGGTTGGGATCAAGGTTCAGGCGATCCAGAACCCACAAGTACACATCCGGCGCGGGTTTCAGATTATCAACACAGTCACCGGCCCCGATGGCATCGAACCAGTCCAGCGCATCGGCTCCCAAGGTACTTTCAATCAGGGATTGCAGATTAATCGGCGTCGTTGTTGTCGCGATGGCAAGTATCAGGCCGTCATCACGGGCTTCACGCAGCAGGCGCTCAACGCCCGCTCGCAATGGCACCCGACCTTCCTTCATGGCAGCGACATAATACGCGGTTTTCTGTTTATGAAGGCTGGCAATTAGCTGATCAATATCGTCGCGTTTCAGGATGTCAGGCTTAAGCCCTTCAAGATAAAAGCGAATGCGAGCCTTGCCACCGGTAGCCACCAGAAGTTGAGTGTATAGTTCTGTGCCCCAGACCCAGTCGAAGCCAGCATCGGCGAAAGCTGTGTTGAAAGATTGGCGGTGGACTTCTTCCGTGTCGGCAAGTGTTCCATCCACATCGAAGATAAGAGCGCGAAGTGTCATCGTCCAGGCCTCGAATTCTGGGTTGTCCCCATTAATTGCAGGATCACATTGCGCCTGTGCGGGTGGCTGCGATGTTCGAACAGAAAAATTCCCTGCCAGGTACCCAGCAAGGGCTTGCCTGCCGCAACGGGTATGGAAAGGGAAACATCAGTGAGCGCGCTTTTGATGTGAGCAGGCATGTCGTCGCTACCCTCGGTGGTGTGGCGATAAAGTGAAGGGTCGTCACTCACCAGCCTGGAAAAGAAAGCCTGGATGTCGTGCTGAACATCCTGGTCGGCATTTTCCTGAATGGTCAGACTGGCGGATGTGTGCGCACAAAAAACGGTCAGAAGTCCGTCCTGAATGCCCTGGCTTGCAACCCAACCACAGACGTGATCGGTAATTTCATAAAGTCCCTGGCTTTGCGTCTCGAAGGTCAGTTTATGCTGGGCCTGTTTCATTGGTTATCCGATCCTGTGCAGGGCGCTGCCATTTTCACTCAGCCATGCCCGCCCGTTGCTGGCGTTGGGGCACAGGCTGTCGACCGTATCCCAAAATTCCGGGCCGTGGTTCATATGCGCCAGATGTGCGACTTCATGGGCGACGACATAATCCAGTACGCCAGGCGGCGCCATGACGAGACGCCAGCTAAAAGACAAACAGCCCTTGAAAGAACATGATCCCCAACGGGTCCGGGTATCGCGGATGGTGATACGGGTGGCTTTTTTTCCGATTTGCGTCGCTTTCGTCTGATGCAAGCATAACACGATTGGAATTGGCTATTCTATGTGGGTCAATGGCACATGAATCAGCATCATTTTCCGTGGGCGATGACGGCAAATCGCTTCAAATGGAATGGGTGCAGAAACACCAAAATTAGATATTGGATAGAATCATAACTTTCGGTTTGGAGGGATGTGATATGGCTACTGAAGTAGACAAACTATTGACACTAAAAGCTTTCTACCTAGCTCGAAGTATCTTGATGAAACCCCAAAGAGTGTCTGACGCATTAAAAATGATAGAGGTCGCGGTCAAGGCCCTTGAGAAGAGAACTGGTAACCAAGAAAAGTTAAGGCTACTTTTTTACATCCTAATTAAATGTGAAATACACAGAGAATCTGAAGAATGCATCGATATTCGCGAGAGAGCAAAAGGATTGTCTGTTGAGATAAGATCAAAGGCGTATGACTACTATATGGCTATAGAAGAAGTCACCCAAACCACTAAGCAGGTGCATGGCTTTAGTGCAGGGGTTATAGCGGATAATGGCGTAAAAATAGAATCTCACAGAGTGGGGCAAGACTATTTTGGCAACACTTTCGAATATTACCATGATTACGCAAGTGCCACCTTGGGCGTTGAATTAAATAGCCTACGTAAACAAGACTTAAATTTCTTAAAAAATACAAATCTGATGGAAGTTCTTACACATCATGGCATTGCATATCCAAAAAATGTGTAACCCCTCAGGCAAATTTTAAATCAAATAATTTTGACCCACGGAGTATTCCCCTTTAGGTCAACGCCTACCTGTTCCCCGACAATCTGGATAGCGTGAACAGCCCATAAATCTACCGTAAGGGCCTTCTCGCTCAATAAGCCATCCTTGACCACAACTACTACACACTGGGTGTGTGGCTCCGCATGAGCATGACATTTTGTTTCCTGAATTCTCCCGGCGAGTAGGTAGTCCACTGCCGCACTTTGAACATACAGGAGATCGATTGCCACATAATTTTCCGAATTCACAAACAAAATAGAGGTTTTCATTTCCCTTTTTCCTCAGCATACGGCCACCGCACTTCGAACACTTTCCTGTCGAGTAAGGAAGCTCCCCGCTGACTTCAACTTCGTATTCTTCTTCCTCAATTAGCTCGTCTATGAATGTTGAGGGTCGAGATGAGTTGGCCAACAACCAAACAGTCTGTTTAGCTCTAGTTAGAGCCACATAGAACAACCGTCGCTCCTCGGCGTTGTGGAACTA
>JACNJU010000011.1 GCA_014382375.1 Rhodospirillaceae bacterium
GGACGGGTACATTTCGCCCGACTGGTACGACCTGGGCGATCAGGTGCCGACCTGGAACTACGTGGCGGTCCATCTGAGGGGGGTGCTCCGGCGGTTGCCCGATGACCGCCTGCGGCCGCATCTGGCCGCCTTGTCGGCTCAGTTTGAACGGCGCCTCGCGCCCAAGCCCGTATGGACTATGGACAAGGTCGCGCCCGAGGCACTGGCCCGACTCGAACGCATGATTGTGCCGGTGGCGTTCACCATCGAGAGCGTCGACGGCACCTGGAAGCTGTCGCAGAACAAGCCCGCGGCGGCACGCATTGGGGCGGCAGATGCTTTGGCCCAATCAGATCTGGGGATGATGGCGGCTGAGCTGACCGACCTGATGCGGGCGGCGGAGGCGGGCGAGGGCTGACCCAGGACGGCGGAGGCAGGACCCTGCTTACGGCGTGGGAACGGGCATTTTCTGCACTGCCATGTTTGGCCTGCTCATCGCGAATAACCGGTCTCTTGCTTAAGATAAAAACGTGTTTTTCAGCGAAAAATAGGGCGTTTTTTTCTCTTTGAACTCCTTGACGAGAATTTTCAATAAAACTATCTCTGGCTTACCGGGGGCTGCTTGGCAGGCCCGGTCACGAGGCTCACGGAGAGCCGCTTGTTATGATCACATTGCTTCAAAAGGAGGATGTCGTTATGACACACTATGATCTGACTCCCTTGTTCCGTTCCACCGTTGGTTTCGACCGCTTTGCCCGGTTGCTGGATTCACTGCCTGATTCCATGGAATCCGCGCAATCCTATCCGCCCTATAACATTGAGGCGTATGGCGAGGATTGCTATCGTATTTCTCTGGCGGTAGCCGGGATTTCGGTGGAAATGCTCAGCATTGAGGTTAAGGAAAATCTTCTGACCATTACCGGAACGTCTCCGAAACCCAAAACTGAACCCGAAACCACGTATCTGCACCATGGTATTGCTGAACGTGATTTCGTGCGCAAGTTCCAGCTTGACGACCATGTCAAGATTACCAGCGCTAATCTGGAGAATGGGTTGCTGACCATTGATCTGGTGCGCGAGGTTCCCGAAGAAAAGAGACCCCGCATTATCGAGATCAAGAAGTCCTCACCGCAAAGCCTGCTTGGCAAGGCCAAAAAATTAATAGAAGGCGACACTTCAAAAGCCGCCTGACATCAAGGAGGGCACCGGAACACATACCCGGTGCCCTTTTTTTGGCCGCGATATTTCAGCTTGGCGGAATCTGGTGCGCCGGGAGGGTTCTGAAAATGGAAAAACAAAACCGATTGTCAGGAACGCCTGATTAAGCCCTGTGGGCGGAAAGAATACCCGGCCCTAAAATCTGGGCCGGGTACGATGGAAAGCACTATTTGGATTTGATTTTGACGCTCTTGACCGCCTTCTTCTTGCTTTTGGTTTTCTTCAGGGTGACGGCGAGGACGCCCTTGTCATAGGTCGCTTCGACGGAATCTTCGTCGACGCCATCCGGAAGCGGCAACGACCGATAGACAGAACCATAGTGACGTTCCGTAACTTGATGATATTCACCTTCTGATTTTGTTTCTTCCTTTTTCTCGCCCTTGATGACGAGTTGGCCATCAGTAAGGGAGAGTTCGATATCACCTTCTTCCATGCCGGGCAGTTCGGCGCTGACCCGAAACTCCTTATCGGTTTCCTTGATGTCCATGCTGGGCACAAAGCCGCGGGTGTGGGGCAATGCCGCGCCAATTTTGCGGAAAGGATCGAATAGGTCGCGATCCCGCCCGAATGGCCCCAGCGAGAAGTTTGAGAAGAAGTTATCGAACAGCGAGTCTACTTCCTGACGCAGACCCAGCAAAGGATGCTGCCCGACTTTAGAAGCAGGCAGGGTTTCCGGTTCTTTGTTTGTCGGCAGTTCTTTTTTTGCTGGAGTTGACATAACGAACCTCCTTCATAACCTTCAGGACGCCCATTGATCACAAAAGCTTCACAGAGGCAGGAACTTCTATGATTCACTCACACGGTATTGTAGCAGAATTTAGAGTGAATTTGAAGATTGAAATGTTGGAGCCTGCCGCTACGGGTGGGGAGCCACCAAAACGTCGCAGCTCGAAACCGGCCTGCTTACGGCGTGGAAGCGGGTAATTTTTGGAGGACTGTTCCTGACCCTGTGTTAACCATAAGGCGAAGTTTGGCCGTGCGTACATGGGATAGTCTTCTGATGAAAAGTGGTAATTTCGTGATTTGAGCCACGTCACAAGAAGATCGTTTTGACGTGGGACGTTGCAATTGGAGTTTCCGGCATATAGGTTTCTGCCAACGCAACCTTGGCCAGAAGCAAGATTGATTCTGCTCCGCCCAAAGGTTTCTGCCTGCTGGGCGATTCTATCCTATCGGACCTATCGGAAGTTCTTTGATTGATGAGGCGACTTTATCCTGTTAATCCCGGCTATCTTCTTTGGTGCGTCGCTGCGTTTCTATTGGTGACCGGGAACTTCGAGTTTTTCCAAAAAACCTTATCGGTTTACGGTTTCGCTGAGAACGCGCCATTTCTAATCTCTCTCTCAGTCGTCTTGCTGAATGCAATCGTATTCTTTGTTGCGGTGTTTTGCTTCTTCCTGCCGATTAAGTTCGTCGCGGCATTCTTTGTGGTGCTGGGGGCCACGGCAGGATACTTCATCGACAACCTGGGCATTGTCATCGACACGGAAATGATCAGAAACATCTTCGTGACGGATGCTCGGGAAGTTGCAGATTTGTTGAACCTGGGGCTGTTAGTTCGGGTTGCGTTCCTTG
>JACNJU010000050.1 GCA_014382375.1 Rhodospirillaceae bacterium
GGTTTGAAGGACTCGTTTGGGGCGCGCGTTTTCGACATGGGGGCGCCCGAGGTCCTCGAACTTGTCGAACCGGTTGTCGCCGAGGCAGTGTCCGAAGAAGCTCCCCCAGCCTCAGCACCCACTGAAACTTCAGCACCCGTTATTAAGGCAGCCGGTGGCCCCGCCGTCAATGTTCGCAGCGGTGTCCACGCGGACTTCACTCGTATTGTCTTCGACTGGCCAAGCAAAGTTCCTTACCGGCTTGTGCAGGCAGAAGGGAAGGCGACGATCAGCTTCGCCCGACCGGCCCAGCTGGCCATTGCCAATTTGCAACGACGTCCGCCAAAACTGATTTCTGCCATCAGTTCCCAGCCTACCGATGACGGTATTTCGGTGACTTTCTCGGTGGATGAAACATCCCGTGTTCGCGATTCCCTGTCCGGCTCCAAGGTGATTGTCGATGTGATGAAGCCGACCGGGGAGCCGATTCCAAAACAAGTCGAACAGGTCGAAAAAACGACTTCGCCACCGGCCAAAAAAGAAGTTGAGAAACCGGTTGTAGCTAACGCGCCTGCGCCAGCCCCTGTGTCAAAGCCAGCACCAGTGCCGCCCGCAACCCCGGCCAAACCTGTCGAGAAAGTCACTCAAGTTGCCCAAGCCGTCCAAACCGCCCAAGCTCCCCAAGCCACTGCACCTGCGGCCCCTGAACAGCAACCAGCGGCTGGAAAACCAACGGCGCTGACCCCGCCCAAGAAGAGCGCCTTGTCGGAAGCTGAACAGGCTTCCCTCAACCAGATCGCCGGAATCAAAATTCTTGATGGCTCATCCACGGCCGGTGTCGGGTCCGGGGCAGGGGCTGCAACGGGCAAGCCGATTAAGGCTTCTGCCGTAGACAGCGGTGCCGATGCCGTTGGTATCCGCATCGATTGGGATGAACCGGTGGCTGCCGCCGTATTCCGCCGTGCAGGATATCTGTGGATTGTGTTTGATAAAAATACGGCGATGAATATCGACGACCTGAAGGCCGCTGGTGGCAACATTATCCGCTCCATTGAACAAGTCCCCAACGAAAATGCCACATTGCTGAGGCTGGCGACGGTTTCGAACATAAATCCAACCATGAAACGCGATGGTCTGGCCTGGATTCTGGAATTTCGTCAGCAACCCATTGCCCCGACGACGGTTATTGACGTCACCCCACAACCCAATTCACCCATCGGTGCGCGCCTTTTCCTTTCGGTTACGGAACCGGGCAACGCGATTGTCCTGACTGATCCAGCCATTGGCGATACCCTGGTTGTTGTTCCGGTCATACCCTTGGGTTATGGCATCGCAAACACTTACGACTATCCCCAGGCCCGTATTCTGGCAAGTTCCCAAGGACTGGCCATTCAACCCCGTGCCGACGACCTGCGTGTCCGGCCGTTGCGTCAGGGGGTCGAAGTGACCAATGCTTCGGGGTTGCAGATTTCCCCGGTGGCGGCAGCATTGGCGGCGGACGCCAAGCTTGGCGACGGGTTGATGATCCGCTCGTTGACCCGCCTTTTTGATCTGGACAGATGGCGTCAGGCGAACCTGGATACCTTCGAGGAAAACAAGTGGAAGTACCAGATGGCGGCGGCCACGGCCTCGTCATCGGGCCAGGAAAAGGCACGCATGGATGTGGCCCGTTTCTATTTTGCCAATGGCTTCGGGGCCGAGGCCCTTGGCGTCCTTAAAATCGTTGCAGAAAGTCGCCCGGAAATTGCCGAAACAGAAGAATTTCGTGGCCTGCGCGGCGCTATAAACGTGTTGATGGGGCGCTATGATGATGCCCGTGAAGATCTTCATCATGAAAGCCTGGATAAAAACGACGAAGCCCGTTTCTGGCGTGCCACCTTGCAGGCCTATGAAGGCGATCTGTACGGGGCGGCCGCTGATTTGCGGCGCATGGCGGCGATCACCCGGCCCTATCCGCGGGCTCTTAAAATTCCGTTGGAAACCCTGATTGCAAATGCCGCCATCCAGCTTGGCGACATCAAACAGGCAACCCGTTATCTGGAGGCCATGCGCGCCGATAACCCCAATCCGGCCCAATCTAGCGAGATCGATTATGTGGAGGGGCGTTTGCTTGAATTGTCAGGCGATTTCGATGGTGCCGTCGGTAAATGGGAACAGGTTCAGGAAGGCCCGCACCGGCCCAGTCGGGCCAAGGCCGCCGTTGCCCGAACCGAGCTGTTGCTGAAATTGAAACAGATCGACGAATTTGAAGCCATCGTCGAGCTTGAAAAATTGCGCTTTGCGTGGCGTGGCGGCGAGTTCGAATTTGTACTGTTGCGCCGTCTGGGCGATTTGTACGTGGCTATTGGTGATTACCGCAACGGGTTGCGGACCATGCGTCAGGCGGCAACCCACTTCCGCGACAATGAAAAGGCGCCGGAAGTGACCCAGCAAATGACCGATGCTTTCGCGGGGCTGTATCTCGATGACAAAGCTGATGATCTGGCACCGATCACCGCCATCGCCCTGTATGATGAATTCAAGGAACTGACACCGCCGGGTGAGAGAGGCGACGAAATGATCCGCCGCCTTGCCGACAGGTTGGTCGATGTTGATTTGCTCGACCGTGCCGCCGCCCTGCTTCAGGGGCAGGTGGAGTTCCGGCTTGAAGGGGTGGAAAAGGCCCGTGTCGGGTCGCAACTGGCGCTGGTTCACATCCTTGCCCGCGAATATGAGCAGGCCATACAAACCCTTGACGAGACAGACGGGGAAGGTTTGCCCGAAGAACTTGTCGCCCAGCGTCGGCATCTGCGGGCTCGTTCACTGATGGGCGAGGAACGCATTGAAGACGCCTTGGTATTGCTTAAAGACGACAAATCCCTGGATGCCGATCTGCTACGTCAGGAAATATTCTGGAACGAGCATGACTGGGTGCAGGCCTCGCAAATCCTCAGCCGCCTGCTCAGGACGTATGAGGCCAAGGCAGGCCAGCCTCTGGATGATCTTCAGGGCGGCTTTGTACTCAACCAGGCCATCGCCATGACGTTAAGCGGGAACGAGCGCGGCATTGACCGGTTGCGCCGGGATTATGGTGTCGCCATGGATAATACCCAGTTCCGCGACGCCTTCCGCCTGATTGCCAGCCCGCAGACCTTGGGATTGATCAGTTTTTCCTCGATCGCCGGCAAGGTGGCTGATGTGGATAACTTTCAAACCTTCATGGATGCCTATCAGGAACGCCTGGACGAACGCAAACTCAGCGCCATTAACTAAAACCCGTACAAGCCTAAGGGAATGTTGATGTCAAAGGACGCGCAGGAAATTGACCGGCTTAGGGCCGTTGATAAAGAACTTGCATTGGCCGATGCCGAATTTGAACACCAGCAGCGCCGCTATAGCGACCAGATGGAACGCAACGGGGGCAATGACTGGGGTTTTGGGGAAGACCTGAAGCGGATCATCAGAAACCGGCAGTCCATTGCCGAAGAACGGGCAGAAATCGCCACCAGACTTGCCAGGCTTAATCGATAGAGGAAAAGCACAAATCGATCAGGCGAACACCCGGATGAAGTTGTTTCAACGTTTCAGAAAAACCCTCAACATCTTCGACGTCATAGTTTCCCGTCGCCGTCATGCTCTCGTATCCCAAATCCATAAGGGAAGAAGTGATCTGCGTCGCTGAGTGCGCGGTGACATCTGTATAGGCATTGAGGTCGGGGAACACTTGGGCCAGACTTATCGATTGCTCGCCGCCATTCGTCAAAAAATAGGTGAAGAAAACGAATTTGGGTTTTTTCTTTTCAATAAGGGCAATGATGTCGGATAAATCATCAATATACAGGAGGGTTATGGTGCAAATCAGGACCTCAATGTCCGCCTCGTAACCTTTTGTCGTGGTTTTGAACTGTACCTGGTCAGTTTCCAGCAAGATATCCCGGACACTGGTCTTTGCACCATTATCACTGAGATATATTGGCCTGTTTCCCGAAAAAATCTCCCTGCCCCTTTGGCATGCTTTGTCATTATCGATGACCGTGTAATCGATACCCATTTTCCCCCGGGTCACATTCATAAGGTGTCTCAAGGCCGGAAATACCTGACCAACGCCACCCCCAATATCCAGTATTTTAAGGGCTTTGCTTCGGCTGGCGGGGAGGAATATCTGCTTTGAATAAACAGAAAGAAAACTGTAGGCCTGTGGGATTTGCAGCTTTCTGGCTAAAACCAGACACAAAAACTCATTCAGCTTTTGTTCGCTGTAGTCGATCCAGGCATCATGCTGAAACACGTTTTGGGAGTGAAATCCTGATATTTCATCAAGCGTAACGAACATGCCGCACTCCTAACCCGCGCCGAAGCTCCGCACCAGCGATCCGATCACCATGTACCAACCATCGACCAACACGAAAAAGATGATCTTGAAGGGCAGGGCGATGATGATAGGCGGCAGCATCATCATACCCATGGACATCAGCACCGAGGCGACGACCATGTCGATAATCAGGAACGGAATAAAGATCAGAAAGCCGATTTCGAAGGCCCGCCTAAGTTCACTTATCATAAAGGCGGGGATCAGGATACGCAGCGGCATGGTGTCCTGGATTTCCTGATCGGAAACCTTGGCAATATCGGCGAACAGCGCCAGGTCGCGTTCACGAACAACGCTCATCATGAATTTTTTAACCGGTAGCATGGAACGATCAAAGGCCTCGAACTCGTCAATTTCCTCGTTGATCAGGGGTGCGATGCCGGTGTCATAGGATTCCTGAAAAACCGGCATCATGATAAACATGGTGACGAACAGGGCCAGCGATATCAGAACCTGATTGGGTGGTGTCTGCTGTGTGCCCAGGGCCGTACGCAGAAACGACAGCACAATGACGATGCGGGTGAACGACGTCACCATCACCAGTAGCGACGGGGCCAGCGACAACACCGTGATCAGGGCGATTAGCTGAACAATGGTACTGGTGGTCGAGCCGCCCTGACCAAGATCCAGCGATAACGCCTGGGCCGCCGCACTTTCAGGAAAAGCCAACCAGATGATGGCAAGGGTTGCGGCCGTCACCGTCGATAGAACGAGACCCTTGCGGCGGCTCATGATTTTTTCCCCATCCCGGCGTCTTCGGGAGGCGTGGTATCAGCGGGTTTGGGCAAGGGCGGTCCTTGTGGTTCAGGCGCGGTGCTGGTCGGCCTGGCGGCTTCATGAAGCGCCTTGGAAAATGCATTTTGCGGCGGCGTGATGGCTCCTTCAATAAGCAGTTCTCTGGTCGGGCTTAACATCAGCAGATGTTCAGTATCGTCGCGGCGAATCAGCAGCAGACGGCGTTTGCCATCGACGTTCAGGGTTTCGACAATACCCAAACGGCGATCGGCTGAATTTCTCGCCGTTGTTGGCAAGCCGAAACCGAAGCGTCGGGCGACGACGGTGGCAAGGCCGATCAACGACAGAACGAAGATAAAGGCGAGAACGAATTTCATATAATCCGCGAGATTGAAATCAAGGCCGTCCATAGGTTCTAACTTTCCTCATTATCCAGGCCATACGCGTTAATGGCGCGTTTGATGCTGGCTTCCAGTGATTGTCCGCCCGCCTTTTCGTGGCGGCTGGTTATTTCCTCGTCGAGTTGGTTCAGGTCTTTGACAATGCTTTGCAAGGCTGTGCGAACCGTGTCCGGATTGTCCAATTGGGCGCTCTGGGCACCTTTACACAGACTGCTGATTTTGCCTTCCAGGTTAGACAAATCAACAGTTTTACCTTCACCCATCAAGTGGCGGGCGGCGGCGATCAGCGAGGAAATTTTCTCCGCTTGCAGCAGAATGTCCTCACCCGTTTTTGTGCTCATGGTGTTTCTCCCGTGTCTTCGGGGTCATCGGGCGCATCTTCTTCATTTATGAAGTCCGGCATGTTGCCGTTGGCCCGGTAGACGTAGGTCAGAATTTCTGCAACGGCGGCGAAGGCTTCGAGCGGAATTTCACTGTCAACGTCAATGGCACTCAACATCTCGGCCAGATCGGCATCTTCACGAACCTTAACGCCCTGGGCGAAGGCAATATGCAGAATCTGTTCGGCTATGGCACCGCGGCCACCGGCAACGACCTTGGGGGCGAATTCTGAATCCGGATCGTATTCAAGGGCGACAGCGATCGCGTCGGCGCGCTTTTCACCCTTGTTTGCTCCATCATCTGAGCCGTTTTCATCATTTGCCAAAATGTTCAAACCACATGCCTGAATCAAGCTGCCATCAAACGGAGATATTTGAAGACAGATCAATTGATCGCATCCCAAAAATCAGGGCAATTATCTGCCCTTGCTCGAAGGCAGGTTGCACTAAACCCTACATTCCCGACACTGATCCTGAGCCAACATGCTTAAGATACATTTAAGGTGGCGGGCTCGTAAAAAAACACCAACTGCCAAAATCAATGAGTCTTTACAGACGTTTACTCAATCTTAAACGTTGGAGTCCGATACTGATTGTCGAAATGGGTATTTGTCATGTGCTTTGGGAGCACCTGACTTTGGGAAAACAGACGTTTGGTTGAACGATGGAAATAGGCAAACTCACGCTTTTCAGTATCGTCAAGAACCGGTTGTCCTGGCTTAGCCAGCGACAGGAAGTTCTGGCGCAGAATATCGCCAATTCCGATACGCCAAGGTTCAAGGCCAGCGATCTTAAGGCCTACAATTTTCAGGAACTGGTGCGAAACGAGGCTTCGCAACTGAACCTGGTGGCTAACGGGCCGGATCATATCCAGGGCAACCGCCGCCGTATTCGCGATTTTTCATCACAAGTTGAGCGCAGGCCCTTTGAAACCGCGCCCAATGGTAACGCCGTGATTCTCGAAGAACAGATGGCCAAGCTCAATGAAACGCAAATCAGTCATAGCTTGACGACACAGCTCTACAGGAAACACCTGGACATGATCAGGATGGCTATCGGCAACAAGTAAGGCCAACTGACCGGAATTTTAAGGAAAGCATCAGATAACATGGACGATCTTATGAAAACGATGCGGATTTCTTCCGCCGGAATGCGCGCCCAGGGCTCACGCTTGCGCGTTATTTCAGAAAACATCGCCAATGCCTCCTCATTGCCCCAATCGCCGGGTGGCCTTCCTTATCGCCGCAAGGTTATTACCTTCAAGAATTCGCTGGATCGCGCCATCGGCCTTGATACGGTCAAGGTCGCCAAGGTGATTGAGGATAAATCCGAATTTACCAAAACCTTCAATCCTAACCACCCGGCAGCAGATGCTGATGGTTATGTACAAACACCAAACGTCAACACGATGCTGGAAATGATGGATATGCGCGAAGCGCAGCGGTCTTACGAGGCCAATCTGAGCGTTATCAAGTCGTCAAAAGCGATGCTGTCGGGCACCATCAATATCCTGAGCCGTTAATAAGTTTGAGATTACAGGAGCACTCACATGGCCATAGCGCCTCTTCAAAATGCCGCTAATGTAGCATCTGCCTACGCCAAGGCGACCCAGAGCGGCGCGCAAGGTCTAAGCGCCCGTGATACGCAAGCAAGCCCGTTTGCCGATATGGTCAAGGGTGCTGTGCAGCAGGCCATAAACGTGCAAAAGACCAGCGAGAACGTTTCCATGGCAGCGATTACGGACCGGGCCGATATGAATCAGGTGGTTACCGCCGTTGCCGAAGCCGAAGCCACCTTGCACGCGGTAACCTCTATCCGTGATAAAATCATCGATGCTTACAGAGAAATTCTCCGTATGCCGGTATAGGGTGACGTTATGGACGAGGTCACAGTTCTTGAAGTCGGGCGACAAGCCCTTTTCGTGATACTCAAAACATCCGGACCGATCATGTTGGCGGGGCTGGGGATCGGCCTGATTATTGCTTTATTTCAGGCCCTGACGACAATTCAGGAAATGACCCTGACGTTTGTCCCCAAAATCCTGGTCATCTTTATGGCCGTCGTTGTTTTTCTGCCTTTCATGATGACCACGCTTATTGAATTCACCAATGGTCTGTTCGATAGAATTTCTAACCTGGGGTAATAATCTGGATGTTGTCAGACCTGATCCAGATTAATCTTTTTGCCTTTTTCATGCTCTTCGCGCGGATTGGCACGGTGTTTATGTTGATGCCGGGAATTGGCACGGCCTACGTCCCGGTCAAGGTTCGCCTGACCATCGCCCTGGCGCTTTGTTTTATTCTAACGCCCCTGCTGGCCGGGCACATACCGGCAGCGCCAGTATCAAAAATCGACCTGATGCTGTTGCTGTTAAGTGAGGTTACGATCGGGATATTTATCGGTCTGGTGGCGCGTATTACTGTTGGTGCCCTACAGACCACGGGCACTTTGATCGCCCTGTTTTCCTCGTTGGCTAACGCCCTGATCCGCGATCCCATTGCCGAACAGCAAAGCTCACTCATTGCAACATTTCTTAGTATGCTGGGCATGGTGCTGATTATCGTCACTGATCTGCACCACCTGATGATCCGCGGCGTTGTTGAAAGCTATAGCCTTTTCGTGCCCGGTCAGTCGCTGTCGTTTGGGGACTTTTCGGAAATGCTGGCGCGTCGTTTCGCCGACAGTTTCCAACTTGGCGTTCAGTTGTCCTCGCCGTTCCTGCTGACGGCCCTGGTCTATTATGTCGGTCTTGGTATTCTCGGCCGGTTGATGCCGGCACTGCCGGTATTTATTGTTGTCATGCCAATTCAAATTGCCGGTCAGTTGGCTTTTCTGATGGTATCTTTGTCGGCGATGATGATGTATTTCTTGTCCCGATTCGAGGACGCTATCATCGTATTCCTGGAGCCTTGATACATGGCTGATGAAGACGACGCCCAAAAAACAGAAGACCCGACTGACAAGCGAAAAGAAAAGTCGAGGAGTGATGGTCAGGTTGCTTCTTCCCAGGAAATCAAAAGCTGGATGTCTCTGCTTGGCGGCGCTTTCGGCCTGCTGGTTCTGGCTCCCGGCATAGCAACTGACATCCGTTTGATCGGTGCCAAATTCATTCTTTCGCCTGAAGCAATCCCCCTTGACCGGGACCATATACAACTCCTGTTTTTCCAGGTCTTTATTGATTTATCCATGGCGATTGGGCCATTCCTGATGCTCTTGCTGCTGCTTGCCTTTGTCTCCAGTGTCGGCCAGACAGGTTTCATCTGGGCACCCAAAAAAATAGCTCCCGATTTAAGCAAGATCAGTCTCCTGAAAGGGGCGAAGCGGTTGTTCTCGCTGCGCTCCGTCAATGAATTCGCCAAAGGCTTGTTAAAACTGTCTTTGGTCACGATCGTTGGATTGACCGTGGCGGGGCCGTTTATGACCGATATGTCGTTGTTCCTGGAACGCCCCCTGAGCGCCATGCTGGACCGCTTGTTGCAAATCTCTGTGTGGTTCACACTGGCTTCTGTTGGCGTTATGGCAGTAATTGCCAGCCTCGATTTCGCTTATCAGAAATATACCCAGAAAAAAGAAATGATGATGAGCAAGCAGGAGGTCAAGGACGAGAACAAGCAGTCAGAAGGTGACCCGCAGGTGAAGGCCCGTATTCGCCAGATTCGCATGGAGCGGGCCCAGCAAAGGATGATGGCATCGGTGCCTGATGCCGATGTTGTGATCACCAACCCGACACATTACGCGATCGCCCTGAAATACAAGATGGCCGATATGCAAGCCCCGGTGCTGGTTGCCAAGGGTGTCGACACGGTGGCTGCGAAAATTCGCGAAGTCGCTGATGAAAATGATATTCCGATTGTCGAAAATCCCCCCCTTGCGCGTGCCCTGTATGCTTCTGTTGAGCTTGATGAAGAAGTCCCCGAGGAACATTATATGGCGGTTGCCGAAGTGATCGGTTATGTCATGCGTCTGCGTGGTGACTTGCCGCCGCAGCAGGTAATAGAGCCGGGGCCACAGTGAAAAATGAGCCGTTAACACAGGATGAAGTGAGCAGAGCGAGCCTGGCCTTTGGGGTTCCTCGCCAATTAATTTACGGCATCGGCTTTTGCCTGCTTGGCGTCATTGCCGTGCTTGGCGCACTTAATGCTACTGGCGCGTTCCTGGCGATCATGACGGCCCTTGCCGGGGCGACCCTGGCGGCGGCCCTGTGGTCGTTTTATCAATTGCTGCGCGGAGCCTCTGTAGAGAGCATTGTCGCCGCCGCCATCGATAACAGTGGCGAGGCTGTCTTCGTAACCGCCTTGCCGGTTGATGGTGAGACCCCGCTGACCTATGCCAATCCCGCCTTTTTTTCACTGTTTCCGCCGCCGGTTAAAAATTTAGCTGCTCTGGCGCAATTGCTGGAAGGCGGGGAGAGCGCCCTAGATGAATTTGCCCGCCTGCGGGCCACGGCCAATGCCGGTGGAGCCGGTCATAGTGAACTGTCGATCAAAGGTGCATCAGGGGCGCTTGAATGGCGCAGGATATCGGTCCAGCCTTTTCAAATACCGGGAAACCGGCAGGGTCATGTCTTGTGGCGCAGCCGGGACATCACGGCGCGGCGCGAGATGGACGCGGCACGGGCGCGGGAAGGGGAAACATTCGCCGATTATCTGGATAATCTCCCGGCCGCCTTTTTTTCGGCTGACGCGGACGGCAACATTCTTTACGCCAACAACAAGTTTGTTGAGTGGTTAGGGGTGACAGCCGAAGATCTGCGCGCCCGTAATTTGCGTTTTTCGGATTTCGTCGTCGCCGGAAGTGCGGATGCTGCCCCCGGGTCTTCGGAATCAGGGGTTAGCGGCGATGTGACCCTGCGCGGACCCGGTGGCAGTCTGTTCAAGGCTTGCCTTGTGCAGTCTGAACAGGTCGACGAAAACGGCGAGATGATGTACAGCCGTTCAGTACTGCTCAGGGATTTGACCTGGCGCGGTGAGACCGGGGTGCAGGGATTGCCGATGTCCTCCGCGACCGGTAATTCCCATAAACTGCGCTGGTTGTTTGACGAGGCACCGGTCGGCATCGTGCTGCTCGATCTACAGGGCAATGTGACGGAGTCCAACCGGGCCTTTTTGAAACTGCGCGGCATTCATCAGGACTCGGTCATTGGCAGGCCGTTTTCCGAACAAATCAGCAAGGAAGACCGCGGCGATGTAGCGGCCCAGTTATCGAAGGTCGTGATGGGGATCATGCCGGCATCACATCTTGAAGTTCGTATGCCGGCCATGGGCGAGCGGGAACTGGTGGCCTCACTTTATGCCAGCCGTCTAGAGGATGATTCAGGCGAGGTCTCGGGCCTGGTCCTGCACTTTATCGACACCACAGAACACAAGAACCTGGAGGTGCAATTCGCCCAGTCTCAGAAAATGCAGGCCGTCGGCCAGTTGGCCGGGGGTGTGGCCCATGACTTCAATAACCTGCTGACCGCGATGATTGGCTTCTCCGACTTGCTGTTGATGCGTCATGGGCCCGACGATCCGTCCTTTTCCGATATTCAGCAAATCAAGCAGAACGCCAACCGGGCGACAAATCTTGTTCGCCAGTTGCTGGCTTTCTCACGCCAGCAGGAGCTGGAGCCGGTGATCCTTGATGTCACCGAAGCCCTGTCGGACCTGTCCAATTTGCTGGGCCGCCTGATCGGCGAGAATATGGAACTGCAAATGAACCACCAGCGCGATTTGTGGTTGCTGAAAGTCGACCGGGGCCAATTCGATCAGGTCATTATCAACCTGACCGTCAATGCCCGCGATGCCATGCCCGGCGGCGGTGCGGTTTCGATCAGAACAGCCAATATCAACATCAGTGAAGCCACCCAGCGCGGTCACGAGGTTATGCGGGCTGATGATTATGTCCTGGTCGAGGTTTCTGACAGTGGCGTCGGCATCGCCAAGGAAGATCTGTCGCGTATTTTCGAGCCGTTCTTCTCGACCAAGGAAGTCGGTGCCGGAACGGGCCTTGGTCTGTCGACCGTCTACGGCATTATCCATCAGACCGGCGGCTATATCTTCGTCGACAGCGCCCCTGGTGAAGGCACCACGTTCAGCATTTACCTGCCGCGTTTCATCGCCGATGAAGAAGCCGCGGCTGAGCTTGCGACCGCACCTTCAATCATCCACGCTGACGGGGGCAGCGAAGGGGACCTGACCGGCGAGGGCACGGTGTTGCTGGTTGAGGACGACGACGCGGTCCGCATGTTTGGCGCGCGCGCCCTGCGCAACAAGGGCTATCAGGTTCTCGAGGCGGGCGACGGCGAGGAGGCGCTGGACGTTATCAACAACGGCTCCAACCAAATCATCGACCTGATCATTTCAGACGTCGTCATGCCCGGCATGGATGGCCACACCCTGGTCCAGCTGGTCCGCCACGAAATGCCGACGATCAAGATTATTCTGATGTCAGGCTACTCCGAGGACGTCTTCGCCGAAGACGTCGAACGCGACACCAGCATCGAATTCCTGGCCAAGCCGTTCAGCCTGAAAGACCTGGCCGGCAAGGTCAAGGATGTGATGGGCGGGTAGGGCTCAAACGCTACCTGTGGCCTCTCCCAAAGCCTCATCGAAACGCCCCAGAAATTCGCCAATCACCGCCTCGTCGTGGGCGATGGAAAGATACAGCTTGGTTCCCATGGGGTTCAGGAAGACGCCCTTGCGCAACAGCGCCAGCATGGTTGCCCGGCCGCGTTGTTTGTCACCTTTACAGGTGCCCCGGTAGTTGATGGCGGGTTGGTCCGTGAACACCACCTGGGCCAGCGGCCCGTCACCGATGATCTGGCCTGTGATCTGTCGTTTCTCAAGAATATCAGCCATGCCGCTGCGCAACATCCGGCCCATCGCGTGCAGGCGCTCGTAGGTTGCCGGTTGTCTGTAGACCGACAGGGCTGCCAGGGCGGCGGCGCACGAGACCGGGTTGCCGCCCAGGGTCGAGGCCATCCACACATAGTCATTACCGCCGATACGCTGCTCGTTGACCATCTCCATGATATCGGCCCGGCCGCCGAAAGCGCCGATCGGATAGCCGCCGCCCATGGCCTTGCCGTAGGCGATCAGGTCAGGGATAACGCCGTAGTATTCCTGGGCGCCGCCGTAAGCGAGCCTGAAGCCGGTCACCACTTCATCAAAGATCAGTAAGATGTCGTTATCCGTACAAAGGGCGCGCACCCCTTCCAGGAAGCCCTCCAGCGGCGGCGTGCAGCGTTGCAGGGGTTCCATGATAACGGCGGCGATGTCGTCCTTGTGCTCATCAATAATGGCGCGGGTGGTCGCTAGGTCATTGTACGGGGCGACCAGCAAAAGATCGGCAACGTGCGGGGTGCCGGCGCTGGTCAGTTCCGGGGTTGGGAAGTCGAGCATTTTGTTGGGGAACAGGCTGGTCACACCGGTCTCGTTGGCGCCGTGATAAGCGCCTTCGAATTTCAGGATTTTGCGCCGCCCCGTATACCCGCGCGCCACCCGCTGGCAGTACATGGTGGCCTCCGTGCCCGATGCGCAAAAGCGTAAACGTTCCGCCGCTGGGCTGACCGACTGGATTTCCTCGGCCAGTTCCAGGACCTGTGCGTTGAGAAAGGCGAAGTTGGACCCCAGCGGCGCTTGCCGGGTCACCGCTTCGACCACTTCGGGCCGCGCGTGACCGACCAGACAGGAGCCCCAGGCCATGGAGAAATCCAGATACTCCCGGCCCGTCGTGTCCCACAAATGACAGCCCTGACCACGCTCCATGACGACGATATCTTCCGGCCCAAGACCATACTCGCCATTGGAAATACCACCCGTAAAAGCCGCCAGCGCGCGCTTTGGTGTGTTGCTCATGGAAATATCCTGCCTGAAATTTGTATGCTGCCCCACCATATGCATAAAGGCCTTGTAGGAATACCGGGAAAGTACGTGCGAGTCGCCCTCCGGGAGTTCCGTTGTTCGTCAGATTATCCCATTAAAGGACTCATGTTATTGTGGAACCAAAATGGAACATAGCTTAATTAATCATTTAATTTCAAGGCCTTGTAAAAAGTGCTTGCGAATGAGAACAAAAAGGGTACATTGAGCATCAATTGCATCGTTGGTATCCCTGTGGAATAAGTGAGTAAGAGCAATGGCAAACCCCGAACTGAAGATCGTTGAGAAGGACAATATGAATAAGGACAAGGCGCTTGACGCCGCCCTCGGCCAGATCGAGCGGGCCTTCGGCAAGGGCTCGGTGATGCGCCTTGGTCAACGTGAAACAGTTGAGACGGAAGTGATCTCTTCGGGTTCCATCAGCCTCGATATCGCCCTTGGTATTGGCGGCTTGCCGCGTGGCCGGGTAATCGAGGTTTACGGCCCCGAAAGTTCCGGCAAAACGACCCTCGCTTTGCACGCCGTTGCCGAGGCCCAGAAGCTCGGCGGCACTTGCGCCTTTATCGATGCTGAACACGCGCTCGATCCGGTCTATGCCAGGAAACTGGGCGTCAATATTGACGAGCTGCTGATCTCACAGCCCGATGGCGGTGAACAGGCCCTGGAAATTACCGATACGCTGGTCCGTTCCGGCGCCGTCGACGTGCTGGTCGTCGATTCCGTCGCCGCCCTGGTGCCACGGGCCGAACTGGAAGGCGAGATGGGCGACCATCATGTCGGCCTGCAGGCACGGCTGATGAGCCAGGCCCTGCGCAAGCTGACCGGCTCGGTCTCCAAGTCCAACACCATGGTTATCTTCATCAACCAGATCCGTATGAAGATCGGCGTTATGTTCGGCAATCCGGAAACCACGTCGGGCGGCAATGCGCTGAAGTTCTATTCATCCATCCGCATGGAAATCCGCCGCATCGGCGCGATCAAGGACCGGGACGAAGTTGTCGGCAACCAGACCCGCATCAAGGTCGTCAAGAACAAGCTGGCGCCGCCTTTCAAGATGATCGAATTCGATATCATGTATGGCGAGGGCTTCTCGAAGACCGGTGAACTGATTGATCTTGGCGTCAAGGCCGGGATTATCGAGAAATCCGGCTCCTGGTTCTCCTACGGCTCGGAGCGCATCGGCCAGGGCCGCGAGAACGCCAAGACCTACATGAAGGAACATCCCGAAGCGGCAAACGCCATTGAACAGGCGATCCGCCGGGAATCGGGCCTGATTTCCGAAGCCATGCTGGAAGACCCGGGCAACAACACGGGCGATCAGGACGATGTGGACGGCCCTGTCGATATCCTCCCGGAAGCTGGCGAGTAGGGCGCATAAGGTCCCGGTGACGCCTACGTTACCGAGGGGACCGGTGCCCCCAGACCACTGGTCCCCAAACAAAGAACGCGGTCTTCAATTGTGAAGGCCGCGTTTTTTTGTGACAGGGCCACAGCAAAGCTTTAAAAACGTTTCGTTTCTTGCCCTTACAGCCTAGATTGTCACTCATGAAAACCGTAAACGATATTCGCAAGGCGTTTCTCGACTACTTCGTCGCCCACGGTCACACCGCCGTCGCCTCCAGCCCGTTGGTACCGATGAACGATCCGACGCTGATGTTCACCAACGCCGGCATGGTCCAGTTCAAGAATGTCTTCACCGGGGTTGAGCCGCGCGACTACAACCGCGCCGTCACCTCGCAAAAATGCGTACGCGCCGGGGGCAAGCACAACGACCTTGAAAATGTTGGCTACACCGCCCGCCATCACACCTTCTTCGAGATGCTGGGGAATTTTTCCTTCGGTGATTACTTCAAGGACGTCGCCATCGAGCTTGCCTGGAATCTGGTGACCAGGGAATTCGGTCTGGCCGCAGATAAACTGCTGGTCACCGTTTACGCCGATGATGATCATGCTTTTGACTTGTGGAAAAAAATCGCCGGGTTGCCTGAAGAGCGGATTATCCGTATCGCCACCTCGGACAATTTCTGGGCCATGGGCGATACCGGCCCGTGCGGCCCGTGTTCTGAAATCTTCTTCGATCACGGTGATCACATTCCCGGTGGCCCGCCCGGCAGCCCCGATGAAGACGGCGACCGGTTTATAGAGATATGGAATCTGGTGTTCATGCAGTTCGAGCAACTGACCCTTGATGAACGCATTGAGCTGCCCAAACCGTCGATCGATACAGGCATGGGGCTTGAGCGCATCGCAGCGGTTATGCAGGGCACCCACGATAACTACGAAACTGACATGATGCAGGCCCTGATCCATGCCTCTGCGGATGCCTCCGGCACCGATCCCGACGGCGAACACAAGGTTTCCCACCGGGTCATCGCCGATCACCTGCGCGCCACTTCGTTCCTGATTGCCGACGGCGTCTTGCCATCCAACGAGGGCAGGGGTTACGTCTTGCGCCGGATCATGCGCCGGGCAATGCGCCACGCCCATATGATCGGGGCCAGCGACCCCATGGTCTACAAACTGGTACCGGCCCTGATCACCCAGATGGGCCAGGCCTTTCCCGAACTGGTACGGGCCAAAGCCCTGATCGGTGAAACCCTGAAGCTTGAGGAAACCCGCTTCAAGACGACCCTTGAGCGTGGCCTTAAACTTCTCGATGAAGCGACGGCGGATCTGGGTAAGGGCGGCGAACTGGCTGGTGAAACAGCCTTTAAACTGTATGACACTTACGGCTTTCCGCTTGATCTCACCCAGGACGCCCTGCGCAACCGGGGTATGAGCGTCGAGGTTGATGGTTTCAACGCTGCTATGGAGCGCCAGCGCGCCGAAGCGCGCGCCGCCTGGGCCGGTTCCGGTGACGCGGCAACCGAACAGGTCTGGTTTGAAATTCGCGAAGAGCTGGGGGCAACCGAATTCCTTGGCTACGGATGCGAAAGCGCCGAAGGCCGGATCATCGCCATTGTCGTCGATGGTAAGCGGGTGGAGCAGGCGGACGATGGGGCAGAGGCCAGCATTATCGTCAACCAGACACCGTTCTACGGCGAATCCGGTGGCCAGATGGGTGATAGCGGCAAACTCAGGTGCGGCGATGTCGTGCTGGATGTCACGGCGACCCATAAAAAGCTTGGCGACTTGCATGTCCATCAGGGCACCCTTAAGGGCGGTGCCCTGAAAGTCGGTGACGAAGTTATCTTGAACGTTGATCACCAGCGCCGCAGCGCCTTGCGCGCCAATCATTCGGCGACCCACCTGTTACATGAAGCCCTGCGCCGCAAGCTGGGTGATCATGTCACCCAGAAGGGTTCGCTGGTCGCGCCTGATCGTTTCCGCTTCGACGTTAGTCACCCCAAGGCCGTGTCCATGGAAGAGCTTTCCTTCGTCGAAGCTGAAGTTAATGGCCAGATTCGCGCCAACACCGCCGTCTCGACCCTGCTTATGACCCCTGAAGAGGCCATCGAAGCCGGGGCCATGGCCCTGTTCGGTGAAAAATACGGCGAGGAAGTTCGCGTTGTCTCCATGGGCGAGGGGGAAGAGGAGACGCATTATTCGACTGAACTGTGCGGCGGCACCCATGTCAGGCGAACAGGTGACATCGGACTTTTGAAAGTGCTCAGCGAGGGCGCCGTTGCCGCCGGGGTCAGACGCATCGAAGCGCTGACCGGTGAAGCGGCGTTGGCCTATCTTGAAGGTCAGGACGCGGCCTTGCTTGAAGTGGCGGCGATTTTAAAAACCCCGGCTGCCGATGTGCCGGACCGGGTTGCCGGGCTTATGGAAGAGCGTAAAAAGCTGGAGCGCGAAGTTGCCGACCTACGCAAGAAACTGGCCGCCGGTGGCGGTGGTGGGACGGGTGCACTTGAGACAAAAGACATCGGTGGCATAACCTTCGCCCCGCAACTGCTTGATGAGATGCCCGCCAAGGACCTGAAGGGGCTGGCCGACGACATCAAGGGCCAGATCGGCTCAGGCGTTGTCGCCCTGGTATCGGTCAGCGAGGGCAAGGTGTCGCTGGTTGTTGGCGTCACCGATGATCTGACGGAAAAACGGAGCGCCGTTGATCTTGTTCGCGCCGGCTCCGAGGCTGTTGGCGGCAAGGGCGGTGGCGGCAGACCCGACATGGCCCAGGCCGGTGGCCCGGATGCGGGCAACGCGCAAGCGGCACTGGATGCGATAGAGAAAGCCTTGTCTGAGTAATCAACTAGGCTTATCTAAGGAACACAATGGATATTCAGAAATACTTCCGTGGTAACTGGCGTTCACCAGAAACCTTCCTGATCCTGATGGCGGTTGCCATGCCGCTATCATTTTCGACGTGGATGGCGCTGATCAATAACTTCGCCCTCGAGCGTGCCGCCTTCACCGGTGTTGAAATTGGCATCCTGCAAAGCCTTCGCGAAATTCCGGGCTTCCTGGCCTTCGCCGTGGTCTTTTTACTGCTTTTAATGCGTGAACAGACATTGGGGCTGGTTTCCCTGCTGCTGCTTGGTATCGGCACGGCGATCACCGGCGCGCTGCCATCTGTTGTCGGGCTCTATGCGACGACGGTTCTGATGTCGCTCGGCTTTCATTATTACGAGACCATTCGCCAATCCCTGGTCTTGCAATGGATCAGCAAGGAAGAAGCGCCGCATTTCATGGGCCAGCTGATTGCGGTTGGATCCTTTTCGGGTTTGGTGTCCTTCGCCCTGATCTGGTTTGGCATCGACAGGGGCGGGCTGGACATGGTTTGGGTTTACGCCATCGGTGGCGGCTCGACAATCGGCATTACCCTGCTTTGCTGGGCTGCATTTCCGCGTTTCCCTGAAAAGGTTGAGCAGCACAAGAAGCTGTTTATGCGCAGTCGTTACTGGCTGTATTACCTGATTACCTTCATGGCCGGTGCGCGCAGGCAAATTTTCGTTGTTTTCGCGGGCTTCCTGATGGTCGAAAAATTTGGCTTTAGCGTTTCTGCCATCACCTTGATGTTTTTGGTCAATGGTGGCCTGAACATGTACGTGGCGCCGAAAATTGGCAAACTGATCGCCCGCTGGGGTGAGCGCCGGGCGTTAACTTTTGAATACATCGGCCTGATCGGTGTCTTTGTCACCTATGCCTTTGTCGATACGGCATGGATTGCCGTCGTCCTCTACATTATTGATCACATGTTCTTTTCCATGGCCATTGCCATCAAGACCTACTTTCAGAAGATCGCCGATCCCGCCGATATGGCTGCCCAGGCCGGGGTCGCCTTTTCCATTAACCACATAGCCGCCGTTGTCATTCCGGCCGCTTTTGGTTTTCTGTGGCTGCTTTCGCCGTCATATGTGTTCCTGGCCGGGGCCGGGATGTCTGTGCTGTCGCTGGTTCTGGTCCGCCTGATCCCTGAAAACCCGAGCCACGAAAATGTTGCCGTGATCGGTCCTTACCGGCTGGCTGTCAACGCCGCAGAATAGATCAACCTTGCCGCACGGGCCGGTGCCGAATAGGCTTGGGGGAATCATTCGTGCAGGGGGAAGACATGAACGCACTTTTCGAGGCGTTTCCGGTATTCGCAGAAGTTCAGAAGGTGGCCGAACAATTAGCGGTCTGGCTGGCCAGTAACGTCTTTGTTCTGGCGTCGTTGTTGCAACTGATTTCCATTGGCTTGATTTTCCTTGTCGTTCGTTTATTAAGCCCGCGTGTCGAGGGACTGCTTGATCATCTCAAAGTGCCTGCCGGTTACGAAAAAATTTTGCAACCCGTTATCCGCGCTTTCAAGCCTCTGACCCTTCCGGTTCTGTGGATCATCCTGCAATGGTTTTCGGTGTTTGCGGCAAGGAATGCAGGTTGGCCATCACATCTGCTTGAAAGCGCCGTCAGTCTACTGACCGCCTGGATCATTATCCGTCTGGCGTCATCGCTGGTTGCCGACCCGGGCTGGTCGAAGATGATCGCCATATCTGCATGGTCGCTGGCCGCCCTTGATATCGTCGGTATGCTCGACCCGACCCTGCTGATCCTGGACAGCATGGCAATTAATTTTGGCGCCACCAGGGTTTCGGTGCTAGGTGTCGGCAAGGCGTTGATTGCGCTGGCCGTGTTGTTCTGGCTGGCCGGGTTCCTGTCATCCCTTATTGAACGCCGCATCGACAAGATGGCGGGGTTGACACCTTCCGTACAGGTGTTGTTTGCCAAACTGCTAAAGATAACCCTGTTCGTCATCGCCTTCGTCATGGCCATGAACACGGTCGGCATCGATTTGACCGCCTTCGCCGTGTTTTCGGGCGCTGTCGGCCTGGGTATCGGCTTTGGTTTGCAGAAGGTTGTCTCCAACCTGATCAGCGGTGTTATTTTGCTACTCGAGAAATCCGTCAAACCCGGAGACGTTATCGCCATCGGTGAAACCTATGGCTGGATCAATTCCCTCAGCGCCAGGTATGTTTCGGTGATTACCCGTGACGGCACCGAACATTTGATTCCTAACGAGGATTTGATTTCCCAGCGGGTCGAAAACTGGTCCTATTCAAACCAGTTGGTGCGTCAGCGAGTGAAGATCGGCATTTCCTATTCGTCTGATGTCAGGAAAGCCATGGAACTAACCGTTGAAGCATCTATCGGTCAGGCACGGGTGCTCGAAAACCCTGCGCCCATCTGTCATCTAAGGAGCTTTGGCGATAATTCCGTTGATCTTGAACTGCGGTACTGGTTGCGCGATCCCCGCAACGGCCTGTCCAATGTCAGGAACGAAATTTTACTCAGTGTGTGGGATTTGTTCAATGAAAACGGCATCGAATTTCCATTCCCGCAACGCGAGCTTCATTTCAACAAAACCATCCCGGTCAGGATCGAGACTGAGGACGGTTAGTCCTTGGCATCGGCAGCGACCTGCATACGGATGATCTTGTCGGGGTCGATGACCCTGCCACTTCCCGCCTCACCGCGTTTGATCTTGGCGACGGCACGCATACCATCGGTGACCTCGCCCCATACCGTATACTTATTGTCCAGATGTTTGGCGCGGGCATAGACAATGAAAAATTGCGAGTCGGCGCTGTTTACATCACTGCTTCTGGCCATCGACAGGGTGCCGCGAACGTGGGGTTCATCTGAAAATTCCGCGTCAATTTTCTGGCCGCTACCGTGGCTGCCGGTGCCGGTCGGATCGCCGGTCTGGGCCATAAAACCGCCAATCACCCGGTGGAAGACGATGCCGTCGTAAAAACCTTCGCGAACCAGTTCCTTGATGCGGGCAACGTGGTTGGGCGCAAGGTCTGGCCTGAGTGCGATTGTCACCCGGCCATCTTTCAGGTCCAGGTAGAGAGTGTTTTCAAGATCGACGGGCGTTTCGGCATGGGTGTCTGTCATCGGGGCCATCATCAATGTCAGAAGGAGTGAAAGGGCGATAGGAAATTTAAACGCTAATTGGCGAAACATGGGTGTCCTCGTGAGATTTTACAGTGGTGATCTTTGGTTGTTAGTCGAACAGGGCGTCGATGGCGGCCTGATCCAGGCCTTTGCCTTCCATTTGCGGACCGGCCAGGAGCTTCTCGTCTTCGGTTTTATCTTCGCCTTCAACCTCGACGCTATCCACCTCATCCTTGCCCCATACATCGATTAGCGCGTTAACACGCTCCTCTACATAGGTCACGGACTTAACGACCTTGCTGACGCGCTGGCCGGTGATGTCCTGGAACGAGCATGCTTCAAGTATATCATTGCCATTGCCGCTAATCTGGTCAAGTAGGGTGATTTGCTCCGGATCGGTAACGCTATTGCGCAACTCGTCAACGGCGGAAATGGATTTTTCCGTCGCAGCCATAATTGTGTTGGTGGCTTTTTCCGTTGCCTTGACGATGGCGTCTAGCTGCTCGCCCATGCTCTCAAACTGGAATTCCTCGTCAGCAGGTCGGCTGATAGCGGCGATTTCCTCGCGCACCCTTTCAAGGTAACGAAACAAGCCGGTCAGCTCGGATTTCAGTCGTACATTTTCGATTTCATCTGACATGCTTTACTTCCGATTGGATAAAAATTTAGCGGTACCTCAATCATAATCATTAAGAAGCGCTATGCCATAAAAAAACACATTAATTCCATATCTTTAGGTAGATCCCCCGACTTTACCCTTCATCGCTTGCATGGCAATAAGTTGAAGTTTTCGCCGCTCATTGACGGTCAGTTCGTCGAGAACCTTGGATTTTTCCTTGTGAACCGCCATGGCGCTTTCGATCAATTCCTGGCGGTTCATCGGCCTGGATTCCCCCTGATGGTCAGGAATCGCCGTATTTGTAGCTTGCTCATGTTGTACAGGGCCCCGTTTACGGGCTTGGCGGCCTTCCTTGACGGCTTGATATTTCTCTTTGGCTTGCTTGTCCATGAAAATGGAGAGCACGGCGCTTGAGATGAATTTCTTAATCATGAATAATCTTTACCGCGATTTCTGGGCGAATATAACCGTCATCATTGGTATACCTGATACATAGTGATTTATAAAAGTTTCCAAATGATTGCCTAATACCAACTTTATAAAGCCCAAACCATGAGCCAATCCCTGCTTCGAGACCTATACAGCAACGCGGTTGCTGCCGCCGACCCCAAGGCGGTGCTGGCGGCCCATCTGCCATCGCCGCCCAAAGGGCGAACGGTTGTTGTCGGTGCAGGAAAGGCCGCCGCCAGCATGGCCAGAGCGGTTGAGGAAAACTGGTCGGGCCCCATAAGCGGGCTGGTCGTCACACGGTACGATCACAGCGTTCCCTGTGATCACATTGAAGTGGTTGAAGCGGCCCATCCTGTCCCTGACGCAGCGGGCCGGGAAGCGGCGGCCCGCATTGTCAAACTTCTTGAGGATCTTGGCCCCGATGATCTGGCGTTGTGTCTGATATCAGGCGGTGGATCGGCGCTGCTCAGTTTGCCGGGACCGGGAATCAGCCTTGAAGACAAGCAGGACCTGAACAGCCAGTTGCTCAAGTCCGGCGCGCCGATTTCCGAAATGAACTGCGTCAGAAAGCATCTATCCGCGATCAAGGGCGGCAGGCTGGCGCTTGCTGCGTGGCCGGCGCGGGTTCTCAGTCTGGCGATTTCCGATGTTCCGGGCGATGATCCGGCGGTTATCGCTTCCGGGCCGACAGTGGCCGACCCGACAACGCTCGCCGATGCCCGTAAAATTCTGGCCGTCTACGGTATCGAAGCCTCGCCGGCCATTGTCGGTGCCTTGCAGGATCAATCCTTTGAAACCCCCAAGCCGGGTGATGAGCGACTGGACAATGCCGAAATGGTGCTGATCGCAACCCCGCAAATGGCCCTGGAAGCGGCCGCCAAAAAAGCTCTCGCTGAAGGCATCACGCCCCTAATTCTGGGTGACGCCATCGAGGGTGAGGCCCGGGAAGTGGCCCGGGTGATGGCAGGAATCGCAACCCAGGTTTGCCGTCATGGTCAGCCGGTGGCAAGGCCTTGTGTATTGCTTTCAGGCGGCGAGACGACGGTGACGCTTAGGGGAAAAGGCCGCGGCGGTCGCAACGCGGAGTTTTTACTGGCTTTGGCTATCGCCCTTGATGGCCTTGCCGGGGTTTCGGCAATCGCCTGTGATACGGACGGTATTGACGGTAGTGAGGATAACGCCGGATGCGTCATTGGCCCGGATACCCTGGCCCGTGCAAGGGCGCTTGGACTGGACGCAGAGGCCTACTTGACCGACAATGATGCCTACAGTTTTTTTGACGCCTTGGGTGATTTGGTGATCAGTGGCCCGACACTCACCAACGTCAACGATTTCCGGGCCATCCTAATTCAATGAAACGTTAACCCTAAGGGGTATAAAACAAAACGAATTCTGGAATTTGACGATCAAACAGAAAGTATTTTCATGAGACGCAGACGTAACGCCAAGATTATCGCGACACTCGGTCCGGGCACCTCGGACGAGAAAAGCATTAATGATCTTTTCCTGGCCGGGGTTGACGTTTTCCGGCTCAATTTTTCCCATGGCGCCCACGCAGAACACAAGGCTCGTTTCGATACCATCCGCGCTCTTGAAAAGAAACATAACAGGCCGATTGGTATCTTGCTCGATTTGCAAGGCCCGAAACTGCGTCTTGGTGTGTTCGAGGATGGCAAGGCCGTACTGCGCAGCGGCAATCCTTTCAGGCTTGAACTGGCTGAAATCCAGGGTAACGATGTTGGTGCCTCGCTGCCGCACCCGGAAATTTTCGCCGCCCTGAAACCGGAAATGAAATTGCTTCTCGATGACGGCAAGATCGAGCTTAAGGTCCACAAGTGCGGCAAGGATTTTGCCGAAACCATGGTTGTCACCGGCGGCGAAATATCCGACCGCAAGGGTGTCAATGTGCCAAGTGCCATGCTTGAGCTGTCACCGATTACCGAAAAAGATCATGGAGACCTTAAATACGGTTTGGAACTGGGTGTCGACTGGGTGGCGTTGTCGTTTGTTCAGCGCCCGGAAGATATTGTCGAGGCAAAAAAACTGGTCGATGGTCGTGCCGGTGTCATGGCAAAACTGGAAAAGCCCTCGGCTATTGAATATCTCGATGAAATTGTCGATCTGGCCGACGCGGTGATGGTGGCCCGGGGCGACCTGGGTGTCGAGTTGCCGCCAGAGGACGTTCCGGCTATTCAAAAGCAAATTCTGTTTTCATGTCGTTGCGCCGGCAAGCCCGTTGTCGTCGCCACCCAGATGCTGGAATCGATGATCCACACGCCGACCCCGACCCGGGCCGAGGCATCCGACGTTGCCACCGCCATTTACGATGGTGCCGACGCTGTGATGTTGTCGGCGGAAACCGCTGTTGGTGAATATCCCATCGAGACGGTGTCGATGATGGACAGGATCATCAATCGGGTCGAGGTTGACCCGTTGTACCGCAAGATAACGGATGCCGAGCACCGGGAGGCTGAAAGCACGGCCTCCGACGCGATTACCGCAGCGGCCCGCCAGTCTGCCCAGATTATTTCCGCAGCGGCGATTGTAACTTTCAGTTCCAGTGGTTCGACGACCTTGCGTGCTTCGCGCGAACGGCCAAGCGTTTCTATTCTGGGTCTGACGCCAAGATGGGAGACAGCCCGGCGCATGACCCTGGTGTGGGGTGTGCATTCGGTTTTGACACCCGATCTGACCAGTTTTACCGAGATGGTCGACCTTGCTATCGAATCGGCAAAGAAGGAAGAATTCGTCAGTCTTGGAGACTATCTTGTGGTTACCGCAGGGGTTCCTTTTGGAACCCCGGGTGCGACCAATATATTGCGTATCGCCAAGGTCAAATAAGCCCGACAACCTGGAATTATAAACATGCTTGGTGACTTGTTTGCCATTATTGCGCCTGTCTTTATTTGCGCTGGTATCGGTTTCATCTGGGCTCGACAGGAACGCCCCTTCGACGTTGACCTTGTGACGGCGCTGATGACCAATGTCGGCACACCGTGTCTGGTTTTCTTTACCCTGACGTCAGCCAAACTTGATCTCAGTGCGTTCGGCTCGATGGCTGTTTACGCGGTCTTGGCAATTGCCTGTTCCGCCGTCATCGGTGGTGCGATCCTGAAAATGTTCGCCTTGGATATCAGGTCCTTCCTGCCGCCGATGATGTTTTCCAACTGCGGCAACATGGGCTTGCCATTGTGTCTGCTGGCTTTTGGCGAGCCCGGCCTGGTGCTGGCGATTGTCTTCTTTACGGTTTCTGCGATCGGCCAGTTTACCCTGGGCATGATGATCCCTTCGGGGACGATGTCGTTTAAGGTACTGGTTCGTATACCGATCCTGTATGCGGTTTTTGTTGCGGTTGTGTTCATTGTTTTGAAAATAGAAACCCCGGCAGTGATCGCCAACACAACAGAAATACTGGGTGGCATGACCATCCCGATGATGCTGATAACCCTTGGCGTGTCGCTGGCGCGGCTTCGCTTTCATGCCCTGGCGCGGGCCACGGCTTTGTCGTTGTTGCGTCTGGTTCTGGGTTTTGGCGTCGGCGTCGGTCTTTCAATAGTGTTGGGGCTTGAGGGGATTGAGCGCGGCATCCTGATCCTGCAATCCTCGATGCCGGTCGCCGTGTTCAATTACCTGTTCGCCCAGCGTTACAATCGCTCGCCCGAAGAAGTCGCCGGGCTGGTTTTCATTTCAACAGCGCTTTCATTCGCCAGTCTTCCTGTGCTGTTGTGGTTCGTGCTTTAAGCCAAATGTTGTTCTGTGACGGGTGTCACAGTACGCAGGTCGTGTTTTTTGCTAAAAAAGGTCATCAATTTGATCGTTTTGGCTTTCCATGTTATTAACTAATCAGGTTCATTATTTGACACCTGTAGGAACGTAGAAACGTTCTTCTGTTGAGCTTAGAATAAGGGAGGCCGCGCGTGGCGCAGTCAGGTTTGTCCCAGATACCCGTGGAGTCCGCCCCGAGCCCGCATGTCCTGCAGGCCATTGACGGCGGCATGCTGACCATCCCTGGCGATGCGTGGCTGCTTAAGGCCGACTTTTCACCGCAAGGCCCCGACCTTCTGTTGAGCGGCCCTGATGGTACGCAAGTTCTGATCCGTGACTTCTTTAATCTTGAAAATCCACCTGACCTTCTGACAGATACAGGGGCCATGATTACCGCCGATCTGGCGATTAATCTGGCTGGCCCGCTGGCACCGGGCCAAAGCGCCTCGGCCCTGGATGATCAACTGGCGCAAGCCGCAGAGTCCATTGGCCGGGTCGAGGCGACGGACGGGCTGGTTGAGGCGATCCGCGTTGACGGTACAAAAGTTACGCTTTCCAAAGGTGACGACATTTTCCAGGGCGATACCCTGATCACCGCCAAGGGTGCGGCCATTGGTATTACTTTTATCGATGACACGACCTTCTCACTGGGCGAGGAAGGCCGCATGGTTATCGACGAAATGGTCTATGACGGCGATACCCAGGAAGGCCAATTCAGCGCCAATCTGATACAAGGCGTGTTCTCGTTTGTCAGTGGTGAAATCGCCAAGACATCACCGGAAGGCATGACGGTGACGACACCGGTGGCGACCATCGGTATCCGCGGCACCAAGGTCGCTGGCCGAGCGGCCCAGGAAGGGGCTGAGAACACCATTTCATTGCTCCCTGAAACCGATGCTCAAGGGGTCCAGATCGTCGGTGAACTGTCAGTAACCAATCAGGGCGGCACGGTGACTCTAAATTCGGTTGGGGCGACGGTGCAGATGAGCAGCGCTTTCCAGCCACCGCCGCCGCCGGTAACGTTCAGTCAGCAGCAACTTCAACAAAATTACGGCGCCGCCCTGACGACCTTGTCGACAACGGCAGCGGCAAAGGCCACCGCCGACGCGGCCGAGGGCGCCGCAGAGGCGGAGCAGGCCGAAGCAGACGCGCAAGCAGCCGAAGCCGAAGCCGAAGCTGCGGCGGCTGAGGCCGAAGCGGCCCAGGCCGAAGCGGACGCGGCGCAAGCCGAAGCCGAAGCCAGCGGTGATCCTGAAGCCATCGCCGCAGCAGAAGCAGCGCAGGCGGAAGCTGAAGCCAAGGCTGCGGAAGCCGAGGCCAAGGCAGCAGAAGCCGAAACGGCCATCCAGGAAGCAGAAGCCAAAGCCCAGGAAGCGCAAGTTGCACAAGCCGAGGCCGAACACGCAACCAACGAAATGCAGGCCCAGGCTCAGGCCTTTCAGGCGTTTGGCGGCCCGCCACCGGGTGAAAGCCCGGTGCCCGTAGAGGGAGCGCCGGAAAGCGATGGCGATAGCCCGGTGGACGCTGTTTCGCAGGCAGACAACGGCGGCGATACTTTTAATGGCGACAGCCCGTTCGGTGGCGGCGATACTTTTGACGGCGGTGGTGATGTCTTGTTCGGTAGCGGCGACAGCCTTTTCGGCGACGGCCTGTCACTTTTGGGTGGCGGTGGTGGTGATCTTTTTGGAGGCTCGTTGTTGGCCCCCCCGGCAGGCGGTGACACACTATTGTTTGGTTATGAACCTCTGCCGCCGGATTTCTTTGCGACGGAGATTTTTGACGCGCCCCCGCCAGATGATCCCATCCTGCTTCTCGATGAACCCAGTGACATCGTGATAGGCAACGCAGCCCCGACGGTGTCACTGTCCGTTGACAGCACCCAGACCCCGGCCTTTACCAATAGCGGTGCCACAACCTTTGACAGTCTCGTAACCAATTCTTTCGGGGAGGGCGCCAGTGAAATTATCGATGTCGACAATGACGGCGACATGGATATCGTTATTCACGGCTATGATTCCGTCGTCGGGACAAACCCCGCCAGTACGTCTGTCGGCCTGAATGACGGCAGCGGTACCTTCACTTACAGCACCGTCCTTGCCAACAGCCTTTTTACGCACGGCATGGATATGGCTGACGTTAACGCTGACGGCAATGTCGATATTGTCTTCGCCCAAAACAGCGCCACCGCGCAACCGGTCTATTTAGGCGACGGGATCGGCGGGTTCTCGGTTTTAACGCAGAACAATACCATAAACACGACGGGCGGCACGATCGGTGGAAACAATGTCGACCTTGCCGATTTTAACGGTGATGGCCTAACGGACATGTTCGTCAATGTCGATGCCGGTGCCAAGGTTTACCTGAACGCCCAAAACGGTGATGCTGCCGGCCAATTCACCGATACCGGTCAGTCGTTAACGTCAACGAAGACCGCGCAAAGTTATCGTGCGCTGGCCACGGGCGACATCGACGGCGACGGCGACATTGATGCCGTCACCGGTAGTTGGGCCGAGAAAATGGATATCTGGGTCAACGATGGCACCGGCACGTTCTCGAATACCGGGGTGGATGGCACCGGTCGGTTGAGCGTTCTTGGTGTCGATAACACCACATGGGGGGCCACCAATGGCGTCGCCCTGGGTGATGTGGACGGTGACGGCGATTTGGACATCGTGGCCTTCAACCGCTATGTCGCCAACAAGGTTTTCCTCAACGACGGAACGGGAAACTTTACCGAAGGCACGCCCTTCGGGAATCTTGTCGGCAGCGGCGATGGCACTTTGGCGGACATTGACGGCGATGGCGATCTGGACGCTATAGATGCCGGTTACGGTGGGGTGGTAGTGTCCACCAACGATGGCACGGGTACTTTCACCCCACAAGCTCATACATATTCTACTACCAGTTCGGATCATGTCCAAACCGGCGATCTCAACGGCGATGGCTTTACGGACATCCTGGTCGGTCGTAGTGGTGCCGGCAGCGATATCCTGACCAACGACCTGTCGAACGCCACTGTCCTTCAGGCCAATACCTTAACCTTCCAGCAGAGTAATTTTGGCATTACCGATCCTGACAATCCGGCCAACAGCAGTCTTGTTATTACGGTCTTATCGGTTCCTGCGAACGGAAGTATCGCCTTGAACGGCACCGCATTATCGGCTTTTGGCACTTTTACCCAAGCCGATGTCATCGCCGGGCTTGTCACCTACACCCATTCGGGAACAGCGACGACGATCGATAGTTTCCAGTTCAACGTCTCCGACGGCCTGGGCGGCCTCAGTGCGACCACAACTTTCAAACTAGCGGTCACCAGCAACAGCGGCAACGACACCCTGACCGGTGGAACCGGCAACGACACCCTGACGGGCGGCACAGGTAACGACACCATTAACGGTGTTTCGGGTACGGACACGGCAGTCCTGAGTGGCCCCAAAGCTAATTACACCTATGCTTTTGCCGCCAATGGAGACCTGACCCTGACTGACACAGTCGGGACGGACGGAACCGATACCATCTCCAACGTTGATACACTGACATTCAGCGATGGCAGTGTTGGCATCACCAGCGCAAAAACCATTACCGGTGATTCCGGGGTCGACACGATAACCGCCACCGACGCTTCGAGTATCAGCACCTTTGGCGGTAATGATTCGATCACTGTCAACGGAACAACGGCGGGCACCCTGACCGGTGGTACGGGTACTGACAGCTTTTATCTTTCGGGCACGACGGGCGCGCAAACAATCCGCTTTACCACGTCTACTGACGGTGCAACGACGGCAGACAGTGTGCCAGCGCGCGATCAGATTTTTGGTTTCACTCAAGGCACGGATAAGATCGGAATATCCGGGTCTCTGGCATCAATGATAGATGATGGTGGGGCTGCAGATGGCGTTATTTCCTGGGCAAACAATGCAGCCGTGGATTTCACGAGTACCCATGAAGCGCTATTCGTAACCGATAGTTCAAATTTCGCTGGCTATACTGGACAGGGCGGGTTCCCGGGATTATTGGCAGGTATTATCAACGGTATCGGTATTACCACCGCTTCTGGTGATGATGGACTTATTGTCGCCAACGCCACCGGGGCCAGTGCCGGAGGCGGCGCCGGCATTTTCTATTTCCAGGAAAGTGACTCAATCTTGAATAATGTCTCCGCAAGTGAGCTGACCTATATAGCTTCCATTGAAACGACAGCCATTTCTTCAGCCATTACAACTGACATAACCATTGTTGCTTAGCGGAAATCTTTCAGAAGGCTCCGTCTTTGCGCGTCTGCTTCATGGGCGGCGCGTTCCTTGACGGTGCCAAAACCACGGACTGACTGGGGCAGGGCGGCCATGGCCAAGGCGGTGGCGTGATTTTCGGGCTTAAGATTCTCAGCGATGTCATCAAGCAGATTTTCAAAATCTTTCCGCAGTCGCTTCTCCAACTTTCGTTCGGCGCTGTAAGCGAAGGGATCAAAAGCCGTGCCGCGTAAGCCTTTTAAAGTCGCTAACACTTTGAAAACGCTCATCATCCACGGCCCAAAGACTCTTTTTTTGCTACCCAGAAGCGGCGGTGCGAGACTGAAATTCAGCCGCAGCGCTCCCTCGAACTGTTCGGACAGGCGCTTTTCAAAGCGGCCATCGGTGTAAAGCCTGGCGACTTCATACTCGTCTTTATTGGCAAGCAATTTGAAATAACTTTCTGCAACGACAGCGCCGAGGCCGCTCATGCCCGGGGATTTCTCAGCCTCAATCTGCTTGATGCGTTCGACCTGCGCACTGAAACTTGCGGCGTAGGCGGCGTTTTGATAGGCGGTCAGTTCCTTGATCCGAAGCGTCATCAATTGCTCCGGGTTGGGTTCGGCTTCGGTCTCGGCAGCCGGGCCGATAAGCTCTTCCACGGCTGCCAGATCATGGGCGGCGCGACGTCCCCAAAGGAAGGACTGTTTGTTAAAATCGACGGCGATGGCGTTGATGGTGATGGCCTGTTCAATGGCTTCTGCGCTGAGTGGCAGCCAGCCTTTCTGGAAGGCGTAACCGACGGTGAACAGGTTTGAGGCGAGACTGTCGCCCAGCAACCCTGTCGCCAGTTTGCTGGCGTCGATGAAATCGGCTTCCAGGGTGGTCTCGACCAAATCCTTGTGCAGGCGCTGTTCAGGAAATTCAAGGTCCGGATTACTGGTGAAGGCCGCGGTCATGGTCTGGTGATTGTTGATGACGGCGCGGGTTTGATCCGCACTCAATTTGCTTAAAGAATCAAAACCACCGGCGGTGACCATGTCGCAACCGAGCAGCAAATTGGCGCTGCCTGCGGATATGCGGGTGGCGTAAATGTCATCAGGGCGGGCGGCGATGCGAATATGGCTCATCACCGCACCATTTTTTTGGGCCAGTCCCGTTTGATCCAGAACTGTCACCCCCTTGCCTTCAAGATGGGCGGCGACGCCTAGCAGGGCGCCAATGGTGACCACCCCGGTGCCACCGATACCGGTCACGACCAGACTGTAGGGGCTGTCGATGGAAGGTTGCTCTGGGGTCGGTAAATCGGCGAAGGGTACCGCACCGACGCCTTCCCTGGTGGTTTTGCGAACCGTTCCGCCAGTGACGCTGACAAAGCTCGGGCATTCACCCTTAAGGCAGGAAAAATCCTTGTTGCATGATGACTGATCGATGACCCGCTTGCGTCCCAGCGGTGTTTCCAGCGGTGCAATGGCGACGCAGTTGGACTTGGCCCCGCAATCGCCGCAGCCTTCGCAGACGGCCTCGTTGATGAAGATGCGCTGGGCTGGATCGACACTCAAACCGCGCTTGCGCCGACGCCTGAGTTCGGCCGCACAGGTCTGGTCGAAAACCATAACGCTGACACCCTCAACATCGCGCAACATCCGCTGCACGGCGTCCAGATCATCACGGTGGTGGAAAGTGACACCGCTGGCGAAATTGCTGTCTTTCGGATATTTGTCCGGCTCGTCGGAAACAACGACGATGCGCTTGGCCCCTTCGGCGGAAACCTGGCGGGTGATGATCGGGACATCAAGCGGCCCGTCATGGGGCTGACCGCCGGTCATGGCGACGGCGTCGTTATAAAGAATCTTGTAGGTGACGTTGACCTGTGATGCGACGGCGGCGCGAATGGCCAGAATGCCGGAATGGAAATAGGTGCCATCGCCAAGATTGATGAACATATGATCCGTTTCAACAAACGGGGCGAGGCCGTTCCAGTTCGCCCCTTCGCCGCCCATCTGGGTGAAGGTGACGGTGTCCCGGTTCATCCAGGTAACCATGTAGTGACAACCGATGCCCGCCGCCGCCTTTGAACCTTCGGGCACCACCGTTGATGTATTATGCGGGCAACCGGCACAGAAATAGGGTGTGCGGATGATATCCGTGGATGTGGTGGCGTTCAGTTCCTTATCTTTATTCTCAAGAAAAGCGAGGCGTTTGACAATCCGCGAGCTGGTGATGAAATTTTCCAGCCGGGCTGCGATGACGCGGGCGATGCGGGCGGGTGAAAGCTCGAATGCGGAGGGTAATACCCAGTTGCCTTCCTCGTCAAATTTGCCAACGACCCTGGGGCGGACGCTTTCACGCCAGTTGTAGAGCTGTTCCTTCAACTGGTTTTCGATAACCGCGCGTTTTTCCTCAACAACAAGAATTTCCTCAAGCCCATCGGCGAAATGGCGGATCCCGTCACGCTCTAGCGGCCACGGCATCCCGACCTTGTAAATTCTCAAACCCAGTTCGGCGGCGTAGGCCTGATCAATTCCCAAGTCATCAAGGGCCTGCATGACGTCCAGATAGGACTTGCCAGTGGTGACGATACCAAGACGGGCGTTCGGGCTGTCGATGACGATTTTGTCTATCTTGTTGGCCTTGGCGAAGGCCAGTGTTGCGTACATTTTATGCTGTTGCAGGCGGCGTTCCTGATCCAGTGGCGGATCAGGCCAGCGAATATGGAGGCCGCCGTCAGGCATTTTAAAATCATCCGGAGTGACGATCTTTATCCGATCAGGATCGATGGAAACCGATGCGGAACTGTCCATGGTCTCGGTGATCGCCTTCAGGCCAACCCAAACCCCGGCGAAGCGGGACATAGCCCAACCGATCTGACCGAAATCGATAATTTCCTGGATGCTGGAGGGGTTAAGGATAGGGATCTGGGCGTCGATGAAAGCGTATTCGCTTTGGCTTGGAACGGTAGATGACTTGCAGGCCGGATCATCACCTGCGACCACCAGCACGCCGCCTTGCGGTGCGGTCCCTGCCATATTGCCATGGCGGAACACATCGCCCGAACGATCCACACCCGGCCCTTTGCCGTACCACATGGAAAAGACACCATCGACGGTGGCATCCTCGTACAGGTGGGTTTGCTGGGTTCCCCAAATGGCGGTTGCAGCCATATCCTCGTTGATACCGGGTTGGAAGCGGATATTGGCCTTTGCCGTAAGCGGGGCGGCACGCCAGAATTCCTTATCGACCATGCCCAGGGGCGAACCCCGGTAGCCAGAGACAAAACCGGCCGTGTTCAGCCCGGCTTTTTCGTCGCGTGCCTTTTGCATCAGGGTCAGGCGGATCAGCGCCTGGGTGCCATTCAGGAACACCCGGCCAGAGGATTGGCTGTATTTATCTTCCAGGGTAAACGTGGCCAGATCCATCTTCGACGATCCTTTGTCTTAATATGTTGTGTTGAAGAATACTGCCAACAACCCCTGTCGTACAGGTTACGGAGAATTTCGCAAGTCAGTATCACTGGGACAGGGGATGAAGATCGATAGTTCCGCAAACGGGCGTTTCGTTGAAACATCCTAAAATATGAAGATTATGGGGGGTGATTTCTCTGGCCAGTGTCTTTATACCAAACAAAACCAAGTATATAAGAATCTTACAGGTTGATTATGACTGTATTGGTAACCGGCACAGCAGGATTTATTGGCTATTTTACGACCCTTGCACTGCTTGATGCAGGTCGGCGGGTTATCGGTATCGATAATCTGAACGATTATTATGATGTTTCCTTAAAACAGGCCCGTCTTGATAACCTGCTTGGTCGTAACGGGTTTACCTTCAGCCAAACCGATATTGCCGAACGCGAGGCGGTCGATGCCGTGTTCAGGGAAAATCCCGATATAACCGAGATCATTCATCTGGCGGCCCAGCCCGGTGTGCGTTATTCGCTGATCAACCCGTACGCTTATACCCGCAGCAACATTGAAGGCCATCTGGTACTGCTTGAAGCCGCTCGCAGACTTTCCGGGTTGAAGCATTTTGTCTATGCGTCATCGTCATCCGTTTACGGCGATTCCAGTGATGTTCCTTTTTCCACTGACAAGCGAACCGATACGCCGGTGTCGTTGTACGCCGCGACCAAGAAATCCATGGAAATGATGAGCCACGCCTATTCTCATCTGTACCGGATGCCCTTGACGGGCCTGCGTTTCTTTACTGTTTACGGCCCCTGGGGACGGCCGGATATGGCATATTACATCTTCACCAAGAAAATTCTGGCGGGCGAACCAATCCCGGTTTTCAACAATGGCGAGATGCGCCGTGATTTCACCTACATTGACGACATTGTCTCGGGCGTCGTCAGTTGCCTGGGCACGCCACCGGCCGATCTGGGCCTCCCCCCATACCGGCTTTACAACATCGGCAACAACAAAACCGAAAGCCTGATGGATTTCATTAGCCAAATTGAAAGGGCGCTGGGCAAAAAAGCGGAGATCGATTTCCAACCGATGCAAGCCGGTGATGTAAAGGAAACCTTTGCCGATATCGATACCATGGTTGAAGATTTCGGCTTTTCCCCAAGCACCGGTATCGATGTTGGCATTCCGCGCTTTGTTGAGTGGTATAAAGAATTTCACGGCGCTTAAAGGCCCTGCCATGAACACCAAAGAAATACCCCAACATCTGGTTGTCATGCTGGAAAAGGCTGTTGACCATCAGGGTGCCGGGCGCATGAATGAAGCGGCGGCTCTTTACCAACAGGTTCTGCAGGCTGATCCCACCAATACCTTTGCCAACCATCTGTTTGGCGTTATGCATGTGCACGCAGGGCAAGCGCAAGCAGGCGTAACGTTGATTGAGACGGCCCTTGAAAACGATCCGGCAAATCCAGAAATGTTAAATAACCTGAGTAGCGCCCTGATTGGGGCGGGGCGCAGGGATGATGCCCTGGGGGCCGTTCGGCGTGCCCTGAAACACAAGCCTGACTATCCCGAAGCCCTCAACACGCTTGGGCGGCTGCTTGTCGATGCAGGCCAGTACGGGGAGGCAGAACAAAATATTCGCCGCGCCCTCGACCTGAAACCAGGACTTCTTACAGCCCACAACAATCTTGGCAACGCCTTGTTGGGACTGGAGCGTCTGGATGACGCGGAACAAAGGTTCCGCACCGCCTTGGAGTTGAACCCCAATTATCCAGATGGCCTGAATAATCTTGGCTGTCTATTGGCCAGGGAGGGCAAGCTTGACGAGGCCGAGCAATCCTTCCGCCGGGTCCTTGAACTGGTCCCCGAAAGCGTTGACGGCTTGAACAATTTGGGCAATCTGTTGATGGTCGATGACCGCACCGGCGAAGCCGAGGAGAGTTACAGGCGCGCTTTAACGGTAGCTCCGAACAATCCCAAGACCTTGACCAACCTGGGTGACGCCCTGCAACATCTGGAACGAATTGAGGAAGCCGAGACTTGTTTTCGGCGCGCCCTTGAACTTCAACCGGATTATGTCAGGGCGCTTTGCGCCTTGGCACACGCGCAAGTGAGTGCCGGTTTTTTTCAGGAAGCCCTGTCAACCTATGACAAGGCGATCAGCCTTGAACCGCAAAATACGGGGATCAAGGTCAAACGTGCGCTGGCCTTGCCGATTATTCCGGCCTCGCTTGATGATATTGAACAAGCACGCGCCCACGTCCTGGATAGCGTTGAAGACCTGATCGCCACAGGCGGTTCCTTGAAGGAACCGGACGGGGAAGCCGGCATTACCGGATTCTATCTGGCCTATCACAATGCCAACGATGTTAGCCTTACGAAGAAAATTGCCGAGATGTATTTGAAGTTGTGCCCGTCGCTGGACTGGCAGGCCGAACCATCTGGTCCGCAAAGCCAAAACGGCAAGTACAAGATCGGTTTCATATCATATCATTTTTACGACCACACAATTGGCAAGCTGTGCCGCGGTATTTTGGAACATCTTGATCCTGAAAAATTCGAGCTGGTGATCTTTCGCACATCGCGAAAATCCGATGCCATGGCCGAAGCCATTGAAAGTGCTGCGTCCAAGGTCGTATACCTTCCGCAAAAGCTGGAAAATGCCAGACTGACCGTTGCCGATGAAAATCTCGACTTGCTGTATTATCCTGACATTGGCATGGACGCCTTTACCTATTTTCTGGCCTTTGCCCGCCTTGCCCCGGTCCAGGTGACCAGTTGGGGGCATCCCATGTCGACGGGGATTCCAAATATTGATTATTTTATCTCTTCCCAGAACCTGGAAACGGACAATGCTCAGGATCATTACAGCGAAACACTGGTCCGTCTGACTTATCCGCCTACCTACTACTATCGACCGGACATTCCAGAAGCGTTGGACACACGGGCCGTTCATGGCTTGTCGACTGATGAAAATATTTATTTATGCCCACAAACCCTGTTCAAATTTCATCCCGGCTTTGACGCCATCTTGGGGGATATCCTGCGCGGCGACCCTGTCGGCCGTCTGGTACTTTTGGCCGGGCGCTACCCAAGCAAGGAACAATTGCTGCGTGAAAGGTTTGCCAAGACTTTCCCCGATGTCCTGAACCGGGTTGTCTTCCTGCCGCGTATGAAGATGGCTGATTTCCTGTCTCTGGTGCGCTCGGCCGATGTGATCCTTGACCCAGTGTATTTCAGTGGTGGCAACTCGACGGCCGAAACATTTGCGTTAGAGGTTCCCATTGTCACATGGCCTGACACGTTCCTGCGCGACCGGGTCACTTACGCCTTTTACAAAACCATGGGCATTGATGAACTGATCGCAGAGAACGCCGACCACTATGTCAGCCTCGCCAATCAATTGGCGACGGACAAGGGGTTCCACGCCCGGATGTCAAAATTGATCAAGGATAATGCTGGGCGCTTTTTTGAAAATATCGAGGTCGTACGCGAACTTGAAAGCTTTATGGCCGCCGCCATTGAAGCCGAAAGAAAGGGTGGCGACCCCGTCCTCTGGGATGGTCAGGTCGCGACGTCATGATCACCTTCTCATCCGTCCGTCCGGCGTTGCTGCTGTTGTTGCTGGCAACGATCTGGAGTTCCTCCTTTGGCTTTATCAAGGTCGGGGTCGAAACGATTCCACCAATGACGCTGGCCGCCGTTCGTATTATTCTGGCGGCGCTGTTGCTCTACGGGGTTGCCCGTTTCAAGGGCATGGCCATACCCAAAGACAAACAATTTTGGTGGCTGGCATTCCTGATGGGAATCTTCGGCAACGGCCTGCCCTTTACCCTGATCGGCTGGGGGGAGCAGACCATCGATAGCGGACTTGCCGCTATTTTGATGTCGGTGATGCCGCTGGCGACCATCTTGCTGCTGCATGTGTTCAGCTCTGATGAACGCCTGACCCCGGCCAAACTGTTCGGTATGGTGGTTGGTTTTTGCGGGGTTGTCGTGCTGGTTGGGCCCGAAGCCCTTAAAGGTCTCGGTGGCGACGCCGTGCGCCAGATAGCGGTCGCCAGTGGTGCCTTGTGTTACGCAATCGCCACCACCATTGCCAAGAATGTACCACGCCTCCATCCGGCGGTCAGCGGTACCGCGGTGATGACCATGGGGGGGATTCAGATGACGGTGCTGTCGCTGTTTTTCGATCAGCCCTGGCTGTTGTCGCCAAGTCTGATGTCCAGTTTTTCTGCGGTTTATCTGGGGTTGTTCCCAACGGCTGTGGCGACGCTTATTTATTTCCACCTGATCAAGGAGCGGGGTGCGACGTTTATTGCCTTTAACAACTACCTAATTCCGGGCCTTGGTGTGTTGTGGGGGGTGTTGTTCCTGAGCGAACATGTCTCGGTTCAGGAAATCTTCGCCCTGGGACTGATCCTGACCGGCATTGGTATTGCCAATATCAGGAAACGGACAACCTCATAAGATCGTGGCCGATGATGATGGGGCCATCGAAATCTTTCCGGACTTCATCAAGCAGACTGTCCTCGTCAAAGCGGGGCGGCACGAAATGGGTGAGCACCAGTGTTCCCGCTCCGCACTCGGTGGCAACCTTTCCAACCTGACCCGAGACCGTGTGATAGGCCTTCATGGCGCTGACTGTTTCGGCACTGCGCTTGCCTTCGACGACCGGCAGTTCGCGGTGAATGAGAACTTCATGCAGCAACATATCGACTCCCTGGGCCGCTTCGATCAGGGCCGGGCAGTAGGTGGTGTCGCCGCTGATGGCGAGGCGGGCGGTGGAATTTGTGAAAATAAATCCAAAGGCATGACGCACGGGCAAATGATTGACGGCGACGATCTGGACACTCATGTCAGCAAATTGAAGCGTCTCGCCGTCGGCAATCTCACTGACTTCGACGTCAAGGGCGACAATTGAGGGACGTTTTTCATGTGCCGTACGCTGTTCAAGTTCAGGCCCCCACAGCGCCATAAGTCCATCGACGTACTTTTTAGTGCCGGGAGGCCCGAAAATCCTTTGCGGTCGATCACGACCCTGATGCCAACTTGAAATGATCAACTGAAACAGATCGACGATGTGGTCTGAATGCAGATGTGTCAAAAGCAGGGCGTCTATTTCACTGCCCGGGCAGCCAGCGGCCAGCAAGCGGTGGGTGACGCCGGAACCACAATCGACCAGCAACCGGCAACCGGCACCGCCATCAACAAGATTGGCCGGGCCATGACGATCCAGGTCAACGCTGGGACAGCCGGTGCCGAGCAGGACCAGTTCCATCATCCGTAAAGCGCGGTCAACCGCTCGCCATAGATTTCATTGATCTTGTGGCGGCGGATTTTCATGGACGGGGTCATCAGGGCGTTATCGATGGTAAACGGTTCATCGGCGATGATAAAACGGCGCACCCGTTCAATATTGGAAAGACCGGCGTTGATCTTCTCAATGACCGCCCCCAGAGCCTTGTGCAAATCGTCTTCGCTGGCTTGGGGATGTTGCTCCAGCCAGTCGGGATCGGGAACCAGCACCGCCACCAGATGCGGCCGTTTGTCGCCATAGACCATGGCCTGGGCAATTTGCGGCTCAAGTGTCAGAATTCCTTCGATACGCTGGGGAGCGATATTGTCGCCACCGGAATTGACGATGATATCCTTCTTGCGGTCGGTTATCAGCAACCGCCCCTGTTCGTCCATATGGCCAATATCACCCGTATGCAGCCAACCATCCTGAATGCAGTCACTGGTCGCCTTGTCATTCATCCAGTATCCCTGCATGACCAGTTCACCCTGGACCAGAATTTCCCCGTCATCGGCAATTTTCAGGGTGACGCCGGTCATCGCCGGGCCAACTGTATCCATCTTGATATTGGAAGGCCGGTTGACGCTGATCACTGGACCGGATTCCGTTTGACCGTAGCCCTGCAGGATGCACAGGCCGAGGGACTGAAAAAAAAGACCGATGTCAGGGTTCAAAGGGGCGCCGCCCGATACCAGGGCTTTTAGGCGACCACCGAAGCGGGCCTGGACTTTCTTGCGCACCAGCTTTGAAAGCACCGCATCGAGTGTTCCATCAATGGGGCCCAGGTTGCCGTTCTGTATTTTTTTACGGCCCAGTTGAACTGTCTTATTGAACAGTTTTTCCTTGGCTCCGCCCTGTTTTCGCACACCGTGGGTAATGCGGGCGTGGAGGGTTTCATAAAGCCTTGGAACGGCGGTCATGATTGTCGGACGGGCGTCGATCATGTTGGTGGCCAGGGTATCGGCCTCGCAATAATAAATCTGTGCGCCAATTGAAATCGGGAAGAATTGCCCGGCTGTGTGTTCGTACGAATGGGAAAGCGGCAGGAAGGAAAGGAAAACTTCATCGCCGAGCCCAAGTTCGGTCAGGGCGTCCCTGGCACCAGTGCAATTATGCAGGATCGCGCCGTGGTGCAGCATGACGCCTTTGGGGGCACCGCCGGTGCCTGATGTGTAGATGATGCAGGCTGTCTGATCACGTTTCAGGAACTCTGCCTGACTGACAATGCTTTCATGGGCACCCGACCCGGCTTCAATAACATCGCTCCAAAGGTGCAGATTGACACCGACATATTGTTCCAGATCAGGTTTCTCAATGGTGATAATGTCTGCCATTGAATCCGCCTTAAGGGTTGCCGCTAACACCCGCTCCAACAGTTTTACGCTGGAGACGATGGCTGCCTTGGCACCGCTGTTTTCGATCAGAAAGCGGTGATCGGCCTCCGTATTGGTGACGTATCCGGGAACTGTAATCGCCCCCGCCGCCATGATGGCGATGTCGGCAATCAACCATTCCGGCCGGTTTTCAGAAATCAGCAGAACCCGGTCGCCCGCCTCGACGCCCAGGGATTTCAATCCACGCGCCAGTTCGCTGACCTGTATGGCAGCCTGGGCCCAGGATTGTGAGACATAGGTATCTTCGATCTTGGCCCACAGAAATGGGGCGTTGCCGCCCTGTTCGGCCTGATCGAAGAACATGGTGACAAGATTGGGCCAGGTTTCAGCTGTTCGGTCCATCAAATTTCCAGTTTCCACTGTTATTCTTGCTCTCCTTTGTAACCAGCCTTATATGGTTCGGGCAAGTATGGAGAATTGAATGTCAGAGACGAACCTTCCCGAATGGGATTTAAGTGATCTTTATCCGGCCCCCGACGGGCCTGAAATCGAGGCCGATTTTGATCGTGCTGAAAGCCTGTCACGAGAATTCGCCGGGACCTATCAAGATAAGCTGGCAAGCCTTGATGGTGACGGTTTGGGGCAGGCCATTGCCGAGTATGAGGTTTTTAATGAAATTCTCTACAAGGCAATGAGTTTCGCACAGTTGTTGTATGCAGCCGATGTTAGCGATGGCGAGCGCGGGCGTTTTTATCAAACCGTACAGGAAAGGGTCACCGATATTTCGACCCTGACCCTGTTTTTCAGGCTCGAGATCAATCGTCTGGATGAGGATGTTCTGGCGGCCCAGGTGGCCAGTGGCAAGGCCACTCATTTTGCCCCCTGGATCAGGGACGTTCGGGCCTTTCGCGCCCACCAGTTATCAGACGATCTGGAAAAACTTCTGCATGAGAAGTCGGTCAGTGGCCGGGCCGCCTGGGTCAGGCTCTTTGATGAAACCGAAGCCTCGTTACGTTTTTTGCTGGATGGCAAGCAGGTCAGCATGTCCGACGTGCTTAACCAGATGTCGGACACTGACGCAGCAAAGCGAAAGGCCGCTGCCAAGGTTTTGGGGCAGGTGTTAAGTGAAAACATCAAACTGTTCTCGCTGGTCACCAATACACTGGCCAAGGACAAGGCGATCGAAGATGGCTGGCGGTCGTATCCGCGTCCGATTTCCGAACGCAACCTGTCCAATCAGGTAGAGGATCAGGTGGTCGATGCACTGGTCTCCTCGGTGCGCGACAGTTATCCCGGGTTATCGCATCGTTATTACCGGCTCAAGGCCAAGTGGTTCGGCGTTGATGCACTGGATTACTGGGACCGCAATGCGCCCCTGCCGGGTGACGATGCAAAAGTTTACAGTTGGGACGATGCCCGCCGCACGGTGCTTGACGCTTACGGTCGTTTTGAACCCAGACTGGCCGAAATCGCCGAACAGTTCTTCGATAAACACTGGATTGACGCAGCCTTGCGTGAGGGCAAGGATTCCGGGGCCTTTTCTCATTCCACGGTGCCATCGGTGCATCCCTACATTCTGATGAATTTCCACGGCAAGGCACGTGACGTGATGACCCTGGCTCATGAACTGGGGCACGGGGTGCATCAGGTGCTGTCAGGCCCGCAAGGCACCCTAATGGCTGACACGCCGCTGACGACGGCGGAAACGGCGTCTGTATTCGGCGAGATGCTGACCTTTCGCTCGCTGCTTGAGGGCGAGGATGATCCGGCCCGTCGCAGGATCTTGCTGGCTGGCAAGGTTGAGGACATGCTCAACACGGTTGTTCGCCAGATCGCCTTTCATAGCTTTGAGGAACGCTTGCATGACGAGCGTGCAAATGGTGAGCTTTCAGCAGAGCGTATCGGCGATATCTGGATGGATGTGCAGGGCGAAAGTCTTGGGCCGGGGATTCGTTTTGATGACGACTATCGTTCGTTCTGGGCCTACATACCCCACTTTGTCCACTCACCGTTCTATGTCTATGCCTATGCTTTTGGCGACTGTCTGGTGAATTCGCTATACGATGTATTTCAGGCGGGGCATCCGGGCTTTCAGGAAAAGTATTTGACCATGCTGGGGGCCGGTGGAACTCTGCGCCATAAGGAACTGCTGGAGCCGTTCGGGCTTGATGCCAGTGACCCGGAATTCTGGAAGCGCGGCCTGGGCATCGTTGCCGGTTTTGTCGATGAACTTGAAAAAATGGAATAGGGAAGAGGATAGAAACAATGATCATCACCACCACTGACTCCGTCGAAGGGCGCAGCGTCAGTTCTTATTGTGGAATTGTTTCGGGTGAAGCCGTTATGGGCACCAATATCTTTCGCGACATGTTCGCCGGTATCCGCGATATCGTCGGTGGCCGTTCAGGTTCTTATGAAAAAGAACTGAAAAATGCAAAAACCCTGTCCATCGAGGCGATGATGGCTGAGGCCGAAGAGATGGGTGCGGACGCCATTGTCGGCGTTGATCTGGACTACGAAGCCCTGGGCGGCAATGACAAATCCATGCTGATGGTGACGGCCAACGGGACGGCGGTTAAACTGGTCTGATTAAAAAGCGGGGCGTCAGTATCTTTTGCCTTTTACGTAGGGCTTGAGCTTCATATCTTCATTTATGACGTGATCGATAAGCCAATCGTGTAGAAATTTACTGACTTTACCAATGTCGATACTTTTTTCTTTTGTCAGGCTTTTGTGAAAGTCATCCATAGAGTCGATCAGTATCGTGTGTTGATCTGCATGGGCGCGACGATCAGGATAATGGACTGCCTCCATCAGGTTCTGTTCCCGTTCAAAATGTGAATGGGCGTATTCGACAAGGCCGTTGAAGGCATCTTCAAGAATAACCGGATTTTTTTGCTGGACGGCAATTTCATATTGATTGATCAGGACGAAAAGTTTTTTGTGATCATCGTCAATAAAATCGTTTCCTACAGACAGGCTATCACGCCATTCAATTGACATTTTTCGACCTCTTGCATTTTTGATTTTGAAGGTCACCTGGATACTATGGTGCTCAACGCTTTCTTAACATTGACGATTATCAAATTCCGACAGAAGGTCAGAGTAAATGCTTTTCCACAGTCTCAAGAAACAAGGGTACTAAAATAGGTTTCCCAACAGCGTCGTCACAGCCAGCAGCAAGTATTTTTTCGATGCCCCCATCAAGGGCGAAGGCGGTCACAGCGACCACCGGAATATCTTTCAGGTCGTCATCTGCTTTCAATTCCCTGGTCCGATCCAGACCTGAAACCAGTGGCAACTGGATGTCCATAACAACAAGGTTGGGGCGGTATTTTCTTGCCAATTCCAAGGTGTCCGCACCGTCGACAGATTGCAGGGTGTTGTAGCCATTGGCTTGAAGCAACTCGTTGAATAACCTCATGTTTTTGGGGTCGTCTTCAACGATGAGAATTGTTTTTGCCATTACCGGTCCTTAAGTATTGTGCACAATAGAATATTTTGATACCGGCAAAAACTTGCCCGCTGTTTCGATTTTTTCAAGAGCCAGCATGATATCCTGCTCTTCCCCTTTTGTGTAATGGCCAATTTTGGTGCCGATGTTCTGAATGCGATCAACCAGCCAGTCAGTTAAAAACTTTCGAAGGTGGTCGGTAATTTCCGGACTTTGCCGCTTGCGCCATTCATCTTCCCGTTCGTAGATCTGTGTTGATAAAATATGGTGCTGGTCCCGATGCTCATCAATTTCGGGAAAATTGCAAGCTTCCATAACCACCTCTTCACGGGTGAAATGATAACGAGTGTAGTCAATCGGTCAATAAAGTGGATTTTTTTAAATTAGGTCACCTGACAAAGTCGTATCTGAATGGTCCTACCAGTACTTCATTGCAGCCTGGTAAATTTCGGCCAGGTTTTCCTCGCTGACTGGGCAGGGGGCCTGCGCCAGTAGCCGTTGCTGGGCGTAGGAGCCTTTAACAAGGGCCGGGATGTCGTCATCGGTGTAGCCTATTTCAGCAAGACCGCTAGGCAGTCCTGTGGCGCGCATCATGTCACTTAAACGCAAGGCCAATAGCTCACCACCGTCAGCAGGTGCAGCGTTTGATATATCGGCACCCAGCGCAGCGGCGGCATGCAGATGACGCTCAGGCCCGGCAGGTCCGGTAAAACGGAAGGCCGCCGGGGCGTTAATCACTACCGACAACCCATGAGGGACCATGGGGTTTGCGTTCTCGTATCCTTTGGCCACGTACTCATGGTTCAGACCAGCGACCGAATAGGACATGGCGTGTGGAATGTGAACGCCAGCGTTGCCGAAGGCTTGTCCGGCAAGGGTAGCGGCGAACATCAGGTGGTGGCGGGCTTCAATATTGTCCGGCTCGCAGACGGCGGCAACCAGATGTTCCCCACCAATACGAATGGCGGCCTCTGCGCCAATGTCTGAAAAAGGGTTGGCCCCCTGATAGGGCGGACGTGCGCCAAGGGCCGGTTTTTCGCGTGTCCTGTAGGGCCGGGCGGTAAAGGATTCAATGGCGTGGGTGAGCACATCAAAGCCTGTTGCGGCAATCACACCTGCGGGCAGGCTTTCGGTGGTAACCGGATCAACCAGGGCCAGGGCCGGGCGCAGGTGAACTGATGAAATGCCTGTCTTGACCTGCTCGCGAACCAGATCGAAAACGGCGACGCCAGTGGTTTCGCTACCCGTGCCGCAGGTTGTCGGGCAGGCAATATGTGGTTTGATCGGCCCCGGCACCGGCTTAGCCTGTCCGATGGGTGCGTTGACGTAGGCCATCAGATCATCGGGGTATGTTGCCAACAGGTTGGCAATTTTGGCGGTATCAATGACTGAGCCACCGCCGAGCGATATGTAGCCATCGAAACTGCCTTCACTGGCGAACTGGGCTGCGATCCTGAAACTGTCGTCTGTCGGCTCAACCTTGACCGCGTCAAAGACAACCGTTTCGACCCCGGCTGCCTGAAGGGCGTCCAGGGCTGTTTTCAACGGTTCTGTTTCAACCACGTGCTCGTCGGTGAACAAGGCGGCGCGAGTGATCCCCAGGCGCTTGGCGTCGTCCCCCAGTTCGTTTAATGCCCCAGGGCCGTATTTGATGGTCGAGGCCGGAACGGTGAAAACGGTTTCGCCATTGGCAAGGGCGGGGAAGGCTGTTGAAGGGCTCATTCTGGCTATCCTTGATACGTCATGATAGGTCGCATACGGTCGCATGAATTCTATTTGTAAAATGATAGCTTCGCGAAGCCCAAAATCAATATCGGGAGGTAAAAGTGGAAAATATCATACACATTGACAACGGCGAGAAGCCGACACCGACATTTTCTGCAAGCGAAATGAAGGCGCGGCAGGATGCATTACGCGCCCTGATGGCTAAAAATGACATCGACGCAGCCTTGTTCACTTCCTATCACAACATCAATTATTATTCGGATTTTTTGTATTGTTCGTTCGGCAGGCTTTACGGATTGGCCGTAACGCAAGGTAAGGCGGTCACGATCAGCGCCAATATCGATGGTGGCCAGCCGGGTAGGCGAACCTTTGGTGACAACGTCATTTACACGGACTGGCAACGCGACAACTATTTCCGCGCCTTAAAGCAGGAATTGGCGAGCCCGAAAACGCTCGGCGTCGAGTACGACCACATCAATGTGGAGAATCTAGCGAAACTGAAGGCGGCTTTTGCGGAAACGGACATTGTTGATATTTCCAAATCGGTGATGGCCCTTCGCATGGTCAAATCGACCGAGGAAATCGCCGTTATTGGCAACGGTGCGCGGATCGCTGATATTGGCGGTGCGGCGTGCCGGAACGCCATCGGCGAGGGGGTGCCTGAATATGAGGTGGCCCTGCAGTCGACGGCCGCCATGGTCCGTGAAATCGCCACCACCTATCCGCACGCCGAACTGATGGACACCTGGACATGGTTCCAGTCGGGCATCAATACGGACGGTGCCCACAATCCGGTGACCTCACGAAAAATCGTGGCCGGTGATATTCTCAGCCTGAACTGTTTTCCGATGATAGCGGGCTATTACACGGCCCTGGAGCGGACCCTGTTTTGTAGCCATGCTTCCAAGCGGCATCTGGAATTGTGGGAAATCAACTGTCAGGTCCACCGCCGCGGGCTGGAGTTGATAAAACCCGGTGCCCGTTGCTGTGATATCGCAAGCGAGCTCAACGAAATCTACAAAGAACACGATCTGCTGCAATACCGCACATTCGGCTACGGCCATTCGTTCGGCGTCTTGTGCCATTACTATGGTCGCGAGGCAGGGCTGGAACTGCGCGAGGATATTGAAACTGTGCTCAAGCCGGGTATGGTCGTCTCCATGGAACCGATGATCATGCTGCCTGAGGGCATGGACGGTGCCGGTGGATATCGGGAACATGATATTCTGGTGATCAAAGAAGGCGGCGCCGAAAACATCACCAAATTCCCGTTCGGACCGGAACATAATATCGTCTAAAGACTGGAAGATATTGCATGTCAGAAGATCAATATCCAAAGGATGAAAATTTGCGGCTGATTTTATCGGTTATCAGAAAGATCACCGGGCGTTTTTAAAAAAATATAACCGACTGTAGCCTCACCCGACCATCCGCCGTCTCGCTATCCAGTCACCTGTGAGCAGCGAGATGACAACGATCAGACCACCAAGGTATTGTATTCCCGATAAGGTTTCCCCCAGGATCAGGGCCGCCGCGATCATCGAAACCAGCGGTTCCAGGTTGCTTAGTAATGCCGTCATCGTCTTGCCGATGGAATGGATGGCGGCGTACAGCATCAGGATGGCCAATCCGTAAAACAGGCAAACCCCGGTCAGTCCGGCAATTCCCATGGCCGTTGTCGGGGGTTGAAAGCCGCCCAGCAGGATCATCATCACCGCCATCATCGGCACGGCGAACAGGTTGGAATAAAAAGAAACGCTGGTGGGTTTTACGTGGTTCAAGGCCCTCGATGTAAACATGAAGGTGGTCATAACCCCGAAACCACCCATCAGGGCCAGCACGATGCCGCGCCAGTCGAGCACGTTGAAGGAAGGACCGACGGCCAGGCCAATGCCGATAAAGGCGGCAGCAAAGGCAATCAGGCGGGCTTTTTCAATTTTTTGCCTGTCGATGATCTGGCTCGCCGCCGCCACCATCAGCGGATAGGTGTAAAACAACAACACCGCCAGCCCGACCGGAATATAGGAAACCGATGACAGGTAGGATGTTCCCTGAAGGACGACCGAGAGACTAACCCCAAGCAGTGGCAGGATTGCCGCCTTGGGAAGGGCAAAGCCGCGGCGGGTGAAGGCGATCAGCAAACCGACAGCAATTGCGGTCAGGCTAATACGTACGAAAACCACCGTCCCCGGGTTGGAGCCGCCTTCATAGGTGAGGCGCGCCAGGGTCGTGTTGAGGCCCAGAAAGGTCGCCGACCCAAGGGCCAGAAGGCGGCCTACAGTGTCGGCAGAATGGGTGGTTGTGGGCTGATTATTCATGTCGGGGTCTGCTTTGCGGTATTCACCCGCATATTGCAAGTTTCATATGGTGAAATATTTTTCGGAGTCTTGACATAAAACATTTAATTGAACCCTGATAATCGTTAACTATCACCATCCAGTACTTGTTTAAAGAACGCGGAGAGGGCATAAATCCCTGACGAACTTTCCTGCTGAAAGTCCATTTGGAGAGCTTAAGGAACTTCTCGATATGAAAATCGCCATTCCCAAGGAAAGCCACCCCGGAGAGACCCGGGTCGCCGCTTCCCCCGATGTTGTCAAAAAGCTCATTGGATTGGGCTTTTCTGTTACCGTCGAAAAGGCAGCCGGCGCTGAGGCCGCTTTTACCGATGATGCTTTCAAGGAAGCGGGTGCGACCATCGCAAAGGACACCGCCAGTGCCTTGAAGGGCGCTGATATCGTTCTCAAAATTCTCGGACCCACCACATCGGGCGCCAAAAGCGAGCTTTCGATGATGAAAAAGGGTGCCACGTTGATGGCCAGCCTGGGGGCGCTTTCCAACAAAAAGGAAATCGACGCCATCGCCAAGGCCGGTGTCACAGCCTTTGCCATGGAACTGATGCCGCGCATTACCCGCGCCCAGTCCATGGACATCCTGTCGTCACAATCCAACCTTGCCGGTTACAAGGCGGTTCTCGACGCGGCTGCGGAATACGGCAGCGCCTTCCCGATGATGATGACGGCGGCGGGCACGATCGCCCCGGCCAAGGCCTTTATCATGGGTGTCGGTGTCGCTGGCTTGCAGGCGATTGCCACGGCCAAGCGTCTGGGTGCGATTGTCACCGCTACCGATGTCCGTCCGGCGACCAAGGAGCAGGTCGAAAGTCTGGGCGGAAAATTCCTGGAAGTCGATCCGGAAATGGAAAAGGAAGCGCAGACAGCAGGCGGCTACGCCAAGCAAATGCCACCAGAATACTTCGAGAAGCAAAAGCAGGTCGTCTCCGAACACATCATCAAGCAGGACATCGTCATCACCACGGCGTTGATCCCCGGGCGTCCGGCCCCGGTGCTGGTCACCGAAGACATGGTTAAGTCCATGAAAACCGGTTCGGTGATTGTCGATCTGGCGGTTGAAGCCGGTGGCAATTGCCCACTTAGCGAATATGGCAAGGTTGTCGAAAAGCACGGCGTCAAGATTGTCGGCCATGCCAACGTGCCCGGCAGATTGGCGCATGACGCAAGCTCGTTGTTTGCACGCAATCTGCTTAACTTCATCACCCCCCACGTTGACAGCGAAAGCAAGGCTTTCACCGTCGACTGGGAAGATGAAACCATCACCGGAACCTGCGTCACCCGTGACGGCAAGGTTGTTCATCCGATGCTGGGGACTAAAAAGAAACCCGCCAAAAAGGAATCAGAGAAAACCGACACGGCGGAAGAAGATCAATCCGCAAGTAAGGGGAAATAGTCATGGATGCGGCTACTATTGCTGATCATTCGACGCGCCTGGCAAGTGATGCGGCCAAACTGGCCGAAGACGCGCTGAGAATTGCCACCGAGGCAACCCAACTGGCGGCGACGCCGACCATCGGCGGCGGAATGGATTTCCTGTCGTTGTTCACAATCTTCGTGCTTGCCTGCTTTATTGGATTTTATGTGGTCTGGAGCGTCACCCCGGCCCTGCATTCGCCGCTGATGGCGGTGACCAATGCTATTTCATCGGTGATTATCGTCGGTGGCTTGCTGGCCGCCGGTCCCATGGATATGGAATTCTCGAAAGTCATGGGCTTTATGGCCGTGACCCTGGCATCGGTCAATATTTTTGGCGGCTTTATCGTCACCCAGCGGATGCTGGCCATGTTCAAAAAGAAAAAGAAATAGGGGGAGCATGATATGACTGAAAATATGACAGGCTTCGCCTACCTAATTGCCTCGGTGTTGTTTATTCTTTCCCTGCGCGGGCTTTCATCGCCTGAATCGGCGGTCACCGGTGTGCGTTTCGGTATCGCCGGTATGGTTATCGCCATTGTCACGACGCTGATGGACCCGGGCGTGCTCAGCTATTCTATGATTGTGCTGGGCCTGCTCATTGGTGGTGCGATCGGTACCGTCGTCGCCCTGAAGATCCAGATGACCGCCCTGCCGCAACTTGTCGCCGCCTTCCATTCGCTGGTTGGTCTGGCCGCCGTCTTTGTTGCGACGGCTGCGTTCTATAACCCGGAAGCGTTTGGCATTGGCAATTTTGGTGAAATCGCCGGGGCCTCGCTGGTCGAATTATCGCTGGGAACGGCCATTGGTGCGGTTACGTTTTCTGGCAGTGTCATCGCCTTTGCCAAGTTGCAGGGGGTGATGAGTGGTTCGCCCATTACCTTCCCCGGCCAACATAAACTTAATGCACTGGTCGCCATCCTGATCGTCGCCATGGTTATCATGCTGGTGCGAGGGCAGAGCGATACCGTGTACTGGATTCTGGTTGGCCTGTCATTCCTGATCGGCTTTCTGATCATCATTCCCATTGGTGGGGCCGATATGCCGGTCGTGGTTTCCATGCTCAACTCGTATTCGGGCTGGGCTGCTTGTGGTATTGGCTTCACCCTGTCCAATCCGGCGCTGATTATTACCGGCGCACTGGTCGGGTCATCGGGTGCCATCCTTAGCTACATCATGTGCAAAGGCATGAACCGTTCGATCTTCAACGTCCTGCTTGGTGGCTTCGGCGGCGAAGTTGCCGGTCCGGCGGGTGCCGGTGGCGGTGAAGAGCGGGCGGTTAAATCCGGCGCTGCCGATGACGCGGCCTTCCTGTTGAAGAATGCCAGCAAGGTTATCATCGTTCCCGGATACGGCATGGCCGTTGCCCAGGCCCAGCACGCGGTCCGTGAAATGGCCGACAAGCTGAAGGAAGAAGGGGTCGAGGTCTCTTACGCCATTCATCCGGTTGCCGGTCGTATGCCAGGCCACATGAACGTGCTTCTGGCCGAAGCCAATGTGCCTTACGACGAAGTGTTTGAACTGGAAGAAATCAACCACGAGTTTGCCAGTTGTGACGTTGCCTACGTCATCGGTGCCAACGACGTCACCAACCCGGCGGCCAAGACCGACCCGACCAGTGACATTTACGGGATGCCCATTTTTGACCTCGAGAAGGCAGGAACGGTACTGTTCATCAAACGCTCCATGGCAACCGGTTACGCCGGCGTGCAGAACGAACTGTTCTATAGTGACAAGACGATGATGCTGTTCTCCGACGCCAAGCAAATGACCGAGGAAATCGTCGTCGCGCTGGGTTAGGTCGCCACCTTAAATAACGTCCAATTTGGCCCCTTTTGTGGTTACTTTTCAGCTGAAAGCAGACAGAGAACCGTTGTGAGAAAAGGGCCGTTGGTAACCAGAATGGAATAACTGATAAGTCTTGTCAGTATTTTTTAAAAACCATATAACGGTATGGATGAGTATTCGTTGTTTTAAAATTTGGTTTTAAATTATGAGCATGTCTGGTGGCAGCATTGCGCGAAGAACTCTGGTCAAACTGGCCGTTCGCGTTGCCCTTATCATCTTCGCAATGACCAGTTTGGCATACTTCCATATATTCCAGCTTGTCACCGAAACCTCCCTTGAAAAACTTGAAAAGTACACCATCGAGCGCCAGCAAAGGGAGCGCCACATATTCCAGCTTGCCGAAGAAAATCATGAAACGATAAAAGCAAAATTGTTAAAGCGATTAAAAAAATTTGCAAACAACGACCCCAAAGACGCCTTCAATAAATTGTTTACGCGCTTTCCTGATGGGGTCATACGAAACCGGCTTGAAAATTTTGACGGCACCAATCAGTCATTTGTGTACATTGATAAATCGATCCAGCCCGATTCTGACCTTCGCCGCCGTATTATGGCCTTTTATGAAATTGGCAACCAGTATGGGCCAGCCTGGATGAACAGGTTCGAGAACCTTTATTTTACAACCCCGGAAAATATTCTAGTTGGTTACTATCCTGATGTGCCGAATTACGCACATGAATCAGGCCCCGACCTGAACATGCTTGAAGAAGAATGGTTATGGATCGCCGACAAGGAACATGACCCGCTTCGCGAAACTGTCTGGACCGGAACGCTGTATGACCCTCGCGCTGAATTGTGGCTGATTTCAAGCGAGACTCCCGTAGATGTTGACGGCCAACATATCGCCACCATCGGTCAGGATTTCAAGCTAAATGACCTTATGCATAGATCCGTCGAAGATCATCTGGAAGGCGCTTACAACATCATTTTCCGAAAAGATGGGCGGCTGATAGCCCACCCTAAACAAATGGAAGTTATAAAGGCCAAGGGTGGGGCCTTTAACATTTCTGAAAGCAATGATTCGAACTTAAATAGAATTTTTAATCTGGTAATCAATCGCGACGATAAAAGTATCATTATTGAAAATACAGTTGATGACGAGTTCCTGTCTGTGGGCTCACTTGACGAACCTGACTGGTTTTTTGTTACGGTCTATCCCAAAAGCATGATTTCAGGGGTTGCATTCGAAGCTGCACAGATCGTCCTTATTCTTGGGTTTTTATCGTTATTGGCGGAGCTGGTGATTTTCTATTTGATCATCAGGCACGACATATCTATTCCATTACAGCTTCTGATTTCCGCTACGGATGAAATTTCTGACGGCAACCTTCAGGTAAGCATTACCTCTGCTCATGATGACGAAATTGGTCTTTTATCCAACTCCTTCAATAAGATGGCTTTCTCAATTGAAGAAAAAACAAATGAACTGAGAGGGGTTCAAGCTGACCTTGAAAAAAGGGTAGCAGAACGCACCTCCGAATTGTTGAAAAGCGAACGAGGGTTGGCTAAAGCACAAAAACTTGCCCACATCGGCAGTTGGGAATGGGATATACAGGGGAATAAACTAAATTGGTCTGAAGAAACTTTTCGCCTATTCGAACTCGACCCGGCCAAGAGCGAACCCGATTTCGAGGGCGTCATGAGTTACATTCATCCTGATGATGTTGAGACACTAACGCGAGCGATTTCCAGGACAGTCGAGCAGGGCATTCCCCTTGACCTTGAGTACAAGATCATCACGAACGAGAAAAATATCCGGGCTGTTCATGCTCTCGGTGAAGTTATCAATAGTAAGGATGGTTCACCCTTGCATATGTATGGCACCATTCAGGACATCACGGATAACAAAAAGAAGGAGGAAGATCTTCGCAAGCTCACACAGGCTCTCGAACAAAGCCCGAATGCCCTTTTCATTACTGATCTAAACGGTAATATTGAATACATCAATCCTAAGTTCACTGACTTAACAGGATATACGCGAGAAGAGTCCATTGGCAAAAATCCACGTATCCTCAAATCAGAGGAAACGCCAAGAAAACTATATTCCGATCTTTGGAGGACCATTCGTAGAGGTGATCAATGGAAAAGCGAAATTATGGACCGTCATAAAAACGGGAGCTATTTCTGGGCATACGAGACCGTTGTGCCTGTAAAGGATGAACAAGGCTTTATAACAAACTACGTGGCCACGCATGAGGATATTACTGAACGCAAGAATGCCGAGTTAGCTGCGCAATCAGCGCTGGAACAGGCGGAGATTGCCAACAGAGCGAAGTCTGAGTTGATGGCCAACATGAGCCACGAGTTACGCACGCCACTCAATGCCATCATTGGCTTTTCTGAAACGATGAAGGAAGAAACATTCGGTTCCGTCGGCAGTGATAAAAACCGTGAATATCTGGACGACATCCATCTGTCTGGCCTGCATCTTCTTGAACTGATTAACGACATTCTCGATGTTTCAGCAATCGAGGCAAATGCTCTGGAATTGCACGAAGAGAATGTCAATATTGCAGCTGTCATTGAGGCTTCTGTTCGACTCGTTAAGCCTCGGGCGGAAACCGGGCGGATAACCATTACCACTTCTGTCAATCCTGAAATTTCAATGATTCATGTAGATGAGCGACGGTTTAAGCAAGTCTTGCTCAATCTGCTGAGCAACGCGATCAAGTTTTCGCAGGAAAATGGGGAGGTCTCCGTAAATGTAAATTTGACGGAGGACGGCCCCTTGGCGATTTCCGTTTCCGATAACGGTATAGGCATGAATGAAGATGAAATAAAACTGGCCTTGAGTTCTTTCGGTCAAGTGGACAGCGGACTTAACCGTATGCATGAAGGAACAGGTCTGGGCCTGCCCCTGACCAAGGGGCTGATGGAACTTCACGGTGGATATTTGGAAATCAATAGTGAGAAAGGCAAGGGAACAAAAATAACAGTGTTTTTCCCGAAGGAGCGCATTCTGGAGTCAGAAACGGGCTAAATTTCTCGCTTGGAATGACTCCCGCTTTTCCCATGCTGTCGGACATTGAGTCCGCCTTGCATTCGGTTAATTTCACGACACCACCTTTTTCTTGATTTGTGTGTTTCCCTCGCTAACATCGCCCGATGAGCAATCCCA
>JACNJU010000182.1 GCA_014382375.1 Rhodospirillaceae bacterium
TTGGTGGGTATGGTCCAGAAGCTGGTCCCGGCTAAGAACCATATTGGCATGTTCGACAAGGGCTTGCAGGAGATTGAATTCACCACTTGTTAATTCAACCTGTTCTCCCTGCGGTGAAGTCAGGTTCATGTTCGATGCATTCAAAGTCCAGCCATCAAAAGAATATTTGTTAGTAGTTGTCGGGGCAGGTTTACTTTTGTTTTCCACCCTTCTGAGAACCGACCTGACCCGCGCCAACAACTCGCGATTATCAAAAGGTTTGGTCACATAGTCGTCCGCACCGACTTCCAGCCCAACGATCCTGTCCGTGGTTTCTTGTAGGCCACTTAAAATTATGACACCGGTGTCGTTTTCTTCTTTCAGCTTTCTGGTCAGCGTTAATCCGTCTGTTCCCGGAAGGATCATATCAATAATGGCAAGGTCAAAAACCCTGTCCGCCAGTAAAGCCACGGCCTCATCACCATTTGTTGCCGTAAAGACCTGATATCCGGCTTCACTCAGAATAAATTTCACCGTATCCAGGATGTCCGGATCATCATCGATAACGATGATATTTGCTTTTTCGCCCATAAGGCCACCCCCTGAACTGACACAATTGAATCAAGCAGAAACGTCAATGAATTAATAGTGAAAAAATAGAGAGGTTACGCTTCAAGCATTGAATTTCAGAACCCTGAATTCCCACAACCATATCCGAACCTCTTTAATAGACATTAATAAAGAGCCCGGCACGCATTGTCTGACGCCGGCGTCTTTGGAACAACTTGGCTGTATTGCATAAGAGAAAATTTCTGGTTCATCGCAATGACCCGTAGGCGAATGAAGATGAGACACACAGGTGCCGCCATGGTGATAAAGGACATCCGCCGAACTGCACGCAAACGGGACAATATGTTCAACGCCTTCCACTGGCCTGAAATTTTTAGACACATTTTGAATTAAATTGAAATGTTACAGAATTAACGGTGAAACCATCCGGGTCTACGTTAGTCATCGTAAATTCAAAAGCACATGACACACGGTCCAAAATTATTAATAACCCAGGCGAACATATGACCCCCATTGGATACCTGCAAAACAGATGATTTTTGGGGTCATATAACTCTATGGAAAAGCAAGAAAAGAAAAAATGACTATGCCAATTAATTGGATGACTGATATCGGGATCAGTTTTGACGACCTCAATAACGATCACAAATATTTATTCGGAATATTTGACCGCATTAAGAAAGTATCCAAACAAGATTGTGACCCCCTGATTGTCGGCACAGCTCTGGCTGAATTAAACGAGTACACCACTGATCATTTCCGGCGCGAGGCCGCCATGATGAAGGCATGCTCTTATCCTGACATTGAAATTCACATGCAAGACCACGCGAAGCTTGAAAGGCAACTCAACCATTTACTAAGTGAAATGTCCTTTGAAGGAAATGATAACCTGTGCACCAACCTGTTGAATTTTATTGAGAAAGGGCTTGTTGATCACAAATTGATCATGGACAAGGCCTTTTACACATGGGCGGGAGAAAATGAGACAATCATCAAGTAATCCTTGCCGGAAACGGGAAATTTCCGAAAATTATCACCACTTCACCGCCACCCATCCAACAACTTTATGCCTAACTATACACTGGGGTACGACAGCAGATTGGTGATAGGTTAATTTCGCCTGTCGGCATCAACATAACATCGGTTCTCAGGCAAGAATTCCCACACCATTTTGGGCCACTGATTGCTAAAGGCGAGACGAATTTTATGACGGCTGCCCTTGATGAGAGCTCCAACACCCTAAAAGGCATTCTCATGATTGTCGGTGCGGGCGCCCTGCTCGCCAGCATGGACGGGATCGGCAAACATCTGATGAGCGACAACCCGGTCCCCGTCGTCATCTGGGCGCGTTATTTCTTCCATGCCCTGGTGACATTCATCTTCTTGAGCGCCCGTGGGTCATTGGGCTTTCTGCGGGCCAACCGCCCGGGACTTCAGACATTGCGTGCCGTGCTGCTGTTGTTCGCCACAGGAACCATGTATTACGCAATTTCCCTGATGCCCCTGGCCAACGCAACGGCCGTTCAATTTCTGGCCCCTGTTCTGGTTACCGCTTTTTCGGTGCCTATTCTGGGAGAAACTGTAGGCTTTAGACGTTGGGCGGCGGTTGTTGCCGGCTTTTTCGGGGTCGTCATGATTGTTCGCCCGGGATTTGGTCAATTGGAGTGGGTTTCTGTCCTGCCCCTGTTAACGGCCATTTGCCTGAGCCTGTACATGATCATGACCCGCATCATGCGAACCATGGACCGGGCCGACACCACCACCTTTTATTCTACTGCGACGGGAACGATCGTGCTGAGCGCCCTTCTGCCCTTGTTCTGGGAAACTCCTGATTCAAATTCCTGGATGCTGATGATGATCATGGGAAGTGCCGGTGCCATGGGGCATTACTTGCTTATTCGCGGCTTCAGTTGCGCTTCGGCCTCGTTTCTGGCACCCTTTTCTTACTTTCACCTGCTGTCGTCCCTGCCAATCAGCCTTTTCTTTTTCGGCGACGTTCCAGACGCCTGGATGCTTGGCGGAACAACCCTGATTATCGGTAGCGGACTTTATGTCTGGTTCAGGGAATCCTTTTCCAGACGTTGACGCAGTGATCAACAACAATCAGAAATCGTCTGCCGCGCCACGCCTGCCAAGCCCTGCCGGGCCTTGCCACAATCATTTCCCCTTCTTCAACTCAAACATGCCCCAGCCC
>JACNJU010000046.1 GCA_014382375.1 Rhodospirillaceae bacterium
ACGCCAACGGGTTTACAGCCCGTCCCCTTTAGCCACTCGGGCACTCCTCCACAGGAAAGCCCCCCGCAACCGGCGCACCGGCGACAACGGAGGTCCGCAATATGAGGATTTCCGGCGTGTTGTCAACTTAAAATAAACATGCGGCAAGACAAGCAAATACAAGGTCTTGCCCACTTCGCGAGGACGATTGCGGACGGGCTTGCGCTCGGGCTCATTTTATGGCTGTTAGGGGGCATCATGGCAAAACGCAAAAACACCCCCGCGAGACGCACAAACAAGGGCCATAAATCGCCGCCTCGCGCCACTCATACGCCTGTTCCGACAAGCAGCGGACGCCCCCTGATCTACGGTAAACACGCTGTTTTGGCGGCGCTGGCCAACCCAGACAGGAAAATCCACCGCCTGATCCTGACCCCGGAAGCCCGCGAAAGCCTGCAGTCCGAGATCCAAAATGCCCTAAAAAACGGCAGTTATGACAATATCGAAACCACCATTATGGATAAACGGGAGCTTGCCGACCGGCTCCCCGTCGGGGCCGTCCATCAGGGCCTGGCGCTAGAGGTTGAGGCCTTGCGCGGCCTCCATATTGAGGACATCATTGATCTTTGTGAAAATGACCCGACTGCCACCATCATCATCCTCGACCAGGCCAGCGATCCCCATAATATCGGCGCTATCCTGCGCTCTGCGGCGGCTTTTGGCGCTGCGGCGGTGGTTATTCAGGACCGCCACGCCCCCGACATCACCCCGGTCATGGCGAAAGCCGCATCGGGGGCACTGGAACGGGTCGCCCTGATCCGTGTGACCAATCTGGCCCGCGCCATGGACAAGGCCAAGGAGGCCGGATTCTGGTGCATTGGCCTGGACGGTCAGGCAGAGGCAAGCCTCGGCGAGACCGATCTGACAGGCCGGGTGGCGCTAGTTCTGGGCTCGGAAGGCTCAGGGCTCAGGCGATTGACCCGCGAGCATTGTGATTTACTGGTTAAAGTGCCGATCAGCGGTGCCGTTGAAAGCCTCAACCTGTCCAACGCAGCGGCCATCGCACTGTACGAGAAAGCCCGACAATAATGGATCAAACTGTATTAAAGTGATCCAACTTAATACATATATTTTGATCGTTATTTTAAGAATCGGGCAACTTATCTGCTTTTAATATAACGCAGGTTGCTCTAACCCTTGCCCGATGGGGATGAGCGCGCTATACGAGGGCCAAATTCGCTTCAAGCGGGCCGGCATAGCTCAGTTGGTAGAGCACCTGATTTGTAATCAGGGGGTCGCGAGTTCAAATCTTGCTGCCGGCACCATTTTTTCTAAACTCTTCATCTTACTCAAGCCGTATCGAGCTTATTCTATTGCCTCTTAACCTGATGACAAGCCGTGCAGTTTGAAAAACTGACGGCTTTTTCCATGGCCTTGGCGCTGATTTTATTGGCGCTGTGTTCACGCTTGAACCATTTAAAATCGCTGATCCGGATGCCGATCTGTCGTGGGCGACTGGCGTTATAGACCAAATACTTTTCAATCTTCAGACGCGTACTTTCCTGAAGACTGGCATCCTCGCCAAAGTGATTGCTTAGGTTTCCCATGATCTTCTGCCAGGCATAGGCACGCAGGAAGCGGGGGCTATAGGGGGTGTGACATTCACCGCATTCCTTGCGCGTCAGCGGATCGGTGGCGATAGAGAGTGCGCCGGATGCCGAAGCCTGGCCCAATTGCACAAAGGTCGGTGCCACATAGAGAGCGCCTGCTGCGAGACCTAACCGGGCAAGAGCCATCAAACGACCTTGTTTACTGGTTTTTTTTGCTTTCATCTTGAGACCCCTATCATCGTTGCGGCGGCCATTTTCCCAGGGTGGCCAAATAAGGTGTCGTCAATACCACCGACTTTATGAACCGGGACTGAATGGCAGCATTCTTTTTTAGTCGCCTGACCCCTGCCCGACCCGGTAACCGAGGCGCGGGAAGTGGATGCAGATCTGCCCGACCTGTTGGTTTTCGTAGGTAACCGCAATTTCATTGGCCGACAGGAAGTGCAGTATTCCCTTGACCTGCGGGCCGCCACTGACAGGTTCGATGGTGACCCGGTCCCCTATGTTAAGGCCCTGCGGGTCGCCGGAATCGCCTTGTTCAGGAGTTTGCGGGCTGGCGTTTCGGGCGATGTCGAGGGCGTCAAGGTCGCTCATATCCGCTTGCTGGCCATGACCAATGGCCTTGATCCGCTGCTCCCAATCTTCCAAGTGCCTGAACTGGTGCAAGAACTGATCACCTTCGGCCATACGGTCACGCAGGAACCAGACCAGATAATAGGCCAGCGCATCGGCCAGGCCCGGTGCGTCGCCAAGCAGGTAATCGCGGCCTTTCAGGGTTTCATCCAGCCAGCCAAATTGGCTCCGCACATTGGCCAGACATTCATGATATTTGGCCTTGATGTCGGCAAGGGAAAAATCCGGGCCGAAATACAAAGGTCCGCGATCAGCCAGGAATTCCGGCGGCATGTCAGGGCTCATCTCGACCAGGCACACACAAACAACGTCCTGAAAAAGCGGCCCGTCTGTCCACTGCCCCAGCCCCCATGTCATCGCCCCGGCTGCGCCCGCAAACAGGGTCGGGTCCGGAAATCGGCGTTCAAGTTCGGCGATGATGCATTTGGTGTCGCAATAGATATCAGCGCCAATTTGCATCACCGGGGTCAGGCGGTAGCCGCCGGTCAGCGGCATCAAATTGGGTTTTGGCGGCAACCTTGGAATCTGCACGGACTTCCAGCTTAAAGCCTTCAGGCCAAGCACCACCCGGACTTTCTCGCTAACCGGAGACTGGGGGTAATGATGAAGGATGATCGGGTTGTTGCTCACTTAATGTCTCAGGTTACTCGACATATAGATCGCAGGTTTTCGGATCGACGCCCAGACGTGAACACAGTGAGACGATCTCGATCTGGTCGGCGGCGATGGTGTCTTCCCCCGCATCATGGGAGACCTCGCTTATGGCGCAACAGATACGAATGATCAGGGTTTTTGTTTCCATATCGTTCGCCGCAGCGGCAAGCGCCGCCAGAGCCTTGTCATGACCGGCTTGGGGTGTGGTAAGAATGGCGTCGGAAAAGTCGTTGAACAGGTCAACTGCTTCATGAGGATCAAAGATTTTCAGGGCTTCCAGGGTTTCCAGTATCTGATCGACCCGGACCCGCTCACCCAACGACACAACGCCGTCAGCCGTCGCCACCAACGCGCAGGCAGCCATGGTCGCCTTCAGGAACGGCCGGTTTCGGTTGCGTTCCAGACTATCCTGAAAATTGTCGATCAAAGTACTGAGAAAGCTCATATCCACGCCCTCATCCAATATTTTATCAATAATAATGAGAATTTCAGTAGCAACAACTCAAAAAAATATCCGGTTCACCTGCCGTTCATGTCCATAGCATTAGATTGCGCGCACACAGTCGGTTAAACTGATAGCCGGGCTGAATTGTCATTAAATTTCAAACGGGACCCCGAATCCATGAAAATTGATAAAAACACCCTGAAAAGTAAAATGGGCCGCCGCAAGGCGCTGGCCTTGCTTGGCCTGGCGACCATGGCTGCCTATGCAACCCCGACACTGATGAAACTGAACCCGGCCGCAGCATCAGGCGGCGCGGCATCCGGTGGCGGGATGGATGGCGGCGCATCGGGCGGCGGCAATTTGCTGGCCACAGACGCCACGGTCATCAAGGAATGCAGCGAATGTCATATGCCCTACTCACCCAGGCTTTTGCCCTCCAGTTCATGGCGCAAGATGATGGGCAACCTGGACAGTCACTTTGGTGAAGATGCCAGCCTTAACAAGGCTACTCGTACCAAAATCGAAAATTATCTGGTCAGCAATTCCGGCCGGGGTGGCGATGGCCCGCTTCGTATTTCCCAGTTAAACTGGTTCCGGCACGAGCACAAGGGCGACGTCACCAAGCATAAAGCCAAATCGTGGAGCAACTGTTTGGCCTGTCATCGCCAGTAAAGCGACATTGCCGAAATCTCTGCATATGTCTAAAGTTAACCGGTTATGACAAACCGCAGCACGATTGATCTAGCGGCCCTGAAGAAGCAACTGCTTGCTCAGCGCCAGGAAATTCTCGCCGACGCTCAATCCAGCGAGCAGGCTCGTCAACCTGTTGAACTGGATCAGACGTCCGTTGGACGCCTGTCGCGCATGGACGCCCTGCAGGATCAGGCGATGGCCCTGGAAACGGACCGCCGCCGTCATGTCGAGTTGCAGCATATTGAATCAGCACTGGCGCGCATCGCGGATGGCAGCTTCGGCGAATGCCAGAATTGTGGTGAAGATATCGCCCCAAAACGCCTACAAATTGACCCGACAGCCCCGGTTTGCATCGATTGCGCAAGCTAGGAGGCGGGTTTGCCAGAACATGTTTTTCAATAAAGGTATTTGCTTTAGTTAACTTTTTACGGGAGTGGAACTATAGCCCTCACTTAAAGGAAGTTCAGCTCTTCCCAGGCTTCAGAGTTGGAATGCAGTTCTGATTGTTCCTTCAGATATTCCAGAATATCACCAACACTGACCAACCCCTTCAGGTTGCCATGTTCGACGACAGGCATATGACGAAACCGTCCTTCGTGCATCTGGCGCATGATTTCACGGGCATCGTCAGATGGCGAACAGGTTTTAACATCCTGGGTATACAGATCTTCAACCGCCAGGGTGGCAATATTATCGGTATTGATGGCGACGGCGCGGACAATATCACGTTCGGAAATGACGCCAAGAACACGTCCCCCCTCGCTACAAACCACAACCAGCCCGACACGGCGATCCGACATCAGACGCGCAACGTCCACAACTGCTGCCTCTGGCAAGGTTGTAAGGACTTCATTTCCCTTTGTTCTGATGATTTCGCCGACACTCATACCCAGGTACTCCTCCGTATTTTTATTATTCAGTAATACGCCCTTAAGGACATATTGGAATGATACTCAATTAAAATGGATGTCACAATCTAACTTTCAAGCTTGCTTTAATTGTTACTCAACATGATCCTTGGTTTTAAGGAACCTGATGTCGGGCCAATCCTTGGCTCCGCGTTCAAGATGCCAGGCATTGCGGGCCAGATAGACAGGCGCACCATCGTGATCTTCGGCCACAGCGGTAGAGTTTGCGTCGAGAAATTTCTTCATCTGCAGGGGCTCATCGGCTTTGACCCAACGGGCCGTGAACAGACTGGTCGGCTCGAAATGAACCGGCACTTCAAATTCGGTACGAATACGGTCGGCCATAACCTCAAATTGCAACGGCCCGACAGCCCCAACAATCCAATCTGCTCCGACGAGGGGCTTGAAGACACTGGCGGCGCCTTCTTCTGCTAATTGTTGTAGGGCCCGGCCAAGGTGCTTGGCCCGCAAGGGGTCATCCGGACGGGCCGTTTTTAGGTATTCAGGGGCAAAACTGGGAATCCCTGTAAAGCGTAAATCCTCACCCTCGCTAAAACCGTCACCAATGCGCAACGCTCCGTGATTGGGAATGCCGATAATGTCACCAGGCCAGGCTTCCTCGGCCAGTTCCCGATCCTGGGCCAGGAACAACACCGGGTTATGGATGGTCATAAACTTGCCTGTACGAGAATGCTTGAGCTTCATACCGCGCTTGAAATGCCCTGAACAGACACGCACGAAGGCGATCCGGTCACGATGCTTGGGGTCCATGTTGGCCTGAATCTTGAAAACAAAACCGCTGACCTTGTTTTCGGCGGGTTCTATCTGACGTTCTGCTGTCGGTTGCGGGCGCGGCGGCGGTGCCATTTGCGAGACACCGTCAAGTAACTCGCGGACACCAAAGTTGTTGATGGCGCTACCAAAGTAGACCGGCGTCAAATGGCCTTCCAGGAAAGCCTGCATATCGAAGGGCTTACACAAACCCCTGGCCATATCGACTTCCTCACGCAGGGTCGCAAGGGCGTCGGCAGGCAGCAGGGTTTCCAGCTTGGGATCATCCAGCCCCTCACAAGGCTCACCAATCTCGGGCAAGCCTTGCTTGGCACCCTTACCGACCAGAATAAGCCGATCATTGAACAAATCGTAACAACCAAGGAAATGCCTCCCCATGCCGATTGGCCAACTCGCCGGTGTCACATCCAGGGCGAGGGTTTGCTCGACCTCATCAAGCAAGTCAAAGGGATCACGGGCCTCGCGGTCCATCTTGTTGATAAAGGTGATAATTGGCATGTCACGCAGGCGACACACCTCGAACAGCTTGCGAGTCTGAACTTCGATACCCTTGGCGGCATCAAGCACCATCACGGCGCTGTCGACGGCCGTCAGTGTCCGGTAGGTATCTTCGGAAAAATCCTCATGACCCGGGGTGTCCAGCAAGTTAAAGGCGTTGCCGTCAAAATCAAATGACATCACCGACGAAGCCACCGAGATTCCGCGCTCGCGCTCTACCTTCATCCAGTCAGAATGGGCACGGCGCAGTTCACCCTTGGCCTTGACGGCACCGGCAAGCTGAATGGCGCCGCCGAAAAGCAGCAGCTTTTCGGTCAGCGTCGTCTTACCGGCATCGGGATGGGAGATAATCGCAAAAGTGCGCCGACGCGCCACATGGTCGCTAAGTGAACTCATATCAAACTACATGCTCTGAAAATCAAATGATGAAGGGGAATTAGCCTTTTTCGGCACAAACAACCAGTTCTTTTTAGCAATCCCCAGCTTGTTGGTTCAGAATGAAGGTGCTAGTTTCATCCACTGTTTTTACTTTTCTACGGGTAGGAATATTACCATGCAGACTTCCGTACATAAACAACGCAGTAATGATGGTCGGCGTGAGTGCCTTGAGCGTCGTCATGAGGAAATTCGTTCGGGCGAGGAGCGGCGCGATAAAATCAACCGGCGTGATGACATGATTGCCGTCATGGATCCTGAAGATCGTATCAACGGTGAGCGGCGAAACGAACAGCAGCGTTCGGAAAGTCGGCGCAAAAATATTCGCCGCAGCGGGCGTGACCGACGCGACAACTAAAGTCGTTAACCGGCAAAAACCTGATTTAATAAACTCAAATAGGATTTCCTGATGGACGCGGAAACAAAAAAAATGGCGTTGAGAATGATCCCCTACGGGATTTATGTCCTGACCGCCAAGGGCCCTGATGGTACGATTTCTGCGGCGACTGTCAATTGGGTGACGCAAACGTCTTTCGATCCACCGCTGGTCGCAATCGGCGTTAAATCTGATTCCGGCGTCTACCAAAACCTGAAAATTGGCGGTAGCTTCGCCCTCAATTTCCTGGGCAAAGGCCAGCAGGGAGCGGCTTTTACTTTCTTTAAGCCGGCCCAGCTCGAGGATGGAATGATCAGTGGCGAAGCCTACCGGGAAGGTTCGACCGGATCGCCTGTCCTTGAAAGTGCGCCAGCCTGTGTTGAATTCAATATCGCCGAGATCGTAAAACTTGGCGATCATCACATCGTGGTTGGCGAAGCCGTCGACGCCCACGGTGCAGGCGCAATAGAAGGACGTCCCGACGAAGCCATCCTGCACATGAAAGATTTGGGCGATACCGTGTTCTACGGGGGTTAAATCCGGTGACGCCACCAGGTTTTTGAACTGATTGAGAATACCGGCTCGTAGTGCCGAATGGTCTTGGCTTCGACGACCTGTTTGATCTGGTTATCCAGGACATACGTTTTGCCATCGACAAAGGCGACCAGAATGGCGTGACCGACTTTCAGGTTTAAATCCTTGACCGCAACGACCCGAACTTCATCGTCCTTGAACCCCAACAATCTGAGCGACAGGTACTTGATGATCGCGTAGTCCTCGCAATCACCAAACTTGGCCATGAACTCACCGGGCGTCGCCCAATAGTCCTTCTCGCCCCAGTTATTATTATCGGTAACGTACTTCGCCTTGTTCATGCGTCCGTTGATTTCATTTATCAACGTTAACTTGTCCTTGCCTTTTTGCTTTTTCAGGTACGTCATCCAGCCATCGTAATGGCACTTGTTCAACTTCGATGAACTGCAGTCACCATCAACCTTTTCAGCCTTTTCCTTGGAAAAGCGGTTCAGGGCCTCATTCCATTTCTTGAACGGTTTAAGGTTCGTTGATGGTGTTTCCTTGCTGTTGAAGAAACTGGCTGCGGCTTCCTGCGCCGCAACAGGCGACGAAAGTGCGCTAAAAAAGGCAACCGCCAGCAAAGCTGTCGCAACGACTAAGGGAGGTAAGGAGCAAAAATTATTGCGGAAAATACCGGCCATTGAAAAAGCCCACCCATAAAGGCTAAAAGCAAGAATATCAGATGATTATACAGGTTTTTAAGACCTTGCAGCAAGCCGTACCCATAGTCATCAAGACAAAGTGAAATGTGACCTTATTGATAAAAGATCAATTCCCCCTTGCGTCCGGACGTTGAAATCGCAAGAATCCAAATAAATAATCAAAGGGAGGGGAAAATGGCAGAAACGGCAAGCCCACAGGAAAAAACCCCAAGGAGAATCAACAAGGTCGCGCTCGGTATTGGCGTCGGCATGGTCGCGGTTATGGCCGCCGCTGTGTTCTTCACCTTCCATTTTGTCGAACAAGAGCGTCAACGCGCCCTGTTGGAATGGCAAGTGCGCCTGGGCATTGTCGCCGACAGCCGAGCCGCTGACGTCAACGAATGGGTCGATGCCAATTTTGCCGTCATTCGTGAATTATCCGAAAACGCCTCACTGCAAATCTACATGGATGAATTGGCCGCAAGTGCCGGCAACAAGGAAGGCGTAACCGACGAAGCCGCACAGGCGGGCTATCTGCGTAATCTTCTGGTTGCCACTTCCGAACGCAGCGGCTTTAAGCCACCCAAGGAAGCCGCAGAGGTCAACGCAAATGTGGAACGCGCCGGAGTCGCCGGATTGGGCCTGGTTGACGCCGATGGCAGACCCATTGTCAGTTCCGCAGGTATGCCCCCCATTTCCGGTAAAATTCGCACAGCCGTGGCCAATGCCCTTAATGGTGAACCCGCCCTGATTGATGTCTTCCTTGGTGCCAGTAACTTGCCGACCATCGGCTTTGCCCTGCCTGTTTATGGCATCCAGTCCGATCAGGGTGCCCAGGGCATTGGTGCCGTCGTTGGCATCCGCACCATCGATAACGAACTGTATGACCGCCTGAAACAGCCCGGTGAAGAATCAAAAACAGCCGAGACCTATCTTGTCCGTAAAACAGGGGCGACCGTCGAATACCTGTCCCCGTTGGCCGATGGCACCCTGCCCCTGAAACGTTCTTTCGCCATGGAAACACCCAATCTTGCCTCCGTTTACGCCATACAACAGCCCGGCGGTTTTACCATCGGCATGGATTATGCCGGCGAGGAAGTTCTTGTCACCTCACGACCGCTGGCTGATCTGCCCTGGGTACTGGTTCGCAAGATTAACCGGGCTGAAGCCCTGTCCGGAACCGAGACCCGGCTTAAAACGATCCTGATCGTCTTCGTCTTGATTATTATTGGTGTCACGGTCGCCATAATCGCGGTTTGGCGACACGGCAGTTCCATTCGTGCCCAGGAAGCGGCGGAAAAATCCCGCATTGCCGCCGAGCGCTTCGAGAACATGACAAAATTCATGAATCTGGTGACAAACTCGCAACCGACGCAAATCTTCGCCGTTACCGGTGATACCAAATACACATTCGCCAACGAACCGGCGGCTCGTCACGCTGGCATTTCAGCCGATGACCTGCGCGGCAAGACCATGGCCAGTATTATGGGGCCCGTCAAAGGCGGCTTTTATGGCAAGATCAACGAGGCTATTCTCGACAGCTTCTCCCATTCGGATGACACCGAAAAGGAACGCCAGTCCCATATCCATACCTTCGGTGAAGACGACGAATTGGAAGTCTTAAAAACCGACCATATTCCCCTGCGTGGGGACCGGGATTATCCCCCCGGCATCCTGATGGTGATGGACGACATCACCGAATACACAATGGAGCGGCGCAAGAGCGATATGATGATGCGGCAACTGATCAACGCCCTGATCAGTGTTGTCGAACGCCGTGATCCATACACCACTCATCAGTCGGCCCATATATCCGAAGTCGCCAGGGCTATCGCCCGCGAGATGGAAGTTTCTGACGATGAAGTCAAAACGGTCGATATTGCAGGCTCACTGATCAACCTTGGTCGTATCTTCATTCCAAACGATGTACTGGCAAAAACCGGGGCTTTGAGTGAAGCCGAACAGGCCCTGTTCGACAACTGTTTCAAGGATAGTGTGGAACTGCTCAAGGATGTTGAATTCCAGGGTCCTGTCGTCGATACCATTTCACAAACCGGCGAATTCTGGGATGGTTCGGGACCACAAGGCCTTAAAGAAGAAGAAATCCTGCACCCGGCACGTATCCTGAACGTGGCCGCCGCCTTTATCAGGCTGGTAAATCCCCGCAGCAACGAAACCCCGGTATCTTTCGACGTCGCCGTTGCCCAACTGATGCAACAAAACGGCAGCCGGTTTGACCGCAGGCCGGTATCTGCCCTGATTAATTATCTTGATAATCGGGGCGGTGCGGAAAAATGGGCGGATTTCGGAAAAAAAACCTGATCCGAAAACTCGTGAACAAAGATAAATCATCAATTGATCCATGGGAATCCGCGTTAGCTTCCCATAACAGGGGGCACTTGGCAGAGGCCGAGGCTCAATACTGGAAAATCCTTATTGAACATTCAGAGAATGTCGAATTGTTGTGTAACCTGGGATCCGCTCTGAGCGGCCAGAAGAAATTTAATCAGGCCGTTACCTGTTACCGTCGCGCCATCGCCATTGATCCCGACAGTTGGCGCACCTATGCAAACCTGGGAAACGCCTTTAAACGCATGGGAAAACTGGACCGGGCCCAGGCAAGCTACCAACACGCCCTCGCCATCGACGACAGCGTCGCCCTGCTTCATTATTGCCTTGGTAATGTCTGGCTTCAAAAAGGCAACCTCGAGAAGGCTGCAGCCAGTCTGCAAAAGGCCATAGAGCGGCAACCTGATTATATAGAGGCTTTCATCGCCCTTTCGGCCATAGAAGAAACCGTTGAGCCAGGTCAGGGGCGAAAAACCCTGCTCGATGGTATATCCCACAACCCCGGCTACACGAAAACATGCCCGAACAAGGCCCTGGCAAGGCCGCTTCTGTTTTTCGGTCTGGAAGATTGTCGTTTCCGCCTTACCAACAACAACGAAATCAAGATGTCGGGTGGCCATTTTCAAGCCACAGAACTTTTGCAGCAGCAATATTTCAGCAAAGGCTATTATTACATTTCAGAGCAGAACCTGCTCTCAAACAACACGTCCCTGCCTCCACACGACCTGATCGTCAATACCATCGCCTGCCCCGACCGGGAGCGTCAGTCGCTTGAAACCCTGTCAGTTTATTTGAAAAGCACCCCCCACGCGCCGGTTATCAATAATCCCGATCAGGTTCTGCAAACCACCCGGGAGCAAAATTACCAACGTTTTCACAAAATTGAAGGCATAACCTTTCCCAGGACGATACGTGCGGAGCGCCAACATATTGCCCAGGCCATCAAGGATTCAGGGTTTTCGTTCCCAATTATCATGCGCAGGGTTGGGACCCAGTCGGCCGTCAGCACTGAAAGGTTATCGGGGCCGGATGACATTGATGGTTTTCTAGAGGCGACAACGGGTGATGAATTTTACGCCATCCAATACATCGACAGCCGTTTCCGCGAAAAGTATTACCGGAAACTAAGACTGTTCTGCATCGACGGGAAGCTTTACCCCGTGGTCTGTCATATTGATACGGAATGGAACGTTCACGGTGGCAACCGTAAAACCCTGATGAAACAGAATGACTGGATGCAAGACGAGGAAAAGCAGTTTCTGGGTGATTTTACGGCCTACATAGGGACCGCAAATCGTCGCCTTCTTGAAAGCTTGCATTCCATCGTGAAGCTGGATTTTTACGGTATCGATTTCACCATCATGGACGATGGTTCGATCCTTATCTTTGAGCTGAATGCGGCCATGCGTCACAGTTTTGTCCACGCAAAAGCCCTGCCCTACCTGACCCCTTTCCTGAATGACATTTCAAATGCCTTCAGGGATATGGCTGTACGCAAAAAAGTGGCGCGGTAGCATTAGATTTGCTACCGCGCCCACCTTTACTTACTGAACATCGACGGTGGTGCCGTTTTCAACATTCTGAGTGACCGAATAACCGCCATCCGTGTTGGTTTCCAGTCTCAGGCTATCGGCGTCTGTGTCCTTGACCTTGACTTTCACGGCGTCATCACCCGAACCGAAGGTGACAACCGCGTCATCGCCTTCCTGGCTGATCGTACCTTCGTCAAACCAGGTGCCTTCAAAGACCATGGTGTCGCCGATACCGAAGTCGTTGATGGTGTCCGTTCCGTCACCTTCATGGAAGACAAAGGTGTCGCTACCGTCGCCACCCCACAGATCATCATCACCGGTGCCGCCTTCAAGGGTGTCATCACCGGAGCCACCATACAGGGTGTCGTTACCGGAACCGCCCTCGAGGGTATCGTTACCGGTTCCGCCGTATAGCGTGTCGTTGCCGGAACCACCTTCAAGTGTGTCATGGCCGGCACCGCCGTAAAGTGTGTCGTTGCCGGAACCGCCTTCAAGCCGATCATTTCCGGTGCCGCCATAAAGGACATCATGACCATCTTCACCCTTGAGGCGATCATCACCAGAGTCCCCGTAAAGGGCATCGTTGTCATCACCGCCACGCATGTAGTCGTTACCGGAACCACCAAACAGTTGATCCTCACCGTCTTCGCCTTTGAGGATGTCATTGCCGGAACCGCCATAAACCTCGTCGTCGCCTCTGCCACCCTTCACGTAATCATTGCCGGAACCGCCATAAAGCGTGTCATCGCCTCTATCGCCGTCCATGTAATCATTTCCTGCACCACCGTACAGAATGTCATCACCCCTGCTTCCCTCAATGCCATCGCTGCTGTCGTCATCGCCATGGCCATGGGCCATGTTATCGAAATTATTATCAGCATTGTCGGCAATGACGGCGATCGAAGCGACGGCCAGGTCCATGTTGCCGAAACGCAGGGTTTCGACGTTCTTCACGGTATTAACCTGTCCATTGGTCTTGTGGCTGACGGTGACCACGCCGGTGATGTTATCAACCGAAATGTCGTAGTCATCATCATCACCGTCAAAGACGGCAACATCAGTGCCGGTTCCACCGTCAAGCGTGTTGTTACCCGCGCCGCCATCAAGGATGTCGTTGCCTGCGCCACCGACAAGGGTATCATCGCCGCTGCTGGTCCAGATAACATCATCACCCGTACCGCCATCGACTGTAACGTCACCATAATCATGGGTGTTGCTGGTCAAATCGACGACATCGTCCCCGGCACCGGCATTGATGTTCTCAATGCCGGAAATACGCGCGCCACCGGTCGGCGAATCACTGTAACTGTCATCCAGGAACAGTGCGTCATCACCATCGGTCATCTGCAGTGTATCGTTGCCCGCGCCACCTTCGAAGACATCCTCACTGACATTCTTGCCGGCAATGCTGGCATACTCTCCGCTGCCGTCATCAGTTGGGCTGCCGA
>JACNJU010000009.1 GCA_014382375.1 Rhodospirillaceae bacterium
AACTGCCCGTGCCATGTTCAGGTGTTCAAACAGGGGACGACCAGTTACCGCGATCTTCCGGTTCGTATGGCGGAATTCGGCTCGTGCCACCGCAATGAGCCATCCGGCGCCCTGCACGGTTTGATGCGGGTGCGGGCCTTTGTTCAGGATGATGCTCATATTTTCTGCACCGAAGACCAAATCACCTCGGAAACCGAAGTGTTCTGTGAACTGCTTTTGTCCATCTACAAGCATTTCGGATTTGATGATGTGGTTGTCAAGTTCTCCGACAGGCCGGAAGTCCGTGCTGGCGAAGATGCCACCTGGGACAGAGCCGAAGCGGCCCTCAGGGAAGCCACCGAGTCCACTGGCCTGAAATGGGAGCTTAATCCTGGCGAAGGCGCGTTTTATGGCCCGAAGCTGGAATTCGTGCTGCGCGACACCATCGGTCGCGACTGGCAGTGCGGCACCTTGCAGGTTGATTTTGTGCTGCCTGAGCGCCTGGATGCCAATTATGTCGGTATTGATGGAGAAAAACACCGCCCCGTCATGTTGCACCGGGCGATTTTGGGCTCCTTTGAGCGCTTTATCGGCATTCTGATCGAACATTATGCCGGCAAGTTCCCGCTCTGGCTGGCCCCGGTACAGGTGGTTATCGCGACCATTACAGAAGTCGCTGACGACTACGCAAAAACCGTAAAAGCGGCGTTCGACGCGGTCGGAATGAGGGCTGTGCTTGATATTCGCAATGAGAAGATTAATTATAAAATTCGCGAACACAGCCACGCAAAGGTTCCGGCGATGCTGATTCTGGGCGGTCGCGAGGCCGAAGAGGGAACGGTTGCGCTGCGTCGCATGGATGGCAAGGATCAAGAAAATCTTGCGCTTGATGAAGCAGTCGCTAGACTTGTGGCTGAAGCGGCGGGACCACATGAAAATTAAACAAAGAATAGGAGAGATTTAAATAGCGAGACGCCCAATGAGCCAAGCGCCGACCCGAAAGGGCCCGCGCGTGAATGAAATGATTGACGCCGAGAATGTGCGCGTCGTCGGTGCCGACGGAGAAATGGTCGGTGTGGTATCTGTTCAAGAAGGAATTGACTTAGCGCTCGACGCCGGCCTTGATTTGGTCGAGGTGTCGCCTAATGCCGACCCGCCGGTCTGCAAGGTTCTCGATTACGGCAAGTACAAGTACGAGGAGCAGAAAAAACGCAACGAGGCCCGCAAGAAGCAGAAGGTCGTCGAGGTCAAGGAAATCAAGATGCGGCCAAGCATCGATATCCATGACTACGAGGTCAAAATGCGCAATGCCCGGCGGTTTCTTGGTAATGAAGACAAGGTCAAATTTACTATCCGCTTCCGGGGCCGTGAAATGGCTCACCAGGAACTGGGTATGGATGTCCTTAACCGGATTCGCACCGAACTGGACGAAGACGTCAAAATTGAACAGTTCCCCCGTATCGAAGGGCGGCTGATGATTATGATTGTGGCGCCTAAATAATCCCGCAGGGATTAAATAGGTTATTTTATTAAGCCCGCTAAAGCGGGCTTAATTTTTGCCCCTCAAGCGCCGGGCGGGGCCGTCCGGCCCCCGGGCTCGCCGCAGGAGCGGCGGCCCGCAGTCACGGGCTTGGGAAATAGGAATAAATGGCGACAGGATATTCTCCTGTTGCCATTTGAAACTTGACTTTTAGAGGCCCAAGCCAAGAGAGCGGAGCGAACGCCCGGCACTTGAGGGGCTTGAACCCTAAAGACCCCTTGCATAAACGCCTTTCTCCTTCTATAACGCGCCTTCGCGAGCGGAACGGCAGGGCATGCCCAGCCGCTCAGAACACAACCTGATATTTTATAAGGAATGTGAAATGCCCAAGTTGAAGACAAAATCGAGCGCCAAGAAGCGCTTCCGCCTTACCGGTTCCGGCAAGGTTCGGGCGAATGTTGCCCTCAAGCAGCACGGGATGAGCAAACGGCCACAGAAGATGAAGCGCAAAGCGCGCGGCACCATGATCCTGTGCGCCCAAGATGCCCGTATCGTCAAATCCTACATGCCGAACGCTTAAAGTTTAAGCACGTTCATCAGACATTTGAATTTAAGGAACCGGAAAAATGGCTCGAGTTAAAGGGGGCACTACAGCCCACGCCCGTCACAAAAAAATACTGGATATGGCCAGCGGTTATCGTGACCGCGGATCATCAAACTTTCGCGTCGCCATCGAGCGTGTCGAGAAGGGACTACAGTATGCTTACCGCGATCGTCGCACCAAAAAGCGCCAGTTTCGCAGGCTCTGGATTCAGCGCATCAACGCCGGTGCGCGCCAGTATGGCATGACCTACTCACGCTTTATGAGCGGGCTTGCCAAAGCCAGCATCGAACTGGACCGCAAGGTTCTTTCCGAACTGGCGATCAGTGAGCCCGAGGCCTTCAAGGCCCTGGTTGAAGAGGCCGAGGCGGCTCTCGCTAAATCCTGATCCTTTTATTATAGGTTCATTCATCGGGAAATATTATAAAGGGGAGTCGGCTTTATCAGGCCTGACTCCCCTTTTCTATTATAGGGCAACCTGCGTTCGAATGAACGCAGATAAGTTGCCCTAACATATAAAATCGATCAAATTATCTGCATTAATAATGCAGTTTGATCTAACGACGGAAAATATAAATGACCAACGCTGAGAACCTTCGCAACGAGCTGATGAGCGCCATTGCCGCCGCAGGCAGCACCGATGCCCTTGAGGCGGTGCGATTGCAGGCATTGGGCAAGAAGGGTTCGATCACCCAGCTAATGAAAACCCTTGGTGGAATGGACCCGGACGCCCGCCGCGAAGCCGGACAGGCCATCAACACCCTGAAGAGCGATGTCGCAGGTGCCATTGATGCGCGCAAGGCAGACCTTGAGGGGGGCGAGCTTGATATTCGCCTGATGGCTGAAAAAATTGACGTCACCCTACCGGAGCGCCCGCAAGATGACGGACGCGTCCATCCGATCAGCCAGGTGATTGACGAGATGACGGCTATTTTTTGTGAAATGGGTTTCAGCGTTGCCGAAGGTCCGGAATATAAAAAAGACCTGTTATACCTCCCCCCCCCTAAACATCCCCCCTAACCCCCCGCCCCCCAAGAAACATGATACTTTTTATCTGCCGGGAAAAAGGGAGGCCAAAAAAAAGGCCCTGCGCCCCCCCCCGCCCCGGGTAAAATTCCACACCATGCAGGATAAAGAACCGCCGATCCGTATTGTCGTTCCGGGACGCACCTATCGCTGTGACTATGACGCCACCCACTCGCCCATGTTCCATCAGGTCGAGGGACTGGTTATTGACGAGACCACCCACATGGGACACCTGAAAGGGTGCCTGATCGATTTTTGCCGGGCCATGTTTCAGGTCGATGATCTGCCGGTGCGTTTCCGTCCCAGTTATTTTCCGTTCACGGAACCATCGGCGGAAGTCGATATCGGCTGCACCCGTGAAGGCGGCGAATTCCGCATCGGCCACGGTGATGACTGGCTGGAAATTCTCGGCTGCGGCATGGTCAATCCGAAGGTGCTGGAGAACTGCGGTATCGATTCCAGCAAATACCAGGGTTTTGCCTTCGGCATGGGGGTGGAACGCATCGCCATGTTAAAGTACGGCATTCCCGACTTACGTACATTCTTTGAATCAGACTTGCGCTGGCTCAGGCATTATGGATTTTCGGCCCTTGATGTGCCGGACATGACCGGGGGGCTGAATCGATGAAAATAACCTTCGGCTGGCTTAAGGAACATCTGGAAACCGATGCCTCTTTAATTGAAATTACCGACAAGTTGACCATGCTGGGCCTCGAGATCGAAAGCGTTTCGGAACGCGCACAAGGTCTTGAAAATTTCGTCGTTGGACATGTGGTTGAAGCGACAAAACACCCGGACGCCGACAAATTGCAAGTCTGCCGGGTTGATAACGGCAGCGAAATCTTTGATGTGGTTTGCGGCGCACCTAACGCACGCACTGGCCTGAAAGGCATTTTCGCCGCCAGTGGCTCTTATATTCCGGGCATCGATGTAACCCTGAAGGCGGCCAGTATCAGGGGTGTTGAGAGCAACGGTATGTTGCTTTCGGAACGTGAAATGGGTTTAAGCGACGAACATGACGGGATTGTCGAATTGGCTGATGATGCACCCATCGGTGCCCTTGCCGTTTCGATCATGGGACTTGATGACCCGGTCATCGATATCGCGATCACCCCCAACCGGGGCGATTGCCTTGGTATTCGCGGCATCGCCCGCGATTTGGCGGCGGCGGGGCTAGGTACGTTGAAAGCCTTGGACGAGACGCCGATTAATGGCACGTTTGAAAGCCCGATCAAGGTGACCATCGATCTTGAACCCGCTTATGGCGATGCCTGTCCGCAATTTGTCGGTCGTTACATACGCGGTGTTAAAAACGTTGAAAGCCCTAAATGGCTCAAAGATCGTCTGCTGGCCATCGGCCTCAGGCCCATAACGGCGCTGGTTGATATCACCAACCTTATGACCATTGAGCATTGCCGCCCCCTGCATGTCTTCGACGCCGACAAGGTATCGGGAAATATTCATGCCCGCATGGCCCGCGACGGGGAAACCCTGCTGGCCCTGGATGGCAAGGAATACGCCCTGGATTCGGAGATAACGGTGATTGCCGATGACAACCAGGCCGAAGCCATGGGCGGCGTCATGGGCGGCGAGGCCAGCGGCTGCACAGAGGATACGGTCAATGTTTTCGTGGAATCGGCACTGTTTGATCCGATCCGCACATCGAGCACCGGACGCAGGCTCAATTTGCAGTCCGATGCCCGTTTCCGCTTTGAGCGTGGTATCGATTCGGCGTTCCTGGTGCCGGGCATGGAAATCGCCACCCGACTGATCCTTGACATTTGTGGCGGTGAACCCTCCGAACTGGTGATCGCCGGAACCGAACCCGATCGTAGTCTCAGCATTCCCCTGCGCCCTGCGCGGGTTAAGGAATTAGCCGGGGTTGAGGTCGATGTTGCGGAAATGCAGCGCATTCTTGGTGTTCTCGGCTTTTCGGTTACGCACGTGGGCGAGCCTTGGACTGTTTCGGTGCCGACCTGGCGAAATGACATTGTTGGCGAGGCGTGTCTGGTTGAAGAAATTGTCCGCGTCCACGGTTATGATAAAATTCCGACAACGCCGATGCAGCGCGACGAAGTGGTACCACATCCTGCCTGGACTCTGGATCAGCGACGCCGCGCCGATATCCGTCGCACCCTGGCATCACGTGGCCTTGTCGAGGCTGTCACCCTGTCGTTCATGGATTTTGAGCAGGCCCGCCTGTTCGGCGGCGGCGCTGATGATCTGAAACTGCTTAACCCGATCAGTTCTGACCTGGGCATTATGCGTCCGTCGATCCTGCCCAACCTGATTGCTGCGGCCGGGCGTAACGCCGACAGGGGTATTGCTGATTGTCCTTTATTTGAAGTTGGCCCGCAGTTTTCGGGTGATGAAGCCGATGGTCAGGCTATTGTCGCAGCCGGACTTCGTGCCGGACGTAGGGGTCGTCGCAATTGGGCCGAAGCGCCAAGAGCGGTCGATGCGTTTGACGCCAAAGCCGACGCGCTGGCAGCACTTGCAGTTGCCGGCGCACCAACAGCCAAGTTGCAAACCCTGCTTCAGGCTCCGGGCTGGTATCATCCGGGGCGATCAGGGACTCTTAATCTGGGCCCGCAAACCGTGCTTGCCGCCTTTGGCGAAATTCATCCGGGCATATTGGCAAAAATGGGCGTCAAGGGCCCGGTGGTTGGCTTCGAGGTTTATCTGGATAATGTTCCGAAAACGAAAGGAAAAAAGGCCAAGGGGACAACAAGGCCCTTGCTTAAGCTTTCACCTTTCCACCCGGTCAGTCGGGATTTTGCCTTCGTTGTCGATGAAGATATCGCCGCCGATGCCGTCATAAGGGCCGCGAAATCCGCCGATAAGGAGCTGATCACGGACGTTTCTGTATTTGACCTGTTTGCCGGGGGTAATCTGGGTGAGGGGCGCAAGTCGCTTGCCGTCAACGTCACCCTGCAGCCAACCCGGCAAACCCTGACGGATGGTGAGATCGAGGCCGTCTCAAAAAAGCTTGTCGCGGCTGTTGAAAAATCCACAGGCGGTGTTCTTCGGACCTGAAAAGTATAGGATTCCGTTAAGTCGCTTTCTTGTTAATAATAATTATTGTTATTTTCCACTTTTATTTTTATGGATATTTGTTTATTAAAATCGATCGACTTCAACATCTAGGTGTTGAAGTCGATCGATTTTGCGACGTGACGGAACTTAACTTGTGAGGAATACTTCATGGCACGAGACCAGAGCTTAACCGGTGTTGAACGGTTTTTTGAAGATGACGAGATTATCGTCAGTAAAACCGATCTGAAGGGCCGGATGACTTATGTGAATGATGTTTTCCTGAGACTGGCCAGTTATACGGAAAGCGAATGCATTGGTGAACCCCATGCCAAAATCCGTAATCCGGATATGCCGCGTTGTATTTTCCAGTTGCTGTGGGACACTATTCAGGATGGCCGCGAGATTTTTGCCTACGTGGTCAACCGTTCCGCCAATGGTGATCACTATTGGGTTCTTGCGCACGTAACACCAAGTAAAGATGCCAGTGGCAACGTTATTGGTTATCACTCAAATCGTCGCACCCCGAACCGCCAGGTTCTTGAGGGGACGATCATTCCGCTATACAAACAATTACTGGCCGAAGAGAACAGGCACGCCAATGCCAAGGATGGCATGGCAGCCTCGATGGCGATGGTGACAAGCATGCTTGAAGAAGCGGGCATGGAATACGACCAATTTATTGCAGGTCTTGTCTAAGCTGGACAACAGCTCACTTAAATAAACGAGGGGATTTAGTACATGTTTGGCAGTGACAATTCAGGCGCTATCAGAAAAGCACTCGAAGTCTGCAGGGCCGTCGCAGATGGTGATTTCGAAGCTCGTGTTATCGGCATTACAGAAAAAGGCGAGGCAGGTGAATTGCTTCGCTCCATCAACTTGTTGATCGATAGAACAGACGCTTATGTTCGTGAGTCCCAGGCCTGTCTGGAATATGTGCGCGACAACAAGTATTACCGTCGCATTCTCGAAAAAGGCATGACAGGCAGCTTCCTGATTGCATCGCGGACCATTAACGATGCGACCCAGGTGATGGAAGACAAGGTCAAGGACTTTACTGTCGTTGCCGACGATTTCGAAAAGAATATGAAAAGCGTTGTTGAAACCGTGGCTTCTGCGGCGACCGAATTGCAGGCAACAGCGCAAACCATGGAAAGCACGGCTGACGCTACCTCCCAACAGGCGACATCTGTTGCGGCGGCGGCTGAAGAAGCCTCAACCAACGTTCAGACGGTGGCCTCGGCGGCTGAAGAGTTGTCAAGTTCGATCGCTGAAATTAGCCGTCAGGTTAGTCAGTCCAATGAAATCGCCTCTAACGCCGCGACCGAGGCCGAGCGTTCCAACAGCCAGGTTCAGGGCCTGGCCGAAGCGGCGCAGAAAATCGGCGAGGTCGTCGAACTGATCTCCGACATTGCCGATCAGACCAACCTGCTGGCGCTCAACGCGACCATTGAGGCGGCCCGCGCCGGGGATGCCGGAAAGGGTTTTGCTGTTGTTGCTTCTGAAGTGAAAAACCTGGCCAATCAGACCGCCAAGGCGACCCAGGAAATCAGCGACCAGATCGGTGATATTCAAAGCGCTACACAGGATGCGGTGAAAGCCATTGGCGGTATTACCAGTACAATTTCTGAAATCAACCAGATCTCTTCAACCATTGCCGCAGCTGTTGAAGAGCAGGGTGCAGCGACCCAGGAAATTGCCCGAAATGTGGAACAGGCCTCGCAAGGTACAACCGATGTGACGACCAACATCTCAAAGGTCACCCAGGCGGCTGGCGAAACCGGACAGGCAGCTGGCGAAGTGCTAACCGCGGCGGGTGAACTTTCCCAGCAGGGTGAAGTCCTTGGTACGGAAATGGATAAATTCATCGTCGAATTACGCAAAGTTATCTAGTTTTTTCGCTCAAAAATTATCAAGCCCCGGCTCCGCATTTTTTGCAGAGCCGGGGTTTTCTCGTTGCGGATACAATATTAAATGCACCTTGGTAAACATGTTCAGAACCTTTTAATATTTCCATGCTATTCCCAATTCAGATGACATCGACGAAAGGGCTCCGATTTTAAGTCGCTTATAAGACGATTTCAGTTAATATCGGCACGTCAGAATTGGACAAATCACGTCTCCAGACAAGTATGAATTGATACGGCTAAAATTAAGGTAGGGGCAAAGGTAATGCAGGATCAACCAAAGGGAATGGAAAGACGGATGGTGCATCGTTTGCTGATGCATTGGCGCGGGGCACAGCATACTGATGAAATCCCAATGCTTGATGATGTCCTTTCACGGGATCTGGGCGATTTGGAGAAATGTCTTTACGTTATTGATATTCGTGGCGAAGAGGCGGTGTATGAACGCATCGGCAGTAATCTGTTAGCCGATGGTGGCAAAGCACTGATCGGTGAAATGATTTCCGATACTCCGTCCAGTACGCTTTTGGGGCAGGCCATCAAGTATTACAGCAAGGTTCAGGTTAAGCAGATCCCGATTACCCTGGGTGGGGAATTCAACCATGAAAATGGTTCGACCATCCTCTATCGCTCCCTGATAGCGCCCATGCGCGATAAGGATGGCGGCGACAGTTTCCTGTTGGGTGCCGCAAATTGTAAAGTTAAGGACGCATGATCGATATGGTTTCCCATATGTCATTAACAGAAATGACGCCGCTGCCAAGCCTGGCAGCGTGGTGGGGTATGTAACGTGGCAAGAACTGTTTCCTTCGAGATATATTCATTCAAGGGTGGCAACTGGATGCTTGATTCTGTCCATGATGACAAGAACATGGCAATTCATCAGGGCCGTATGCTCATCTCAAGCCCGCATCACATGGCGATTCGCGTTATCCAGGAAACCTATGATGAAGCCACCGACAACACGACGTCGAAAATCATCTACAAGGAACAAAAGGGCGGCGACGAGGAAAAACCGAAAAAGACAACATCGAAGAAGAAAGGGCCGTCCACGAAGGTCAAGCGCAAGAAAAGGAAGAAGGGTAATACCTCCAAAAGCCTACTCGTGCTGGTCTTGAGTATGGGCGGTATCGGTCTTGGTCTTTTGGCCTTGCTGGGCCTTCTCATTGCCAAGTTTGGCTAGGGTTGCTCGAGCAGTTCCCCTGCAAAGTCCGCAATCAGGTCGGCGACATCCTCAGCGTAGAAATCAAGAAAGAAATGATCGGCGCCCTCGATAACCGCAAGCTTGATCTTGCTGTTGACGACACCGGCCATTTTTTCCGGCAGGCCCTTAACAACGGTGTCTTCTGATCCGGCGATTACCAGTACTGGCTTTTTGACACGAACAAGAACCGTTGGTGTATCAAGGAACTTGTCCTCGCCGTAGTAACCGACGAAGGCGGCGGCGCTTACGGTTGATTTCGGACAATAAATGAAATCGACATTTTCAAAAATCGTATCACCTTTTTTGGCAATAACGGCGCGGTTCATTTTACCAAGCAGGGAATTGACTGAAACCTTATAGCGGCTCTTGTATGAACGGGCGGCCGCATCCTTATCCCAGGTTGCCGGTGCGATCAGGGCGGCACCAAGAACTTTTGGAACTTGCTTGTCGTTCAGATACTGGGCTGTCTGGTTGCCGCCGCGCGAATGACCGGCCAGGACAAGCTTTCTGACACCCTTGCCATATAACCACTTCACCCAGGCAGCGATTTCCCGAACCGCATCACCATGTCTGTGGCGATGGGTGAGCGCGCAATCGTACATGCCGTGACGGTTATCAAGGCCTAAACTTAAATTGATGGCCAGGGTGTTAAAGCCACGCTCGTTCAACAGTTGCTGCACGGCGGCGATGATTTCCATCTTGTTGTGGGCCAGTGTTCCATGGGTGATCAGGATGGCGCCGTCTTCAAAGGTTTTGCCATCCGCCATTTCCAGGTTGGCGTTCAGGGTCAACCCGTTAAAGGGAAGGGTTACTTCTTCTGCATGGGAAGACTGTTGAAACCCAAACAATAGGGCCAGTGCCAAAAGCAGGAAAGGGAAGGGAAATGACATGAAAAAAGGGTCTCCTGAAAAAATGCCACGGTTGGACAAGATAAAAAATAATAAAGAAGCCATAACAGAGGAGGCACGATGTTAGAAGGGGGTAAATGGGATAAACTCAGGGGTCTGCCTAGGGCCGTGTGACTCCAATGGGCCTTTAGGATATACACATGGGTGCCCAAGGGGTGCCAAAACCGGAGGCGAGATCAGGACGCTCTTTGTTCCAATTACTATGACGACGGACAAACTGCACCGGGAAAACCCTGATGACGGTTGCGTGAATCTACATTTATCGCAAATTAATGAAGGCTATATGGGTACGCGAATTGTCATGTCAGAAAAATAGTCCGACCTGGTTATTGGAAAGGAATTGTTGTGCCCGTTGCAATGCAATTTTGGCGCAAAGGAATAACCGCGATAGAAGAAGAGCATTGACTTCTCAGGGATAATCCCTATGTATTCAGCATACGACTGCATTTAATTTGTGTTACTTGAATGATCGGCATGCCGATTAAAAATTTATCCCCTGACAATGTGAGCGTTAAACCGACCGTCCCAACACATGGTGTGTGGTGCGGAAAGCAATACTCCTGTTAGAGGAAATTATTATGACTACAGGCACTGTTAAATTTTTCAACCCCGGCAAAGGTTTCGGGTTTATCGAGCCGGAAGACGGTTCAAAAGACGCATTTGTTCATATTTCAGCCGTCGAGCGCGCTGGAATGAGCACTCTTAGCGAAGGGCAGAAGGTCTCCTATGAACTTCAGCCCGGCAGAGATGGCAAATCTTCCGCCGAGAACCTGCAACTCGTCGACTGACACGTCCGCAGTGAATAACAAGGGAGGCCCGGGTTTGGGTCTTCCTTTCTGCGCCGACCCGACCCCGCTCAACCGGGCGGAGAGCTTCAGGGCGTTGTCCAAGGAAATGACAATGGCAAAAAAGCCCAACTACGATTTTGAACGCAGAGAGCGCCAAAGGCTGCAGGCCGAAAAGAAGGCCTTACGAGTCGCTGCGAAAAAAGAAGCCCGAGAGGCGAAGTCGAAGCAGTCCGAGACATTTGGCCCAGAGACAGCTAAACCGCCATTTCCGGAGCGCTAACGGCTTTTGCCGTAGCCCCGTACTTTAATTTTCGCCCGAGACGACCCAATCAAAAGAAGAGGATCACCAACATGTTCAAATCAGTAAGATTGAATGCCGAAGAGCAATTCGCTGCGACCCAGAATAAGGAAAAGAAGGGGCGCGATGAAAAGGAAAAGGTGCAGCAAGAGGAAGCTGAGCACATTTCCAAGTTGCGGGCTCTCCGCCTTGCCAAAGAAGTGGCTGACAAGAAAGCGGCCAATATGGCTGCGGCCGAGAAAGTGGCAGCCCAGAATGAAAAGGCGATGCGCCTAGCCCAGGCTAAAGAATTGCAAAACCTCGACCGTTAATTCCGCTATTTAACCCATCACCAACGAACATACCGAGTGATGGCGCACCGCGCCATCGTCAATGGACTAAACCTGTAGGCCTGACGGCCGGGTTTCTCGGTATTTAAAAAACACGCGCCAAGAGAACACCCGGCTTCGACCGGGATCGCATAGCATTGGCACACCCGATACCAAGGAATAATCATGAATACAGAACAACACTTTTTAATAAAATACGGGCTGCACAATTTTGTCACCTGCACCCGCAAATGCGGTAAGCAAGTCTTCCTCATTAGAAGCATGGAAGGCCAGAACATGATTGCCCATGCAAAAAACCTGATCAAAGGGGGGTTCGGGGAAACAACTGAAATCCAGACAATTTGACTCGCGTTAAATACTTGAACCTTTAATCATTGTGAGAGCAAATTGTCTGTTTCCATCATTGGCCGCCCTGGCTCAAAAAGAAGACCAAAACGCCTACCTTGTTTGACGCCCGGTTATCACCAGATATGGGACATCAAGAACGCCAGGCCGAAGGTAATTAATTCCGGCTCTAATTAAAAAAATGGTGCACCCGACAGGATTCGAACCTGTGACCCCCAGATTAGAAATATTGGGAAAATGATAACCGGGGATACGTGGAGAGAGAAGAAGTTAAATGAAATGAGCGGGTTGGCCTAAAGCCGATATCCCCAGTTATCGCCGTTATTCTCCTCCGATTGTGACGAGAATGTGACACGGTAAATTGTTGGATTAGTGTTGGGCGTCTTCACACCACCAAAGATCGGACATCAGAAAGCGCTTGTATATCCACTTTTTCTGGCATCCAGTTTCTCCGGGTTTTGCTCACACAGCGGATTTTAGTGTTGCAACATAATGCAGCCCTTGCAGGGCCGTTTTAAACCAGTCTTGTTCGCAATCGTCCGTAGAATAGACCAGATAGGCCGGCCTTGAAAATGTCGGAGCCCGTCGAACCCGGTGAAGTTTGTGAGACTGGATATGGGTCTGAACGATGTGTTGGGGGAAATATCCAGCCCCGCCGTGTTCCAGAATGTAACGAAGCGCTAGAGGCCCGTATCCGATGACAAGAACAGGAAGTTCCATATCGGGAAAGGCATTGCTGTGGTCGGTGCGGAACTCTGGCCCCCAGTCCACATAGATATACCCGGGTTCTCCTGCGGCTTTGGTTGCCGGAGAACTCGAAACAAGGACTAGGCGTTCGACCAACAATTTTTCAATCGTCAACCCGGGTCGGCTTTGCGGCGTGTACATGACACCAATATCCAGTATGCCCTGACGCAGTTGTTGCATCAGGCCATCGGATGATCCGACTTCGACGCGTACCGCCATATCCGGAAGCGTATCGCGGGCCCATGGTATCCATCTCAGCAACAGGCGCTCCCACAGTGTCAATTGCCCGCCAATGGCGAGGATAGCTTCCATGGCCGCAGGCAGGGCGATTTCCTGCTGCGCCTGTTGCCAAATTTTGACCAGATTAAGGGCATACGGATGGAACTGCCGCCCCGCCCCCGTCGGGAAGGTCCCGGCGCGGCTGCGGACGAACAAGACGCGGCCCAGTTGATTTTCAATCGTTCTTATTCGGGTGCTGACCGTGGATTGGGTCACGTTCAAACGTTCGGCGGCATGATTGAAGGTGCCTGCCTCAAGAACCGATAAAAAGGTGCGTGCGAGTTCTATATCCACAGTATGCCTGCAATGGCTGAAAACCGGGGTTTCTATGCTTCACTATATCGAAAAAACCGATATAATACATCAATTAATTTCGCTTTATAGATAGATAGTTTGGACGCATTCTTCGGTGCAACGCTGCTCGGTTGTCGAGGCGTTATATCTTTTATCGGAGAATACCCATGCGTTACGTTTCGCTTGTTTCAGCGTTTCTTGCCGTTTTTGCATACGGCAGCGCCCAGGCTACCCAGATCACCAATGCCGATGACGAGGGCTATGCCGTGATTGTTGTCACGACCGCCGGTGAAAAAATCACCAAGGTGGCCGCCGGAGAAATTA
>JACNJU010000205.1 GCA_014382375.1 Rhodospirillaceae bacterium
TGTCTGAATTGGTGATTTCCTACGCCATCAGTCTGTTGCGCCATGTTCCGGCGGCTCAACGGGAAGTTCTTGATGGCGCCTGGCGCCAACAAGTTGGCCAACAGTTATCCGGTAAGACCGTCGGCATCATCGGTTGCGGGCATGTCGGGAAGGATTTGGTTAAGCTGCTTCAACCTTTCGGTTGTGATGTCCTGGCTCATGACATCAAGGACTATGTGGATTTTTACCATGAATTTTGCGTACGTCCTATAGACTTGGAGACGCTTCTCAAGGAATCTGATGTGGTGACCATCCATACGCCCTTGGATAACAGTACCCGTAACATACTTTCCGCTGAGCGACTTGCGATGATGAAGTCGAGCGCCGTCCTAATCAACCTTGCCCGTGGCGGACTGGTTGATGAGGCGGCACTGAAAGCTAAGTTGAGCGAGAGAAGCCTGGCGGCGGCAGGTTTTGATGTCTTCGCTATCGAGCCGCCCGAAGACACGGGCTTGCTGAACTTGCCGAATTTCCTGGTGACACCCCATATTGGCGGCTCATCGGAAGAAGCAATCCTAGCAATGGGCCGGGCCGCCATCTCCGGGCTAGATGCGTTCGGTTACCCCCTGGAGGTGACCCGCTGATACTTATGGACGGATCTGTCGAATGATCTCGGACAAGTCAGTTGGAGAACGCTGACGTTTGAAATCTTCATGGTGAATCAGTCGTCCGTGAACTACGCGATTCTGGCGGACTGATTGCAGATCATCATCATCCAGAACTGGCGCAAAAGAAGCCTGATCCATTTTAGGATAAGGCGGAAGTTGTATCCTGTTGCTGCGAGGATGGGGTTGATGGCGTCGCCCTGTTCATGGGCGAGGTAATTTCGTTTCATGCGATGCCCTGATTTGAGGTGACCGATCACGGGTTCGACGGCGGATCTCCTTTTCATCAAGCGCTTGATGGCCGGGGTGACGCGGCGCTTCTGACCGGCGGTGAAGACCCGGAACTTGTGACTGTCCGGCGCGTTGTGGCCCCTGTATCCGGCATCGGCGAGAATGCGTTTGAGGGTTCCGCCGGTAAGCGCTTCGATTTCCGGGATCACTGTTTCCAACGTGTGGCCGTCATACGGTCGACCGGGCAGCGCCTTGGCATGGATGGCGAACTGGCCGCCCTTGCAGCGCTTCAAGGTGGTCGCGATGGAGGCCTTGACGCCGAACTCGTAGGGCTTGTGGGCCTTGCCTTTGCCGATGCACTCCACCTCCGGCGCATGCAGGGCGTAAATCTTGGGCAACGGATCGCGCTTTTTCTGGGTCATCACCCGCTCGGCCTGCCACAAGGGCCGCAGGAAGGCCGCTTCCAACGCCTCGTCGCCTTTGATCTTGCGGCCAATGTCACGAATGGTGCGGCCAAGAAAGGTCTTCAGTGTCCTGAGTTTCCTTCGGGCCCGCTTGTATTGTTTGGCGTGGGCATAACGCTGATGCTTGATTAGCGCATGTTTGCCAACCCGCACATAGCTTTGGCGAAGATCGATACCGGCCTCTTTGGCCTGCCGGACCAGGCGCTCCCGCGCCCGGTGGATCAGCTTGGCATCGGTCGGGAAGGCAACGTTCTTTTCGGCCACGGTGGTGTCGACAATGGCCTCCGTGAAGTCTTGCGGTTTGGCCGCGCCGACCTTCACCGCCACGGCAAGACTTTCCTGCAACAAAGCCTGCAAACGATCCTCGCCCTGGCGCTGACGCCAGCGGGTCATCGACGAACGATCAAATGGAAGTTCGTGACGGAAGAATTCCTCGCCGCAAAAATATTGGTAATAGGGGTTCTCCACCCAGCGGGCGCAAAGCTCCTCGTCCGACAGGTTGTCAGCGTATTTGAGAATTTGCAGGCCCGCCATCAGCCGTGTCGGCAACGGCGGATGACCAGGCCGATCCGTATACGCCTCACCAAAAGTTTGCGACAGAAATTGCCAGTCAATCTTGCCAGCCAGAACCACCTTCTCGTGGCCCATATGGATGATCTGATCAAGCCGCGAACGGAACATGTCGTGCTGGCCCGTCTTGATAACTTCCTTCGGCTTCATCGCACCCTCCAAATCATCGTTTGGAGCAGTGAATCACAAAATAATCCAGCGTGCAAATTGCAAGGTAATCGCATCCAAACTACCAAAATCTTGCAAAAATAACCACGCCATATAGAAAAAAATCTAAATAAAATCAGGCCGTTGGGAGTTCTTCACGGACGACTAATGAATGTCCCGCCGGTTTTAAGGGCATGCCTGCAACCGCTAAAGAATTTCTTCCACTCTTCTTGGGTGGTCAGGTGATGGATAACGCCTGAAGCGATAACCACGTCATAGGAATTGGCGGGGATATAGTCGGGGATCTTGGCAATGTCATTGACGAAGACTGTGCCGCTTGTGCGGGCTTCAGCAGCCTTGGCCATTGGCGCCGATGAATCGATGCCATCGGCCTGAGTGAACCCAAGGCTTGTTATATATTGCAACAAGAAACCCGTGGCGCAACCGCAATCAAGGACTCTGGTGCTTTTCGGCATGCTGCCAAGACCCGAAAGGTAGCTGAAGAACCGAAAGTTCAAACGTGTGAGGAAATTTCCTGAAGAAAATAATTGCTCCAGGTTTTCGCTTATTTCTTGGGTATCGGCCATTTATCTATCTTCAGATCAATTAAGTTTTAAAGTAACCACGGCATGTCGGGAACGACGGCCAATCTATCTTGAACACTTATTCGTCGCCGC
>JACNJU010000118.1 GCA_014382375.1 Rhodospirillaceae bacterium
CTTAAAGATATTCTGCTGGGCAATGAAGACTTGATCGACACATTCGTTGGCGAGTTCAAGGCAGAGATGGCTCGCCTTCGCAAGCAACGTGGTACGCATGAACGCCAATCACAGAAAGACCTGAGCAAAGTTAACGCCGCCATTAAGCGGTGCCTGAAGTACGTCACCGAGGGCGACGGCGACCCTGGGCTGGTTCGGGATGAGTTGAGAACGCTGGAACAACAAAAAAAGGACCTTGATCACGCCATTAAATCCACCCATGCCGAAACCGCTATTGAGGTTCATCCAAATATTGCCGAGTTGTACCACAAGAAGGTGATGGAACTGCAAACGCTGCTGACAGACGAAACGTCCCGCCCCCAGGCCATGGAGATCATCCGCTCCATGATTGATCGCATTGAAGTGAGTGTGGGCGAAGAGCGTGGGAAAGCTGAGGTCATTTTGGTCGGCGCACTGGCGCAGATACTGACCTTCACCCAACAAAACAAAACCGCCGCCTCCAATGGAAGCGACGGTAGGGTCTTGTTGGTTGCGGGGGCCTGGAACAAGACGCCGCAAGGGTAGATATGTACGTACCTGCGAGACATCTTCTGTAGCCCCCAAAAAGCAGAAAAAAGGCTCGCCAGCAGCCAGATAACGTAAGCTATTCCAATATTGGTAATAATTCGCTATCATGGACGTTGATCTGGTGATGATCTGGGAACCATCAGGTCAAGGTTTTAGTTAAAACCCTCATCGTTAAAATGACGATGATGTGGCGATGCCTCCCTCGCAGAAGTTCGAACAGGGGCCGCGAACCATCTGGATTGAGGGATTATTGGTATTTCCGTGGCAATTGTTGCCATGATGTTTTGTGTCTGGAGATAGAGCGATGGTCGATTTCCCCCTTGCCAGTCCGACCCAGAGAAACCTGAGTTCCCTTATTCAGGCAAAACAATTAATTGATGCCTCCTCCAGGCGCATTACGACAGGTCTGCGCGTTTCCAGCCCCCTTGAAGGAGTGGCAGCATTTTTTGATGCCAAGGAACTGACCACGCGTTCGACCCAATTGTTGAATTCCAAGGAAAAACTGACCGACGCGGCGGAAGTTACCGGTGGCACCCTTGCCGATATCGATGAAATCACCAGCCTGCTGACGACAGCAAAGTTATTGGCTGCGGCGGCCAAGGGCGGGGCCGTTTCAGGCGCCACGGCGACCACAGCCACCGGCGACGTTGTAACGACAGAAGCTGACGTGATAACAGGCACTGTGGGGGGAGTCATTGATGACGATTCATTCACCGTGACTCATGACGGCACGACGACGACAATCACCAACACCAACGGTTCGACCTTCACCAGCCTGGTCGCCCAGATCGATGGTATCGCCGACCTTTCGGCAACGGTTTCAGATGGCAACGCCATTGTTATTACCGCATCGGACGGTAAAGATATTATCATCTCCAACGCCACCAACACGTTGGCAACGGCTTTGGGATTGTCATCATCAACAAATGGCATCATCGCCACCAATGCAACGCGCAGTTCAGCCGAAACCCAGCTCGACCTTACTTTAAGCAAAATCTCTAAACTGGTCGGGGAATCGTCCTATTCGGGTACAAACCTGTTGAAAACAGATCCTGACACCCTAACCGTCTCCTTAAATGAAAATGGTGGCAATATCTTTGATTTAACAGGCGTCGCCTCTACGGTCAGCGCCCTAAGCCTGACCGAAGTCGATGCCGCGAACCTCTACGCCACCGATACCGGCATTGATTCCTCAATTGCTGAAATCGACGCGGCGATCGCATTGCTGGCGCGAACAAGGGCGACCATCAGCACCGGTGACAGCATCATTAATTCACGACTGGATTTTGCCAGCGAGCTTATTGATGTGCTGGGCGAAGGATCAGACAGACTTATCGCCACCAATTTGGATGAAGAACAGGCCAACTTGCTGGCCCTGCAAACACGTCACGATTTATCCGCGACCGGTATTGGTCTGTTTTTTCAAAACGGCACAATACTGACGTCAATTCTACATACTGGATAATTTTTTAAGGATCACCTATGCAATCCCGCGGGTATCAAACCTACGCAACGGCACAACACACGACGATCGGCGTGCGTGAGCTTGAGCGCAGAGCAATGGCCCGCGCCATCCACGAGCTTAGCGTTGTTCGCGACAACTACACCCCGGGCAAGGAAGGGTACGCCCTCTACACGGACGCTTTGAAGTTCAATCAAAAGCTATGGACGCTCATTCAATCCAACATTGTCGATAACCCGACCGACGGCACGGCTGAGCTACGGGCCAATTTTCTTGAACTCAGCCTGTTTGTCGACCGCCATACCTTGCAAGCCTTGCGCGATCCCAACCCGGAAAGCCTGACGGCGTTGATTGACATAAACAAGAAAATTTCAGGCGGGCTATTTAGCAACGACAGCAAGACAGAGCAGACAACTGCTCCCGCCCCCGCCATGGCTCCCATGCCGTCCGGTTTCTAGGGTCATTTCCGTGCCCGGCGGCACATTGTTCCCAATTCAGCGCAGAAAGTTTTGCCGGGCGGGGCCATAAATTCCCCATCGCCCCCTGTTGATAAAATAATATTTCCTTTAAATTCAACTAGTTAGGCCAAGACAAAAAGTTGGCCCGGCATTTGCTTGATAACGGGTGGATTTATTTTGCGCCCCTTATTTAAAGGATGAACAATGGCTACGGATATCAGTACGGTT
>JACNJU010000102.1 GCA_014382375.1 Rhodospirillaceae bacterium
TCCCCGGATTTCAGATTGGATAACGATGTTTTTTCAGGTTGCCCTGTGTCCTCGGGGGAAAGTACACCTTCTTGGTTATTTTGGGGATCATTCATATTCATCGCTGTTTCTCGGATACCCTTTGAGGATCGGCAAAAATTTAATGCTTAGGTACATCGTGCATTAATTTTCTTTAAAGTCCGATGATTTTTTCCCAAATAAGTGTGATGTAAAGCTAGGCATGTTTGATATTGAGCGCACGTCATATAAGGTTAAAGAAATCTTGTTTGGTCATGAAACCGTCATTTGTGACGCGCCGCTCATCATAGATGCTCCTATAGAAGCCGCAAGATGAACAGACTTCGTTAAAGTGGCCTGATTCATGGTCGCTGATAATTTTCATCCACTTCTCATTTTTTGAAGAAAGGATATCCGCAAGCGGGGAATTGCTAATGTCTCCAAGCATAAGACTGCCACGTGGGTCCCGGCAAGCACAGGCGTTAACCTTTCCCGTGGCTGTTATCTGTATGCTATCAAACGGCAAACCACAGGGGCCTTTTCTGTAAAGGTTCTTTCCATCGCTTAAGTCCATTTCGATATCGGCAATATCGCTTTGGGTAATGTCGCCACCCCAATTGTCAATTTGGCAACTCAATCCGACCTTGACACCGGCCTTTCGCAGGATCTCGATTTTTTCAAGCAGCCCATTGTTCGGATTTTTGCCAAACTGAAAAGAACGGTAGGTGCGTATACCAATGACAATATTCAGGTCTGGTGACTTTAAGGGGTATAGCGATTCCAGAATTGCCAAATTATCTATCAGCCGCCGATATTGTTCTTCACCCCGTCCCGTGATGTTACGAAAACTATCAAGGTCATGACCATAAACACTGATTTCCATAAAGCTTAGTTTCTTCATGGCGAATAGTGACTCAATCGAAGCCTTATTGGCACCGATCAGGTTGGTATAGAATAAGTGGGTTTCGATGGCGCTGGCTTCGATGTATTGCATCCGCTTGATGATGTTTTTGTCCATGAAGACATCACCATTTATCGGGGTCAGGGCGATGCTCTGGAAGCCCATAACAACCGCCTGGTCGATGCTGTTTGTGAACATGGCTTCGTCCATAACAGTCCTTGCGTGCAGGTTCTTGGGATAACTGCAAAATTTGCAAGCAAGATTGCAAAAGCTGACAGGTTCGATAAAAAGACGCATACGTGGGTGGGGAACGAATGAGCGCCCCAAAAATTTGTTCTTGTTTGTATAGTAGAAGGAACCTACGTAGGACCTTAACAACCTGAAAAAAATTTTAAGTTTGTGTCTCATAAAAGATTTTGACCAACAGGCTGAATATTGAATATCAATCAAACATCCAGATTGGCGACTTTCAGGGCGTTGGCCTGAATGAAATCACGACGTGGCTCGACCATGTCTCCCATTAGGGTGGAGAAGACTTCTTCGGCGTCATCGGCGTGATTGACCCTGACTTGCAGCAAGGAGCGGGCATTGGGGTCCCGTGTGGTTTCCCAAAGCTGTTCCGGATTCATCTCACCCAGGCCTTTATAGCGTTGCATGCCGATGCCCTTGCGGCCGGCAATCATGGTTGTATCGACCAGGGATACAGGCCCGGTGATGTCAAAATTATTATCCTTGATGATGAGGCTGCCATGGCGGGCGTAAAGTTTTTGCAATTCACCGGCTTTTTCGTCGAGCTTGCGTGCCTCGGTGCTTTGAATGAGGGCGCCGTCGATGATGTGGCGTTCGGCGACGCCGCGCAGTGTGCGGGTAAAGGCCAGGCCGCCATCATCAAGGACTTCGCCCTGCCAGCCGCGTTCGGCTTCCATCTCAAGGGCGTCAAGGCGGCCCGCCGCATAGTCGCCGACTTCCTTGGCGTGGGCGTTGTCAGACAGTATCTGGGGGTTTAGCGCGCCCAGGATGGCGGCCTGTTCGACTATGTGAATGGGGACATGGCGGGAAAGCCTTTCCAGTTGAACTTTAATCCCCCGGGCGTTTTCAACCAACTGGCGCAGGTCGGCCCCGGCAAGCTGGGTGCCGTCATAGGTGGTTAGAACCGTACCTTCGGCGACAGCTGCCGATAAAAGGTAATCCTCAAGTGCCTCGTCGTCTTTCAGATAAACTTCCGACTGGCCGCGCTTGGCCCGATAAAGGGGCGGCTGGGCGATATACAGATAGCCGCGTTCGATCAGGGCAGGCATCTGGCGATAGAAGAAGGTTAGCAGTAAAGTTCGGATGTGTGAGCCATCGACGTCAGCATCGGTCATGATAATGATTTTGTGATAGCGGCATTTGTCCGGATTGAAATCCTCGCGGCCAATTCCAGTACCCAAGGCGGCAATCAGGGTACCAATTTCAGCAGAACTGAGCATCTTGTCGAAGCGGGCCCTTTCAACGTTCAGAATTTTACCACGCAGGGGCAGGATTGCCTGATTCTTGCGATGGCGTCCCTGTTTCGCAGAACCACCGGCGCTGTCACCTTCGACGATGAACAGCTCTGAAAGCGCCGGGTCGCGTTCCTGGCAATCAGCCAGTTTCCCGGGCAGCGAGGCGATATCCAGCGCGCCCTTGCGGCGGGGTAAATCACGGGCCTTGCGGGGGGCTTCGCGGGGGGGGGGGGCGTCGACGATTTTTTCGATCACCGCCCTGGCTTCGCTCGGATGTTCCTCAAAACACTGGTCCAGCTGGGCGCCGGCAAAGCTTTTGACGG
>JACNJU010000052.1 GCA_014382375.1 Rhodospirillaceae bacterium
GATCGGGAGAATGCCATCGTTAATGTTCTCAGGTTCTTCGAAGCCAAGAACGCGCTCGTCTTTTGTTCCACCCGCGCCACCGTTAATCACATGACGTCGCGTTTTTCCAATCGCGGATTTTCTGTGGTTGCGCTTTCGGGCGAGCTGAGCCAGAACGAACGCACCCACGCCCTGCAGGCCATGCGCGATGGCCGCGCGCGGGTGTGCGTCGCAACCGATGTCGCTGCGAGAGGGATTGATCTTCCAAATCTGGAACTGGTCGTCCACGCCGATATTCCCAAAAGCAAGGAAACCCTGTTGCACCGAAGTGGCCGCACGGGACGTGCCGGTCGCAAGGGCGTGTGCGCCTTGATTGTGCCGTACAACCAGCGCAAACGAACGGAACGGTTGCTTGAAAACGCCAATATTGAAGCCAAATGGGCGCGGCCGCCATCGGTCGACGAAATTATGATGCGCGACCGTGAACGCATCATGGAAGACCCGGTGTTGAGCGAACCCCTGAATGAATTCGAACAGTCTTTCGCCAAGGAACTTTTGACCCGCTATTCCCCGGAACAGGTGGCTGCCGCTTTTGTCCGCCAGAATTTTGCCGACCGCACGGCACCCGAGGAATTGCTGGATAATACCCCTGAAGAACCCAGGGCGCTGAGAAAGCAACGGGAAGATTTCAAAAATGGGGTCTGGTTCTCGCTTTCCGTTGGTCGTGAACAGAATGCCGAAGCGCGTTGGTTGTTACCCATGCTGTGTCGTGCCGGTCACATTACCAAGACCGAAATTGGTGCGATCAGAATCCACCAAATGGAAACTCATGTGGAGCTAACCCCGGACTGCGTGGAAGGTTTTCTTAAAGCTGTTGGCCCGACGGGCGTGGTTGACAAGGGTGTCACTATTTCCAGGCTTGATGGTCTTCCCGATACGCCGAGAGGCCCTCGCGACCGACCGCAGGGCAAGAAGCGTTCTTACAAGGACTCCGGGCTGGATGATCGAAAGCGCAAACCGCATCGTAAATCTTCCAGGGATTCCCGTGATGGGGCAGGGGACGACAAGTCCAAGCCGCGCGGTAAATATTCCAAGGGACCCCGCGATGGGGAAAGGGACGATCAGCCCAAGGGAAAACCTGCGAATAAATTCAAGGGCAAGAAAACCTATAAAAGCAGTTTCGATAATCCGCGCGCTGAAACCAAAGGTCAGGATGATTCCGGGTCTCGCCCATTGAAGCGCAAGAAACCCTTCAAAAAGCCAAAATGAGGCCTGGTTACTTCCTGATTGTAAAAGAGGCGGGACGTTTAGATAAAAACGGTTCTCGAGGGCGGGAAACGCACGGTAGCGATTGTTCCCTTGCCCGTTTGGCTGTCAATTTGAAAGTCCCCATCGTGCAGTTGAATAAGGCCGCGCGTAAGGGGTAAGCCCAGGCCGGTTCCTTCGTATTTCCTGTTCAGGCCGCTGTCGACTTGACCAAACTTCGACATAGCCTTTTCCAAACCTTCTTTATCCATTCCTACCCCCGTATCGGTGATAGTGAAGATATGCTGGTTATCTTCAGTAAGCGCTGCTGTCAGTTCTACCGTACCCTTTGGCGGGGTGAATTTTATCGCGTTGGACAGCAGATTAATTAAAATCTGCATTATTCGACGTTTATCCGCATAAAGCAGGGGGAGTTGATCATCGGCGGTACTGGTAAGCGTGACGTTGTTTGCGTCTGCCCGATCCTTGATCATGAGTATGGTTGCATTTACGATGTCGCATATAATCAGATTATCTTCATGCAGTTCCAGCTTGCCGGCCTCTACTGCTGAAACATCCAGGATGTCATTAATCAGCGTGAGAAGATGCTCTCCTGAATTAAAAATATCACCAGCATACTCAATGTATTTTTCGTGCAGAGAACCATAGGTTTCGCTCTTTATTGCATTAGAGAAACCGATGACGGCATTGAGTGGGGTTCTTAACTCATGACTCATATTGGCCATTAATTCAGATTTTGCCCGGTTGGCGAGTTTAGCCTGGGTCATAGCCTCGAAAATTTGTCTGTCTGCCTGGCGGACCCTGTTGAAAACGAAATAGGAAATGACGGTGCCCAACAGGACGATAATGAACAACATGCCAAACAGAAAATCCTTGCTACGCCCGTGTTCCATTTTACTGTCTTCAAGAAATTCCTTGGCCTTTTCACGGGCGAAGAGAATGAGGCTTTCCATATGGTACGTCAGTAATTCAACGTGCCTGGTCCCTTTTCCACGGGTCAGGGCAGCCGCTTCGCCGTAGCGTTCGTCACGGGTTAACTCGATCACTTCCGAACGGATGGGCTTCCAATCGGAAAAAGCCTTTCGAGCCTCCAAAATTCTGAATTTGTCGCCCAGAAATTTTTCCAGGATAATTTCGAAATTCTGGTAAACCCGTGCTTCATGTTCGTCGACCTTGGTCAGGATAAGAGCCAGTTCTTCATCCGAACGCGCCAGGACGATATCCCTCACATCGCGATGCATTGCAATAATATTTGCATTGGCTTCCAGCACGGCGTTGCTGACTGTAAGCGGATGTTGATAAAGCTTGTCGGTTAGCCCAGCCAGGTTATCAACCTTTTGAAGGGAAAAAATACCAAACGCTACCAACAAAGCGATAATGGCGGCAAAACTCCCCCCTAATAGCCAATATTTCGAGTTGTCGGACACTTCTCAGATGACTCCGTGC
>JACNJU010000117.1 GCA_014382375.1 Rhodospirillaceae bacterium
GCAACGATATTAATCATGCCGGTCGAACCAATCCAGGAAATAAACAGATATCCCGCAGTCAACGTGCCAGCGATAGAACCGAGTGTTCCCAGCGCGTACATACGACCGATGACCGGACCGTGTCGGTCCGGGTCGGCGTCCACTGCAAGTTTGGTCAGGATCGGCGAGACGATGCCAACAAACAGGCTGGGTAACAGAAACAGGGCGGTGCTGAGCAGGACAATGGACGGGATCGGGCTTAATCCACTTGTCAGCAAATGGCTTGAGACAATTCGCAACAAGACCAGCGAGGCCAGTGATGAAATAGCGGCAAGGCCCAGCGCGATGGCAACCCGGCGGCCGCCTTTGACTGTGCCGATATGTGGTGCAGCCAGTAATCCGCCAATCCAGTGTCCGACCGATAAACCGGCCAGAACAACGGCGATGATTGCCGTCCATGTATAAAGCGACATGCCGACATAAGGGGCAATCAGGCGCCCGGCGACGATTTCTATAATCAGGCCGCAGGCCGAGGAGATAAAAAGAGCGATGCCATATGCTATTTGCCGGGCCATGAAAATCCTTTGATGACAGGTGTTTCAAATGTTCGTGAAGGGATCAATTTAAAGGCCGCAAAACTTACATGAAGCATAACTAATGTGTACAATAGCGGCAATTAATGTCTGACAGGAGTTCACCGATATGTATCGTGCCTTTATAGCTGGCCTTTTTGTTCTCTTTCTGGCCGCATGGCCCGTGGCTCAATCCGAAAGTTCCGAGCAGGCATTGTTGCCGATTCCCGAAACCGGGGAAAACGGATTGCATGTTCAATCATGGTTTCACGAAAGTTTTCTTGATTTGAGCGAAGATCTGGCCGAAGCCCAGGCGCAGGGAAAACGACTTGTCATTTTCTGGGAGCAGCGCGGCTGCCCTTATTGCAAGCGCACCCACGAGGTTAATCTGCGCATCCCGGCAATGGTCGATTACATCAAAAAGCATTTTGTCGTCCTGCAACTGAACCTGTGGGGTGACCGCGAGGTTACGGATTTCGATGGTGAAGTTCTTACGGAAAAAAATCTTGCCAATAAGTATGCGGTTCTGTTTACGCCGACCCTTCAGTTCTTCCCTGAAAATCTGGAAAAAGTAGGCGGTCGTCCTGGTGGTGAAGCCGAGGTCGTACGTATCCCGGGTTACTTCAAGCCGTTCCACTTTTTCTTCCTGTTCCACTACGCTTTTGAAAGTGGCTACGAAAAAGAGCCCAATTTCCAGCGTTGGCTGGGCGGCATCGGCGATGATCTGGACGAGAAGGGCATCAAGTACGATCTGTGGGCCGATGAACTGCCGAAGAATTTGCCGGAGAAATACCTTTAACCGACGTTGGAAAATGCCGGGAAGGTTTCAAGCAGCCATTGCGAGGCATCGGCCAACGAGCCTGTGAAGATAGCGACGCCGGTAATGACAAGCAGGATGCCGATGGTAATCTCAACCTTGTGCATGTGCTTGCGGAAACGCGCCATGAAACCCATGAACGGTTTAACCGCCAGGGCCGCTATCAGAAACGGAACGCCGATACCTGCGGCGTAGACTGATAGCAGTGACGTCCCGTAAAGGATCGAGTCACTACCTGCCGCGACCATCAGAATGGTCGCCAGGATCGGGCCGACACAGGGCGTCCAGCCGAAAGCAAAAGCAAGCCCAAGCACGTATGATCCAACAACGCCAGATGGTTTGTTTTCAAGATGAAAGCGTTTCTCGAAGTTGAGAAAGCCTATCCGGAAAAGCCCCATGTAGTGCAAGCCAAACAGGACGATAACAACACCCGCGATGTAGCTAAGGGTGTCGATATACTGGAAGATCACCCGGCTCAAAGCCGTCGCCGATGCGCCCATCAGGATGAAGATGGTGGCGAAGCCCGTGACGAAAAAGAAAGCCGAGACAAAAACTCTTTTTGAAACCTGCTTGTCGACACCGCCTTCGGCTGTCAGTTCATCAAGCGAGGCACCGCCCAGAAAGCACAGGTAGGCAGGGATAAGGGGCAGCACGCAGGGCGAGAAGAAGCTCAAAAGTCCAGCGCTCAAGGCACCCAGGTAAGAAATCTGAAAAGGATCCATGGCGGTAATGTGCCTTTAGACGTTTTGGTGATCAAATAACAAAATCGTATGATGGCGTTTTAAACGCCGCTGATTTTAATGGTCTTGTTTTCGGGCACGTTGACGGTTTTGCTTTTCCTCAAGTAATCCGACACAACATCATAAATGGCCGGTCCCTTGGTTTCCGGATTAACCGATGCCCAGCCGCCGACCACGTAGTTGCGGGCCGCGTCTATGGGTTCGCCGGTCTTAAGCAAAATCATGTTCGATATGCGCGAACCGATCGGCTTGCCCACGTCGATTGAATAGCCCATGCCGCCAACCCGAACCATATCGCCGCCTTGCTGGTAGTAAGGGTCCGGGTTGAACAGATTGTCTGCGACGTCTTCAAGGATGGTTTTTAAAAGTTCACCATTCATTTCGTTGCGGTAACAGGCAGGATACGTAATGGCTGTTTGGCTGAACAGGTCATCACCGGTGATGTCGGCGCCCGGTGGCAGCGAGCGGCCCCAGCGGAAGCCCGGTGACAAGGCGATTTCAGTGTCGCGTTCCTGGATAATCGCCTGACAAATCAGATCGTCGAAGGTGCCGTTGAAATTTCCCCGCCGGTACAACGTCCCCTCGGTCTTGGCGAGAACTTCATCCAGAACCTTGGTATGGGGGGCGCGAATTGATTTAACGACGGCGTCAATTTCCGGATCGGGGGTGATCGCGTCGGAAAAAATCGGTATCAGCTTGTAGCTGTAATTTTTGATTTTCTTATTCTGGACATCCAGGTCAAGGCGACCCAGGAATTTACCGTGAGAACCAGTCGCGATCAGCAGGGTGTCATTGACCTTAATGACACCGGGAATGGCGTCATGGGTATGGCCTGTCAGGATCACATCGATGCCTTCGACGCGGGAGGCCAGTTTGCGATCCACATCAAAGCCGTTATGGCTGGCCAGGACGACCAGATCGGCACCAGCGGCGCGGGCCGCCTCGACGTGGTCACGCACGATGTCTTCCTGAATACCAAAGGACCATTCGGGGATCATGTAACGGGGGTTGGCGATCGGGGTGTAGGGGAATGCCTGGCCGATCATGGCGATATTAACACCGCCGCGCTCGAAGAATTTTGTGCTCTCGAAAACCGGCTCATCAAACTCCGTATCGCGGACGTTGCCGGCCAGGAACGGGAAATTCAGTTTTTCAACCAGTTCCTGAACCCGCTCCGCCCCGTAGGTGAATTCCCAGTGGGCAGTCATGACATCGACACCCAGCGCATTCATCGCCTCGACCATGTCCTCGCCCCGGGTTTCAAGGGAGGTATAGGAGCCCTGCCAGGTGTCGCCTGTATCAACCAGGAGGGTGTTACCGGGTCGCTCAGCGCGGATCGCCTTGATCAGGGTCGCCATCTGGGCGAGGCCGCCGATGCGCCCGTATTGTTGGGCCAATGCAGAAAAGTCCTGGCTGGAAAAGGCATAGGCATCACGGGTGCCTGCAGTGATATCAAAACGTTTCAGGAAATCTTTTCCGGTCAGGTGCGGCGGCAGTCCATTGACCGCCCCAACCCCTAAGTTGACCGATGGTTCGCGGAAATAAAGCGGCACCAACTGGGCGTGAATATCGGTAAAATTAAGCAAGGTCACTTGCCCGATACTGTCGAATTTGAGCACTTCTTCCTGGCTGATCTTCTGGGCTGCCGCTGCGGCGGCAATGCCACCGGCGGGGCCAAACATGGCAGCGGTTGCGGCGGTGACCTGAAGAAAATCTCGGCGTGTCAGCATTGGCGTACGTTTCCGTCTAAATTGAAGTTAACAAATATAAGAAAAAATGGGCGGCACTAGGCTGATTAATAGCCCGATTGCCGCCCACTTGGATCGTCTCACAAGTAAGGGGTCTAGTTCCTCACTGCGGGCGTTTCGACAGCCACACCGTTGGCACGGTGGGTGAGGAAAAGCTCAAGGTTGGTGTATTCGTCAGAACCCTGTTTATAAGGAGTCGCACGAATGTTCGAGTTGCAGCCACGGAAACGGCGGTGCAACGATCCAATTTTCTGCCATTTCAGGCGGTAGGTCGGGAAGCCGTTTGGCAGACCGTTGGTTAGCACGTTGGCCCGGATTTTAACGCCCGGATAGTCCATGTGGCAATTTTTGCACGACATGTCCAAACCACCGCGACGCTGCATGTAGAAGGCTTTTCCAGCTTCATAAAACGGTGCTGCTTCGCCTTCGATGGAGACGTTCAGAGGCATACCCTTGGACTGGTTCTTGATGAACGAGGCCATGCCAAGCATTTCATCACCTTCCCATTTCCAGGCTTTTGCCTTCATCCGTTCGGTTCTCTCGTAGTTGATTTGATGCTGCAAGGTGCGCATTTTGCCATCTTCAGCACTGTACTTCGGATAAGAGGTCGAAATGCCCTTCATTGAAGATGCATCACCGTGGCAGGATTCGCAGGACTTTCCTGCTTCGCCGTCAACGGTTGACCACTGTTCTTCACCGATATCGACCCACACGAAGGCAGGGTTCGAGAAGTCGTCATCCTGCATTGCCTGGGTTTCAGGTATCGCATAGTCGTAGCCGGTTTTCATCGTCGGGGCAGGGGTGCAAGCCACCAAGATGGCTCCCAATCCTAACAGACCGGCGGCACTCGTGATGTATTTCGTATACTTCATGGTTTTACCTTTCCTGTCTGATCCCCGTTAGGAGACGGTGATATCACCTGATGCGGTAATTGTTTTGCCGCCGTCTTCGGTCCATTCAAAGTCGAATGTGCCGCTTTCGGTTGCCTTGGCGTAGAAGGCCAAATAGGGATTTGCAGCGACTGCGGGATGCAGCACGGCGCTCATCACTTCTTTGCCTTTGAAGGAACAAACAAACTTGTTGATAATCTTGCGCGGGATCAGTTTGCCGGTTTTTTTATCCTTGCGATTACCAGTTTCCATTTTGTGGGACATCAGGGTTTTAATCTGGATGATGTCACCGCTTTTGGCTTTCTTCGGGACTTTAACGCGTGGTTTGTTAGCCATTTTCTCTATTCTCCTGAAATCTTTCGATCAGCCGCCGCAGCCGCCAATGGTTACCTTGACCTGCTTGAGGCCGCTGTAAACGGAACCGTCGCTCATGATGGCAACAGCGCGTACGTTCTGGGTTTTGCCCAAACGCATACGAGTCGACACCTCGGCTTTACCCATTGCCGGGGACAGGTTGAACGAGACAACCTCCGGGTTGGGGTTGCCTTCAGCCACGACGTGTACCGATTTAACGTAGTCGCTGTCGGTCATCGGGCTGTCAATGGAGATGGTGATCGGAACGGTGCTGCCATTTTCGGCAATTTCGGGCAACTTGACAGTTACCTTGCCTTCCTTGGCTGCTGCGCCACCGGTCATTTCAGATAAATATTTAGTGGCTTCTTCTGGTGTTGCCTGGGCATTGCTTGAGCCAAGGCTGGTGCCGGCCAGGGCCAGCGCACCAAATCCGACACTTTTAAGCACTTCTCTGCGCCCAATTGCGACGGTATTAAAAGTATCCTTAGACATTTCTAATCCTTTTAAAAAAAACGGTAATTACTGGGAGTACTGGCCTTTTAGAGTCATCAGGTATGCGATGACATCTTCGATATCCTGTTCCCCTAAAATTGTTTTGCCATCAAATTTCTTAAGCACGTCATGGGTTCCTGGCTTAAGGAACGCTGGCATGATGGTGTCAGGATTCAGTACTTTTGGATCGACAAGACGCAATCTGAGTTCGGCTTCAGTAAAATGAGAACCGACATCGGAAATATCCGGACCAACTTCACCGTGGAACTGTTCCTCGGGGATCGGCATCACATGACAAGCCAGGCAGTTACCTTTCTTGCGATTGATAGCCAGTTTTTTGCCATTGGCAGCGTCACCGGGTTTGCCGGTCAACGAATCTGGAATTGTTCCATCGACGATCATATATTCAGCGGCATTGGCATTGGCAGCTAATGTGCCAAAAAGTGCAATGCCGACAAGTGTGCTTAGAATTGTGCGGTAAGTCATTGTCCCTCCCTAAGCGGTAACACGTTTGGTTCCAATGGAAACCTTGACGTGATCCAAAATCATCCGAGGCCTCAGCCATTGCATTTTTTTAGGACCGGATGGGTCATCTTGACCCGACTTGTTGTCGGGTTTCTTATATGATGTTTTGGTAATCTAAACGACAATTGCCGTAAGATGCAAGCCAAGAAAATACATAATTAATACAATAATGTGCTAAAATGCCGCAGAAAACAGGGATTCTCCTAAGTGTGGCATGGAAAACCCTAATATCCAGCCTGTAGGTTGCTGTTGGTTCCTATTGGCTCCCTGTCAAGGCTTTCAGGGCCCCACCCAGGCTACCTTCTTCCATATATTTCAATCCGATCAGGCCGCCGATTATGATTGATACCAAGGCGATAAGGGATCCCAGGGCAAGTGTTGACATGCCGGTAATGCCTTGGCCGACGGTGCAACCCAGGGCAAGAATACCGCCGATACCCATAATCGCGGCACCAAACAGGTGGCGTTTCATGTCATCTGTGTCGGTAAAGGCTTCGATGTGGAATGAATTGCTCATCATTGCCATCAAAAATGAACCGGTAATGACGCCACCGACTGTGGCGATGCCGAAATTGATGGTCGCCCCGGTAAAGGTCATCAGGTACTGAATACTTTCACCGGCTGGTGAGACGAAGGTAAACGAGAACAAGGGCAGTGGGTCAAAGTCATCAGCACCCATAACACCTGTAATCCACCATCCCAGCGGAATCATGGCTCCGACGACCAGGCCACCGATAATATTCAGGGGCTGGGTCCGGAAATTGGCATCCTTAAAGCAATAAACCAGCAAGGCGCCGGCAAAAAGTGCGGTAAAGCCCAGACGCAAATTTTCCGCTTCACCGCCAAAAGCCATAGCGGCAATATCGATCATGCCCTGTGAATTCAGCCCCATTTCTGAAAGGTCAATGTTGCTGTACCCTTCAAGTTCAATACGGGCGAGACCAACAAGACCGCGTAGCGTCATATAGCCGAAGATGCCCATGACGATAACAACGATGATGGATTTAAGATTGCCGCCACCAATTCGCACCAGGTTTTTGTTGGCGCAACCGCCAGCCATGGTCATTCCGAATCCGAACATCAGGCCGCCGATAATGGCGCCTAGCCAGCCAAGATTTGTGGTCTGGTAGATGCTTTCATATAAATCAACGATCCCCATAATGTGTAGGGTTTGTGAGCCAATAATGGCAACGGCCATGGCCAGCAACCAGGCCCGGAAACGGGAATAGTCTTCCATGAAGACAATGTCCGACAGCGCACCCATGGTGCAAAAATTGGTTTTATTGGCCGTTGCGCCAAAGACAATACCGGCAATAAACCCGGCAAAAGCAACAACAGTTGTGACCGGCATTTCTTCCATGGCTTCCCCCTTGCATCATGTATTCTCCAAGCCATTTGCCGTCGCCCGGTTGAGCTCCAAGGGCAATGGTTTGGTCGATGGGCAACTGAATATGCATCGTATATAATATAAAATTGATGTTTCGTATATTCGTTTTTTCTAAACTTGTAGGGTTGGAGTGCCTGGCATAGCTTTTATTGCCCGAAAACCCTACGATTTATAAGCTTTTCACAAGGAAGTGATCAGGGAAGTAAATTTTGTATTCAATATGTACTACCTTTTGGGTGGTGACGTGGTTATATTAGTTTATTCTAATTGCTTAACAGGACTCCGAAAAAAAGCCTTGGTTAAAGGTATACGGGGGGTCGCAGTATTTTTTCATGTTCGGGAGATTAATCAAATGAGTGCTGAGGGCGACAACGCAAAATCAATGTCAATCATCGTCACCAAGGGGACGCTGGATTGGGCCTATCCGCCGTTTATTCTGGCCACTACTGCTGCGGCAATGGATGTTAAAGTCACAATGTTCTTTACCTTTTACGGCTTGCAATTGCTGAAAAAAAATCTTGATCACCTGCAAATTTCTACACTTGGCAATCCGGCAATGGAAATGCCGATGATGGGCATGCACATGACCATGCCGAACATCATGTCGGCTATTCCCGGTGTTGATGCCATGTGCTCGACCATGATGAAGAACTTAATCAAAAAAAAGGGCGTCGCTTCCATTCCGGAACTCCGCGAAGCCGCCATCGAGTCGGATGTCGAGATGATCGGTTGCCAGATGACGCTGGACCTGTTTGAGCTGGATTCCAAGGATTTGATTGATAACATCACACTTGGTGGTGCGGCGACATACATGGAAAATGCGCTCAAGTCTGATATTAATCTCTACATCTGAACAAAGTTAGCCTCCGAACCTCAGGCAGGGTTCAGGGAAAGGGCAGCTATCAATGATGAGTGCAAGTTCTATTGACAAGACAGGCGAAGACCCTGATCAAAAGCCGTTGGATCGACTGTTCAGCCTGTGTAACGTTGAGCAGCATCAGGAATTTGAATCCGAACGTCGTTCCATGCGTCTTCATGGTCATTCGACAACAATTCGGCTTGAAAGGGCTTATTGGACGGTTTTAGGAATTCTCGCTGACGAGGAGGGCATAACTGTTGCTGCCCTGGTGACCCGTATTCACGATCACTGTCAGGTTGCCAATGACAAGAACCTTGCTTCTTGTCTGCGGGTGGTTTGTTTGAAATACATAAATATCTGTTCTTGATGAAACTCTAATATACGGGTACATTTTTACCCGAGTTAAACAGGAGATTACGAATGACAACGACACTCGATACCAAGGGCATGAACTGCCCATTGCCGATCCTCAAAGCAAAGAAAGCAATCAAAGGGCTTGATGATGGCGAGACCCTTCAGGTGCTTTCAACGGATCCCGGCTCGGTCAAGGATTTTGAAGCCTTTTGCCGCTCAACCGGCAACAGCCTGCTGGAAAGCAGTGAAGCAGATGGCGTATTCACTTACATGATTAAAAAAGGCGCATAACTTTCTGTTTTTGAAAGAAAAAATGTTTTTACTATGGGGCCGGCTTTTCACATGTGAAACCCGGCCCTAATTCGTTAGACTGGCCATGTTTGGCGTTATTGTGGGCAATCATATAAATGATTTTTTACGCTCTATTTCGATTTCGCAGTCGGGTTTTCGCGGTCATATTGATGTCACTGTGGATACTGTCTGTGAACAACGCGAAAGCGGCTGAACTGGTCATGTTCGAGAGTGAAGGCTGTGAATGGTGCGAAGCCTGGAACGAAGATATCGGTGTTGTCTATGACAAAACCAGTGAGGCTAAGATCGCTCCCTTGCGCCGGATCAATATCGATGATGACAGGCCTGTCGACTTGTCACATCTTGAGGGTTTGATGTATACACCGACCTTCGTTGTCATGAAGGATGGGCTTGAAGTTGGTCGCATCATTGGCTACCCAGGCGAAGATTTTTTCTGGCAACTGTTAAATGAAATAATCAAGAAAATTTAACCAAGTTTAAGAGGTAACGCCATGCGTATGTCCGGATTGACGGGGCTTGTTTTAACTTTTTTGACGGTTTTCCGTATTATTTCTCCGGTAGCGGCAGAGGAAAAGCTGCTTACCTATCAGGCTATGAACATGGAACTGGCCCTGAAAATTGCCCAGGAAACCATGCAGGCCTGCCAAAATGATGGATACCAGGTGAGTGTTGCGGTAGTTGATCGTTCCGGTGTCCTCCTGGTTCTCTTGCGCGACCAGTTGGCGGGAATATTGACCCCTGACATTCCCGTTCGCAAAGCCCGTACGGCCTTGAATTTTCATACCGATACCCTCAATCTTCGCGAACCGACTGAAGGCGGCGAGGAAGGTTCGGGCATCAGGCATGTTCCCGGTGCCTTGATGGTTGCTGGCGGGGTGCGGATCGAAGCGGCTGGAAGTGTTGTCGGCTCCATAGGTGTTTCGGGTGCTCCAGGCCCGAAAGCAGATGATGCTTGCGCTCGCACAGGTCTTGAAGCAAGCAGCGATATTCTCAATTTCTAGAAACTGCTTATCCCTCATGGGCGTATCCTGTCCATGAGTGACAGATTTCTATACATGCAACTGGGTTCCATGCTACTGAATCTATGGAATAAATATGCAAATGGGGATATGAAGGTCGATTAATGGCGGGGCGGACAAAAAAGACATCCGGTCAATCAGGAAACGATGACAAAATGACGAAATCGGCGAAATACGTCGATTCTGTTATTGAATCCGACAATACCTCGGCTTCCGAGAGTGCCAGTTTGTTTGTCGACCTTGTTGACAGTGCCAATGATATGATTTGCCTGTGTCGCCATGGGCGGATCGCCTATATCAATGCGGCCGGTTTGCACATGCTCCATCTTAAGTCGGCGAAACGTGCTGCTGGTCGCCAGTTTGCAGAGTTCCTGCATCCGGAATACCGTGAAATTGTTGCGGAATTGCTGGAAAACGGCATTACCGAAAATGACTCTCTGCCCCTTAAGCTGCAGCGTGGCAGGGCATCAGTTGTTGATGTGGAAATAACTTTTTCCCTGGTTGGAAAACCGCAATCAGGTTTGGTATCTGTTCAGGCACGCGACATCACCGATAAACTGCGGGTTGCCGAAACCGTTCTCAGAAGCGAGAACCGCTACCGCTCACTGGTTGAAAGCGCTCTCGATCTGATCTGTGTCTGTGAAAATGGTGAAATCACCTTCATCAATGCCGCCGGTGCAGAAATTTTACATGAAAAAGAGCCGGGAAAACTGATTGGTCGCAAGCTAAAAACCCTTTTACATCCCGATTATCATCCGATCCTGGATGATGGCTTACAGGGCTTCGCCGAAGAACTGGAAAACCTTTCGGGTACCGGTTCTTCAATGCCCCTGAAATTCGTGCGGGTTGATGGAAACATCATTGATGTTGATGTCGCGGTGATGGCGTTTGGCGCACCAGGCGAAGACGCCTATATGATCGAGGCGCGTGATATCACCCAGCGGTTGCGCTCCACCGAATCCCTGCGCGAACGTGAAAGCCGCCTCAATGGCATCCTTAACACGGTTGCCGACGCCATCATTACCATTGACGAGAAGGGCATTATCCAGTCATTCAATCCGGCGGCGGAAAATATTTTTGGATACAAGGCTTGGGAAATCATTGGTGAAAACGTCAAAATTCTGGTTCCCGAACCGCACCGCTCCAAACACGACAAGTACCTTGCTAATTACAAGAAGACCGGCAAGGGGAAGATCATAGGCGAGACCAATCGTGAAGAAAAGGGCCAGCGTAAGGATGGTTCGTTATTTCCCATGGAACTTTCAGTCACCGAGTTACGGCTGGGTCATCTGCGCATTTATACCGGAATCGTTAAGGACATCACGGTCCGTAAAAATGCCGAGGAAGATTTACGCATAGCCCATGATCAATTGGAAATAAGGGTTGAAGAACGGACAAGTGAATTAACAGAAGAAATTGGTGTACGCCGCAAGGCAGAAGAAAAATTACGTCTCGCAGCCGAGGTTATTGCCAATTTGACAGAGGCCGTTGTCATCGTTGACAAGCGTTTTCGGACCACCGCGATCAACCCTGCATTTTCCAGTATTACCGGGTATTATGAAGCCGACGTTCTGGGCAAGATACCGCCTTTCTATAAATCCCTGAGGAAAGACAAAGATCTTTTCGAGCGCATGTGGAAAGAAATCAACCACCATGGCCGTTGGGAAGGGGAGTATTGGCACAAGAAGAAAAACGGCGAGGAAATCGCTGTCAGGCTGTCGGTCTCTGTCATCACCGACGATGAGGGCAAGGATTTACAATTCGCCGCCGTGCTGACGGATATTACCAAGCGAAAACAGGATGAAGAGCGTATCTATTATCAGGCCAACTACGATGCCTTGACTGATCTTCCCAATCGGGCCCTGTTTCATGACCGTCTTAACCAGGGGCTGGCGACGATGTCCCGCCTCGAGCGTAAACTGGGGCTTCTGTTTATTGATTTGGATGGATTCAAACTTGTTAATGACACCCTGGGACATGACATTGGTGATTTGCTATTGCAGGAAACAGCCGTGCGCCTGAGCACATGTATCCGTTCAGGCGACACTGTGGCCCGATTGGGCGGTGACGAATTTACGGTTATTATGCCCAGTCTGCTTGATCCCAAGCACGCACCGTTGTTGGCCCAGCGCATTCTCGACACCCTCACCAAGCCGTACAATCTTAAAGGTCACGAGTCTTTCATTTCAGGCTCTATCGGCGTCACCATATTTCCCGACGATGCGCTCGAAGCCAATGAACTTATCAAAAATGCCGATTCAGCCATGTACCGGGCGAAGGAACAGGGCAAGGCCAATTTTCAGTTTTTTACCCCCGACATGAATGCAGATGTGAAAGAGCGCCTTGTCCTCAAGAACGGCCTGTCAAAGGCCCTTGAAAATGGTGAGTTCCAACTTCACTACCAGCCAAAACTGGATATTCAGACGAACACAATTACCGGTGTTGAGGCCCTGATGCGTTGGCAGAGCCCCGAGCAGGGGCTTATTTCGCCGGTTAAATTTATTCCTGTCCTGGAAGAAACCGGGATGGTTGTTGAAGTTGGAGAATGGGCCCTTTGGACAGCGTGCGAGCAACACAAGGCGTGGTTGGCCGTAGGGATGCCACCTATTCGTATTGCCGTTAATTTATCGGCCCGGCAACTGCGCGAGGTCTCTTTCGTGCCCATGATGGAACGGGTGTTAAAGGAAAGCGGTGTCAAACCTGAATGCCTGGAAATTGAAATCACCGAAAGCATGCTGATGACAGACTCAGCCAAGGCCATTGTTTCTCTGGGCGAGTTGCATGAAATGGGCCTGCATTTGGCTATGGATGATTTCGGAACTGGCTATTCTTCACTTAGTTACTTGAAGAAATTCCCTATCGACACCATCAAGATCGATCGATCCTTTGTTGCCGACATTGCGACCAATGAAGATGATGCGGAAATCATTAAAACAATCATCAGTATGGGGCGAACATTAAACCGAAGAGTCGTGGCCGAAGGGGTTGAGACATCCCGTCAGTTGTCCATGCTCAAAAAATATCAGTGCGATGAAATTCAAGGTTACTACTTCTGCAAGCCGCAAGCAGCTGAGATGTTGACGGAATTTCTGCTTGATCACTACGCAGAAAAGAGCTCTTAGTACACCAGCTCATCTTCTTCGGAGCCGCTGGAGATAACGATTTCACCGGCGTCAGCAAGGGCCTTGGCGCTTTGCACAACAACAGCCTGGGCTTCATCGACATCTT
>JACNJU010000091.1 GCA_014382375.1 Rhodospirillaceae bacterium
TCAGCGCAATAATGGGAATTTTGGCCTTGTCTTTACCCATTGCACGAATAGTTCGTGTCGCGTCAGGCCCCGACATTACAGGCATCCGTACATCCATCAAGATGAGGTCAAAGTCACCCGCCTCATGTGCCTCAATCTCCTCCATGCCATTTTCTTTAATAATTGCCGAATGACCAAAACCGGCCACGGTTGCGAAGATAATTTGTTGGTTAAGTTTATTGTCATCAACGATCAGAATACGAAGAAAATGGGCGGCCTTGTAGACCTTGGCCATGCTCGATAGCCCTGTAGAACGCGCAGAGACTTCGGTCGTAGCAAGCGTATAGGGCAGTGTGAACCAGAAGGTACTGCCCTTGCCATACTCGCTCTCAGCGCCGATCTTCCCACCCATGAGTCCCGTCAAACGCCTACAGATAGACAGCCCGAGGCCAGTCCCCTCAAATCTGCGGGTGATGGTAGCATCGGCCTGGGTGAAGCTTGTGAACAGCTTGTCGATGACCTCTGGTTGCATGCCGATGCCGGTATCGTGGACGGCCATTCTGATAAACTCTTGCCCGTTCTCTGATTGACATGATCCCTCTACCGTAACGCTCCCTTTCTCGGTGAACTTCACCGCATTTCCGATCAGGTTGACGAGAATTTGACGTAAGCGGGTGGGATCGCAATTCACCCCAACGGGGAAATCATCGCTGAGGTTTACATCAAGCTCCAGACCCTTGGCCCTGCCATCCTTGCGTTTCTCACTGAACAGAGCCACCACATCATCAATCATAGATGGCAGGTGGCAATCGATGCCCTCGATATCCATCTTCCCCGCTTCCATCTTCGACATATCAAGGATGTCGTTGATGATCTTAAGCAGAGAATGGGCAGAATCTTTGATTTTATAGACCTTCTCTTTGCTTTCCACAGCAAGATCATCTTCCAACAACAAATCGGCGAAGCCGATGACACCCGTCATGGGGGTTCTGATCTCATGGCTCATAGAGGCCAAGAACTCTGATTTCGATTTATTTGCGGCATCAGCTTCATCACGGGCTATGGCAAGGTCTTCCGCCATAGCAACTTGATTGGCTCCTTCATGTTCGATGCGCTGTTTAGCATCTTTCAGTCCCGCGATATTCGCTTGCAATTGATCCTGAGTTTCTTGCAAGGCTTGTTCATTGAGTTTTTGTTCAGTGATGTCGACAATATGCCCAACAATGAACTCGGGGCGACCGTGCGCATCAAAAAGATGCGCCGACCCTAAATGTGCCCAGATAGTCTCGCCACCCTTCCGCACATATCTCTTTTCCAAGGAGAAACTGTCCTGCTTGCGATTGATGGTTTCGGCGTCTTCTCTCTCCGTTCTGGCGATATCATCCGGATGGGTGAAATCCCGCCAGTTTCGTCCCAGTATTTCGCTTTGGTCGCAACCAAGAATTTGGCAGAACGCCTCATTGACTTTCAGGTAGGCGCCATCGAGGGAGTGGAATGCGATGCCCACAGCACCTGTTTCAAACATTGCGCGAAGTTGTTCTTCACTTTTTAATAATTCGCTGTTTTTCTCTGACAAAACAGCCTCAACGTGCTTACGGTCTGTGATGTCTTGAGTAAACCCATTGGTTCGAATGTGAACGCCGTTTTCATCAAACACCGGCTCGACGATATCACGAACCCAACGGGTCTCGCCTTGCCGGGTCACGATACGGTATTCCATATTGTAGGGTTTGTAGTTCTTTCGGTATTTACGGTTTATCTCTTTAATGGCTTCACGGTCTTCAGGATGAACCCGATCCAATATCTGTGCCGAAGAGTTTGAATTTGAAACGAACTCCTCAACAGAAACGTCATGAATTTTCGCATATTCTTCGGAGCACGAAACGGCCTTGTCTGCAATTTCATCCCAAACCCAATACCCGACATGCGTTAGTTCAGTTGCTTGCTTCAGTTTCCGTTCTGTCTCCAATAGAATCTGATTCGATTTCCGGTTTTCCTGCCCGATGCGGCTTTGCCTTACCAGGTGCTCAATAATGCTCGGCACCAGTTCCAGATAAACCCCGGGATTATCTTTTTGTAAGTACTGCGCAACACCAAGGCTCAGAGCTTCGGCAATTAACCCCTGATTACCTTTACCGGTGATCATGACTATGGGGAGTTCCGGATCGTCCATGAGAAGTTTTCTGCACACGTCGATGCCCGTCATGTCGGGAAGCCCGTAATCCACTGCCAGAATGTCATAGGGATTGGCCGCGTGCATGGCGAGGCCCCCGTCACCCGTGAACGCGACATCCACGCTGTAACCACGTGTTTCCACCACGGTTTTAAACAAACCTGCGACGCTCTCATCGTCTTCAATATAGAGGACCCGTGTCACCTGATGTCTGTCCATGCATAAGTGTGTCGATGAATCAAATAACTACAACCATTCTGGTTTGCAACTAATTGCAACGGGGACGCGGTTCTTGTCGAGGGGGGGTATCTGATTTTCATTCTGTATTCGGCCGCTGCCATGGGTAGCAGCATGCCGTCTTTGGCTATCGGCAAATCAGGTCCTGCCTTCCTTTTCATGACCGAAAACACACCATTTTCAGGCATTCGGGTCAGGTCGGCTCACATAAATGAGGAAAAATTGACTTTTTACTTTTATTATGATATAAATCCTATTTGGTTCTTTGAAACAGTGAATAGCCACCCTCA
>JACNJU010000157.1 GCA_014382375.1 Rhodospirillaceae bacterium
CGCCAATAGTGGCGGTCCCGACTACAGCAGGAACGGGTTCAGAAGTAGGGCGAGCTTCCGTCATTACTGATGAAGCAAATCATATTAAAAAAATTATTTTTCATCCCAATATGGTGCCAGGAATTGTCATTGCCGATCCTGTACTTAGCGTGGGTCTTCCAGCCCCAATCACAGCCGCAACAGGGATGGATGCTTTGTCGCACAATCTGGAAGCATTTTGTGCACCCGGATATCACCCAATGGCGCGCGGCATTGCTGTCGAAGGCATCCGGTTGATCAAAGAATGGCTCCCTAAAGCTGTGGCTGATGGCAGTGATCTAGAAGCTCGTGGGAACATGCTTGTTGCATCAACTATGGGAGCAACCGCCTTCCAGAGAGGCCTTGGTGCCATGCACGCGCTGGCTCATCCCTTGGGGGCGATTTATGATGCTCACCACGGACTGTTGAACGCAATTGTTATGCCTTATGTGCTTGTCGCTAACCGAAAAGTGATTGAGGAAAATCTTGATTACCTCGCCATCTGCCTTGGCCTAGGCGAAGCTGATGAGCTGATTGACTGGGTTCTGGAAATTCGCCAGAACGTCGGGATACCCCATACCCTCGCCGATATTGGCATTGATACGCAGCAGGCAGAAAAAGTTGGGGCCATGTCGACCGTTGACCCTTCTGCAGGAACAAACCCAATCCCATTCACTGCAAATGAATATTCAGACCTATTCAAATCATGCGTTGAAGGCTCGCTTTGATCCTCACGAAAGGAAAAGAAAATGACCATTAAAGCTGTAACCTTCGACTTATGGGACACCATCGTGGATGACAATTCAGATGAGGAAAAACGTAAGGAACTGGGATTACGTTCCAAGAAAGAAGAGCGTCGTTATCAGGTCTGGGAAGCGCTCAACAAAATTGAACCCATCGATTTAGAGGCCGTACAGTTGGCGTATGACACAGCCGAAGCTGGCTTTATTGTCGTGTGGAAAGAATGCCATATCAACTGGACGATCGATCAGCGTCTTCGCGTCGTCCTAAATGGATTAGGGAGGGAGGTGCCGAATGATGTGCTCAAAGATTTGGTGGACAAACATGGTCGAATGGAAGTCGACGTGCCGCCCAACGCCATTGACGGCATCAAGGAAGCCCTGGCTAAACTTTCAACCCATTACCAACTCGCTATTGTTTCGGACGCAATCGTAACACCCGGAGCAGGTTTGCGTGATCTTCTGGAACATCACGGCCTAAAAAAGTTTTTCTCTTCATTTTCATTTTCTGATGAAGTTGGGCGCTCCAAACCACATCGCTCTATGTTCGACAAAGTAGCAAGTGACCTGGGCATCGATGTCAGCGAAATAGTTCACATTGGCGACAGGGACCACAACGATGTTAAGGGCCCCCATGCGATTGGTGCGAAGGCGGTCCTATTCACCGCGACTCGGCCCGACGACCGGGATATCACCACGGCTGATGCGATATGCGATAGCCATCACCATCTTGCGGCCATTATTGACGGCCTAGCTGCTCATTGACAAATAGAGGAGATATCCATGTCCAGCGAACTTCGTTTTCTTGTTTTGGACGGTTATGCAAAAGCTGGAAGGAAAGATCTTGCCAAAGGAGGCGCATCAACTGCTGGTCAGCTTTATGAACGTATGCTGCAATCATGTGTTAAGGGTGCAAAGATCGATATTATTTACCCGGCTGACCCAGGCTCGGCATTACCAACCGGAGCCGGCATCGCTAATTATGACGGTATTGCCTGGACCGGTTCCAGCCTGACCGTCTATCACGATACACCGGAAGTAACTCAACAAATAAATTTTGCTCAAGCAGCATTCCAGGCAGGTGTACCAAGTTTTGGTTCTTGTTGGGCGGCCCAGATTGCTGTCGCCGCTGCTGGGGGAAACTGCGCAGCGCATCCAAAGGGACGGGAGATGTTTCTAGCCCGCAAGATATCCCTCACACCCGAAGGCAGAAGCCATCCGCTCTATCGCGACAAAAAATCAGTATTCGATGCCTGGATAAGTCATGATGACGAAATCACACATCTTCCGCCAGGGGCTGTTGTATTGTCATCAAACGATTTCACCAGCGTGCAGTCGGTTTCAGTGACACATGAAAACGGTGTCTTCTGGGCATTACAATATCATCCTGAATATGATGTTCACGAAATGGCACGTCTGATTTATTGCCGGAAACAGAAATTAATCGACAAAGGCCTTTTTGCCGATATGGATACTGCTCAGTCTTTTGTCGATATGCTTGGAACACTGCATCAAGACACAAAACGAAAAGACCTGGCGTTTCAACTGGGCATCGACGAAGACGTGATAGACGAGAACATCCGGCATGCCGAAGTTAGAAACTGGATAGAACAGTTGGTCATTCCAACAGCCAATGCTTCAAAGTGACTGGCTCATTTAGGGAAGTAACCTATATGAGAACAGCAATTTAAGTTGGTTACATGCCTATCATTAGATTTTAGAGAGAACATTTTTCCTCACTTTTTGTTTGTTCGATAAAGGTGCTTGTATGCGCATGCATCTGTGTGAACCTTAAATTTATATGAATTTTGATAATGTAGGAGCTTGATTGTTGCAAGCCCCCGCAACCAAAATATGCCCGTTAACTCAATGAGTTAATGGGTTTTTTGATTC
>JACNJU010000110.1 GCA_014382375.1 Rhodospirillaceae bacterium
TGTAAAATAAGATAGGCCCCGATGACGCCCGAAATAGCGCCACTGGCACCGATCATCGGGGTTGTCGAATCCGGATCGAGACCGGCGTGGGTCAGGGCGGCGGCAAGGCCGCACAGAATGTAAAAGACAAAGAACCGGCCATGGCCCATGGCGTCTTCAACATTGTCGCCCAGCACCCATAAAAACAGCAGGTTGCCAATCAGGTGCATCCAGCCGCCATGCATGAACATGGATGTGATCAAGGTCAGCGGGGCCGGGATCATGGCCAGTTCCATGGGCAGGGTGCGACTGCCGAACAGGACCGAAGGAATAGCGCCAAAGCCAAGCACCGCCTTTCGTCCGCCCGCCTCGCCCAACGACAATTGCCACAGGAAGACGATCACGCACAAGCCGATCAGGGCCACCGTCACGTACTGGTAGGGAATGCGTTTTAGGGGATTATCGTCTTTAAGCGGTATGAGCATGGCCGGAGTATGATAAATTCACGTGTGTCACTCAAACGCGTCATTCCCGCGAAAGCGGGAATCCAGTTTGGCGATCATGCAGCAAGGCTTTCCACCAGTCCATCAAACATGGCTTTGCCATCGGTACCGCCCTGCAGGGGGTCGACCAGCCTTTCCGGGTGGGGCATCAGCCCCAGGACGGTGCGGCTTTCGCTGGTGATACCGGCGATGTTGGCGATCGAACCGTTCGGGTTGGCGGCTTTTGACGCGGTTCCCCCTTCGTCGCAATAACGAAAAGCAATGCGGCCATTGTTTTCCAGCATTTTAAGGGTTTCTTCGTCGGTTTCAAAATTGCCGTCGTGATGGGCGATGGGGATACGGATCACCTGGCCCTGGTTATAGCCATGGGTAAACAGGGTGTTGGTGGCTTCGACCTTCAGGTGCACGTCCTTGCAGATGTATTTCAGGTTGGCGTTGCGCATGAGCGTGCCCGGCAGCAATCCGGCTTCGGTCAAAATCTGAAAGCCGTTGCATATTCCCAGCACCGGCACACCGGCCCTGGCGCGGCTGACGACCTCGCGCATGATCGGCGAATGGGCGGCGATGGCTCCCGAACGCAGGTAATCGCCGTAAGAAAAACCACCGGGAATAACGATAAGGTCGGTCTTGGCAAGTTCTGTATCACCGTGCCAGACCATCTCGGGTTCAACCCCTGTGGAGGCGGCAAGGGCGACCTGAACGTCGCGGTCACAATTCGATCCGGGAAAGACGATGACGGATGTTTTCATGATTCCTATTCCGTAATCTCGATTGAATAATCTTCAATAACCGTGTTGGCGAGCAGTTGCTTGCACATGGCCTCGACATTATCGCGGGCCTTGGCGGCGTCGCTTTCGGTCAGGTCGATTTCGATGAATTTGCCCTGACGGACACCATCAACACCGGAAAAGCCAAGCGAACCCAAAGCGTTTTGAACGGCCTTTCCCTGGGGGTCAAGGACACCGGGTTTCAGGGTGACGTGGATCAGGGCTTTCATTGCATTAACTCCGGTCCACGCATGTCTGCGGGGCCACTTTCGGGTAAAATTCCCAGGCGTCGGGCGACTTCCTGGTAGGCTTCCTTGACACCGCCCATATCCTCGCGGAAGCGGTCCCTGTCCATTTTCTCATCGGTTTTGGTATCCCAGAATCGGCAGCTGTCAGGGCTGATTTCATCAGCCAGCACGATGCGCATCTGGTCTTCTTCCCAAAGTCTGCCGAATTCAAGCCGGAAATCAACCAGACGGATACCTATGCCCATAAACAGGCCAGACATGAAATCATTGATCCTTAATGTCAGGCTCATCATTTCATCCAGTTCGGGCGGGCTGGCCCAGCCAAAGGCAGTAATGTGTTCTTCATTGACCATGGGATCGCCCAGTTCGCCGGACTTGTAATAATATTCAACGATCGAACGCGGTAGCGGGGTGCCTTCGATCAGGCCAAAGCGCTTGACCAGAGAACCTGCGACAACATTGCGCACGACGACTTCGAGGGGGATGATTTCGACCTCGCGAATAAGTTGCTCGCGCATGTTCAGGCGGCGCATGAAGTGGGTTGGGATTCCGATATCGCTGAGCTTCATCATCAGGTGCTCGGAAATTCGGTTGTTGATGACCCCTTTTCCGGTGATGGTGCCGGTTTTCCTGTCCTGGAAGGCGGATGCGTCATCCTTGAAGTGTTGAACCAGGGTGCCCGGTTCAGGGCCTTCAAAAATGACTTTTGCCTTGCCTTCAAATAACTGTCTGCGTCGGGCCATGAGGTTGGTTTCCAAAAAGAATCAGGCTCATTTTAAGATGAAGGCCTGATATAGCAGGAGTCCCTTCACAAAACAACGGCCCCGAAAGATCAAAACTCAACCGACTCGAACGGGGTTTTGTCAGGGGCTCCGCCGGCAAAAATCCAGCGCGGTTTTTGTGGTGCCAGGGCTACTGAAGGGATCGCGATGATCGACGAGCAAACGGTGCCAAAGCCGTCACCGCCATCAATATTCATGGCCCCCTTTGGCCCCGCCTCGTCTTCAAATTCCTTGCTTGCGAGAATCTCTGTCCAAGCCGACCAGTCATCTTCTGCCGGATCCGGCGCGGCGGCGTCATGGAACTGCGGCAGGTAACGCATGACCCTGTGTGAAAAGGTGTCGTTGAGGTCGCGATCGGTCAACATCGAGATGCCTGTCGGGATATCACCCAGCCGCATACCCGGCTCGCCGTATTCATTTAGCGATGATATCCAGAACGCCTCCCGTGCGTCGCCAACAAACAGGTTGAAGGGCCGGTAGGCTTCCGGATCAAGATCGAACAAGGCCTCTGCGACGGCCACGGCCTCGGCGTGATCTAGGGCTTCAAGGGGCAACTCGCCACGACTTCTTAAAGCCGGGTCCGGACCCAGCGAACCGGTGCGATTGAGGACACCGGCGATGACGCCATCATCATTGATACCAAGCCACGTGCCGCCAGCCAATTCGTCCAGACCGGCAATAACGTTATCCCGGTCTGGCCAATGACGGGCTGGCGGGGCCCAGGGCCGATCGATCTTTTCATCGCGATTTGCGGCGACAATCAATGGCCAATCGTGATCGGGGCGGCGCAGGGTTACCAATGTGCACATTTGTGCATTATATATAGAAGGAGAGGAATTATCGCAGCAGTTATCCTAATACCCACAAAAAATGGATAGTAGCCGTTGCGATTCCGGGCATAGGTGCGTATTGTCCCGGAAACGACCCGAAAGCAAGGACGATACAGATGAACGACAGCTTTAAGAAACGCGGTTCCAGCGAAGAAGCCAAATTTAAGAATGACGCGGAAATCAGATTCAAGATTGACGCCAGGCGCGACAAGATGCTTGGGCTTTGGGCAGCTGAGAAACTGGGCCTAAGCGGTGATGATATTGAAATCTTTGCCAAAAAAGTCGTGGTTTCCGATCTTGAAGAGGCTGGCTATGAAGATGTCGTGCGCATGGTATCGCAAAGCTTTAGCGATGGCGGTGTGGACATAGACGATGATGTTATCCGTGCGGAAATCAAGCGCCTGCAAGTGATCGCAGAAAAAGAGGTCACGGAAGGCTATCCCGAACCGCTGGGTGATGATCACGGACGCGTCGGCGGCTGAATCTCTTAAGATCCAAAAACCCTGGCGAAGATCGCGTCGGCGTGTTTCGTGTGGAACGCAGTCGAGTCAACCTCGAACAGTTCTTTCAAGCCGCTTTCCCCAAGAGCCTCTGCGACGGCGTTGTCGTTTGACAGAAAATAGAAGAAACGACTGGGCTGGCTCTCCGCTTCACGGTCTTCCGGCGAGGGCTCAACAGTGCCTTCAGGATTATCCGGGTCGATACCGTAGCTGCGCCACACCTTCATGGCGTTGCGCTGCACAATAACGTAGGCGTCCTCGCGACTGACGCCGTGCTGGGTCAGGGTCAGCAGAACTCGTTGCGAGTCATGCAAGCCACCGAATTGCATCAGATTTTCCAACATCCTGCCTGGATAAACCACCAGCTTGTCCATCATGCCGGTCAGGCGACCCAGGGCGAAATCCAGGGTGACTGTCGCGTCGGGTCCGAACATGCGCTCGACGGAGGAATGGGAAATATCGCGTTCATGCCAAAGGGTGATGTTTTCCATTGCCGGAATGACGGCGGCGCGAACGATACGGGCCAGACCGGTCAGGTTTTCAGATAAAATCGGATTGCGTTTGTGCGGCATGGCGCTTGAGCCTTTTTGGCCGGGCGCAAAATATTCCTGGGCCTCGCGGACTTCAGAACGTTGAAGGTGCCTGACTTCCGTCGCCAGGCGCTCAATGGCCCCGGCGATAATGCCCATTGCCGCGAAATAGGCGGCGTGGCGGTCACGCGGGATCACCTGGGTTGATACCGGTTCAGGCTTCAGGTTCAGCTTTGCGGCAACATGTTCCTCGACCTTCGGGTCGATGTTGGCAAAGGTGCCGACAGCGCCTGAAATGGCGCAGGTGGCGACGTCTTCGCGGGCTACGGCCATGCGATCCCGGCCGCGCTTGAATTCGGCGTAATGACCGGCCAGTTTGATGCCAAAGGATGTCGGTTCGGCGTGGATTCCGTGGGACCGGCCAATGCAGACGTCATCCTTGTGTTCGCGGGCCCGGCGCTCCAGAACATCCAGCAAGGCGTCCAGATCTTTAAGAATCAGATCGGCGGCCTGGGTCATCTGCACGCTCAAGCAGGTATCAAGGACATCGGAGGACGTCATGCCCTGATGGATAAAGCGCGCCTCATCACCGACATGTTCGGCCAGTTCGCTCAGGAAAGCGATAACATCGTGGTGGGTTTCGCGTTCGATTTCATCAATGCGATCAATACGTTCCTGGGTGTAAGGCTTGTCGCCCTTTTCCCAGACGGTTTTGGCTGCCTGGGCCGGAATAACGCCGAGTTCGGCCTGGGCGTCGCACGCGTGTGCCTCGATCTCAAACCAGATACGGAACTTGTTGGCAGGTTCCCAAATGGCGGTCATCCTGGGTCGGCTGTAGCGGGGTATCATTGCGGGTTCCTATTAAAAGCAAAACCTATAGGTGGGGTATAGCGAAACAAGGCCGGAATGAAAAGTGATGATCGTGTCAGCCGTCTTGTCCGCCCATGACGAATGCGCGGCGGCCTTTACCGAAAACGATTAACCACAGAAGCCCCAAAACCTGTAATCCCAGGATAACACCGAAGGCGGCCTGATAGCCTGCCGGGTCGTATGATCCTGCCGCGGTTTTTGGCCACAGGCCAATAATGGCGCCGGTGCCCCACTGGGCGGCGAAGGCGCTGACAAAGACGAGGAGATTAAGCCCGGTGTTGACCCGACCCGACAAATGCAGCGGGAATTTCTGTGACAAGGCGGCGTAGGGCAGGATTCCGGTGGTGGCGAAAAATCCGAACATCATCCAAAGCGGTAACACCGCATCAACCAGTCGGAAAGTGATCAGAAGCTGGATAAGGATGAAAATGCTCATGCCGGTGATGGCGACGGGCAAAGGTTTAATTCCAAAACGCCGCAGATGGTCTGCGATAACGCCAGAGGAAACGAAACCGGCAACCATGGAGGCCGCAACCAGTAACAGGTGGCTGGCGACCTGATTGCGTTCCAGGCCACCAACATCGTGCAGCCAGGGACCCACCCACAGGCTTTGAATGGACAGAAACGCGGCTTGTGAAGAAACTGTCAACGGCGCAATCCACCAGAACATGGGGCTGGTGAAGACAGAAATAACGCCGCTTATCTGGCCCTTCAATCCACCGGAAGATTCTTTCATGTCGCTTTCGTCCCGCCTGGGTACGACAAAAAAGATAAAGCCCGCAGCGAACACCGTAAGGGCGCCCAGGAAAAGAAAAACCCCACGCCAGTCCGTGGAGGACAGCGCCATTTCGACCGGCACGGTGCCGCTCAGGGCTCCCAGCCCACCCGCGGCCATCTGGAAACCGTTTATCAACGGCAGGCGATCCCTCGGCACCCATATGGAATAAGCCTTGAAGGCCGCCATCAGACAAGATGAAACACCCAGCCCGATCAGGGCCCGTCCGGCAATAAGGCCAATGGCACTGGTTGAAATTGCGAAAACAAACGCCCCCGTGGCCGCGAACAACAGCAAAATAGCCTCAGTCTTGCGTGGGCCGTAGTGATCAAGAAGCATCCCAAGGGGCAATTGAAACAACGCAAAAGTCAAAAAATAGGCGCTCGTCAGCAAGCCCAGGTCCGATGGTCCAAGCCCTATTTCGGAAATCAGGTCAGGCGCGATCACCGCGTTGACCACCCTGTACAGATAGGACAGGAAATAACCCAGCGCGAAGGGAACAAAGACCCGGATCAGTGACAAAGGGGTTGTCATTGCTATAGTAACCCCATGGTTTTAAAGGAGTTATTGCCGCTTTTAGAGACAATGACATGATCGTGCAGTATGATTCCCAGCTTCTCGCCTGCTTCTTTCACTTCCATTGTCATCTCGATATCGGCTTTCGATGGCGCCGAATCGCCGCTGGGGTGATTGTGAACCATGATGACCGCCGTCGCCCCCAGCTCGAGGGCGCGCTTGACCACTTCGCGCGGGTAAACGGGGGTGTGGTCGACGGTCCCTTGTTGCTGAACCTCATCGGCGATCAGGACATTCTTCTTGTTGAGAAACAGAACCCGGAAATGTTCCGACTTTTCGTACGCCATGCTGGCCCGGCAATATTTCATCAGCTTGTCCCATGATGTCAGAACCGGGCGGTCCATGATTTCATCCTGCGACAATTTAAGAGCCGCGGCCTGAACTGTTTTCAAAGCCACCACGGCGGCTTCGCCAATGCCGTCAATGCTGCGAAGTTCCTGGGGGTCAGCGCTGATTGCTTCGGCAAATGAACCAAATTTCTTGAGCAGGGCCTTGGCCAGTGGTTTTGTGTCACGCCTGGGCAAGGCCGGAAACAAAATCAGCTCAAGTAATTCGTAGTCGGCGAGGCTGTCCCGACCGCTTTTCATAAAGCGTCCACGAAGGCGCGCACGGTGGCCGCTATGATCAGGTTTTTTTGTCATTATGTCCCGTAGGGCGGGTAGTCGAAACCGGCGGGGGAATTGGTGAAAACTTCAAAACCGTAATCTGTGACGGCGATTGAATGTTCAAACTGCGCCGAAAGCGAACGATCTTTGGTAACGGCTGTCCAGCCATCGGACTTAACCTTGACATCGCAACCACCAATATTAATCATCGGTTCGATGGTGAAGAACATGCCTGTCTTCAGGGTTATGCCGGTGCCGGGTTTGCCAAAGTGCATGATATTGGGAGCATCGTGAAAAACCCGGCCCAGACCGTGGCCGCAAAAATCGCGAACAACCGAATATCGTTTGGCTTCGGCAAATTCCTGAATGGCGTGACCGATGTCGCCGGTCGTGGCACCAGGGCGGACAACATTGATGCCGTGCCACATGGCCTGATAGGTGGTTTCCACCAGTTTCTGCGCCTTGATACTGACATCGCCAACATAAAACATGCGGCTGGTGTCGCCAAACCAGCCGTCGAGAATGGTGGTGACGTCGATATTAACGATATCGCCGTCCTTTAATTTTTTATCACCGGGGATGCCGTGACAGACGACGTGATTTATCGATGTGCAAACAGATTTCGGGAATCCGCGATAGTTTAGGGGGGCCGGTGTGCCACCGTTATCCAGCGTGAAATCATGGACAAGGGTGTTAATGTCATCGGTCGTCATGCCGGGTTTGACAAAGGGAACGAGCATGTCGAGCGTCTCGGCGGCCAGGCGGCCAGCCTTGCGCATGCCTTCAAAGTCACCCGCTGTGTGAATCTTTATCGAGCGCTCTTCAGGATATACGGCATCTTTGTGCATCTGATCGTTCATTCGTAATCTCTTAAATTCTTATATTAAAGGGCCAGCTTTAAAGGTTTCGAGATTTCAATCCCCTTGGTGTTCAGGGTGCATTGATAGCACAATACCTCAACACCCGCCGCTATCGCCGTTTCGAGCCCGGCTTTATAGTCGGGGTCGATATCCCCGGCAATGGTGAATGTGTCCCCATCCTGACGCTGTACCAGATACATCATAACCGAACGCTGGCCCTGTTTCACCATATCGGCCAGTTCAACCAGGTGTTTTGCTCCCCGTGTCGTCACAGAATCGGGAAATTCGACAGGGTCACCCTTGTTCAGTCCGCGTCTCAGGGTGACATTTTTGACTTCGACATAACATATGGGGCGAGCGGGGTCTTCGAGCAACAGATCAATGCGCGAGTTATTGCCGTATTTAACTTCCCTGCGCAGACTCGCGTAACCGGCGAGTTCGGGGATTTTATCTCGCTTGATCGCTTCTTCGACGATGGCGTTTGGCAGGGCGGTGTTGATGCCGACGAAGGTTTTGCCGATTTTTATCAATTCCCATGTGTAGCGCAGTTTGCGTTCGGGGTTTCTGGCCGGTGACAGCCAGACTTCGGAACCGGGTTCCTTAACGCTCAACATGGAGCCGGAATTGGCGCAATGGGCGGTGACAATTGTGCCGTCCTCAAGCTCAACATCGGCAAGAAAGCGCTTGTAGCGCTTGACCAGGCGGCCAGCGATCAAGGGATCAGGAAATTTCATTGCCGTCTCTTAAAGCAGGCTAGAAAACGCAATTTTTGGCAAAGTCGGCGGCTTCATTGGAGGACCAGTCGCCCTTTGGCTTTTCCTTCAAATCATCACACCATTCTTTGGAGCCAACTTCCGGCGAGCAGGCGGTCATGGCGGTAATGGCGAGCATACCACTGATGGCGATGACGATTCTTTTGAAGTTCAAAAACATTGCTTCATTCTCCCTGTTGTTAGTTGCCTAAATACTATCATCATTGTCATCCTTGGCCCAAGCGCTCAAGGTGATGACCTGAAAGGTTGCCGGGATGCGTTGGTCATCTGTGGCAAAGTCTTCACTGTAATGTCGGGCCGCTTCCATCATCATGGTTCGGCTGGTCAGGCCCTTGCGGGCTTCCATAACGGCGTTTGTTTCGCCCATGCCACGAAGGTCGGCCATCAGTTTGAAGGGGTCGGGGTAGGAAACGGTGATCGCTTCCTGATCGGCAACAGGAATAATAAAGCCCGTGCGCGCCAGCAGGTTGCCAGCATCTTTGACGTCGGCGAAGGGCGAAATGCGGGGGCTTAAGCCACCATCAATGGCGGCTTCGGCTTTCGCCAAAGATTGACGCAGCTCGATCAGGGTGTCGCCGCCCAGCATCGCGCCCAGAAACAAGCCACCCGGTTTCAGGCTGCGGCGGATCTGGGTCAGGGCACCGGGCAAATCGTTGACCCAGTGCAGGCTCAGGTTACTCAAAATCAAATCAAAGGCTTGCGCTGCAAAGGGCAGGAATTCCTCGTCGGCAACCACCGCGTGGGGGCCGGCACGCTCGCTCATCGGCAGTGAAAGATCGCAGACAATCAAGTCTTCAATGCCACCACGTCCGGACAATATGCGGCCAAGAATACCGGTCCTGCATCCCAGATCGAGGGCTGTCGGGAATTTCCTGTGAACATCGTCAAGACGATCACACAACCGCTCGCCGGTTTCCTTAAACAGGAAATCGTGATCGTCCAGGGACATGGCGGCGCGGTCGCGGTGGCGGGCGACAAGGTGGCGATTGAACACGGTCATGGATTCAGACATGATCACTTTATGACACAGGCAGAGCCATCTACAAAAAACGTTTTCAGGTCTCCTATTCAGCAATTTGCAAGAAGGGCCCTGGACGTGCTTTTGCCGCCGCAATGTTTAAGTTGCGGAACCCTGGTCGAAGAACAGGGCGCGCTGTGTCTGGATTGCTGGCAGGACGTCACCTTCATCAGTCAACCTCATTGTACCATCTGCGGCCTGCCTTTTGAATTCGCCGCTCAGGGAAATGATTATTCAGATGGTCATCTTTGCGGCTCCTGTGTCAGGAAGCGACCGGTTTTCGAGCGGGCCCGGGCTGTGCTCGCCTATGACGATGCCTCAAGCCCGTTTATCCTGACCTTCAAACATGCCGACAGAACCGAAGCAGCCTCCGCCTTTGCCCGCTGGATGGCCAGGGCCGGGAGCGATGTTCTTGAAGGTGCCGATTTGATCGCCCCGGTGCCGCTGCACTGGAGCCGCCTGTTCAAGCGGCGCTATAATCAGGCAGCCTTGCTGGGTCAGTGTCTCAGTCAGTTAAGCGGCGTCCCCGCCATCCCTGATTTACTTGTTCGCAAACGCGCGACGCCCTCACAAGGACGCTTCAGCCCGTCGGCAAGAAGGCGTAATGTTCAGGGCGCTTTTCAGGTTCGTGAAAAATATAAGCCCGAAATTTCGGGCAAGCGGGTGGTCCTGGTTGATGATGTCTTAACCACCGGGGCGACAGCCTCTGCCGTTACCCGTTCGCTGTTGGCTGCCGGGGCCGGGGCCGTCGATGTGTTGACTCTGGGACGGGTTTTAAGGCCGTTCCCTTTATAAGACCTACAACAAGCCGCGGTCTTGTTGGGCGTTCAGTTCCGCCATCAGGTTTGTATTCTGATAACGCTGCAGGCTGAGCTGTTCGGCGTAGGCGGGCAAGTCGCCATCCAAAACCCAATCGGCGCAGAGCTCACCACTGGCACAGGCGGCCATCGTCCCGAAGCCGGACATGGCCCCGACCACATAGGCGCCCTCGACAGCCATCGGTCCGATCAGTGGCCAGTTTTCCCGGGTCATTGTGTAGTAGCCTCCGTAATGGGTTCGGTTGCGTGGTAAACGCTCGAAATATGCTTTCAGTGACGGGTTAAGCCGGGCTGCGCCACGAAGTACAAGTTCGGGAAAATGATCATCGAATTGTGGCTCGAGACGCGCCTGCGTGGGTGTTTCATTATAGGCCCAGCCCAATTTGACCCAGCTGCCTTTTTCCCCACCATCGGGTCGGCAGTGGACAGCGCCCGGCATTTCCCGGGCCATCCAGGCGTGATCGGGGTCGGCAAGCAGAAGCTCTCGTTCCTCTTCATTCCAATCGATACAGTGGCTGTCCAGATCAATGGAAAAAGGCATTTGCCGGGGGATGGCACCGGCGACATCCTCAAAGGCAATTTTCTGCTGCAGGACATTGCGGACGGGTAACTCAAGCCCGAAAAGATGTGCAACATCGTTCAGGAACGGGCCAGCAGCGTTAACGGCCATGGCGGTATGAAGTTTTTCAGCGCCGTTATCAAAAACCAGGACAAATCCCCGTTTCGTTTCAACCGCAGTCAGGCGGGCCTGAAGGCGCTTTCCACCCCACTGGCGAAATTGCTCAAGCATGACCTGGCCCATCTGCTGGCTGTCAATCATGCCGGCACGGCGGATGTGGACAAGGGTGCGCAGACCAGCGCCATACCAGGGGTAATGTTTTTTGATCAGGGTTTCCCCACACAGTACATCGACGCCCGATGGTGCGACTTGCCATTGTTCAAAACCTGCCGGGGCGTAAGCTTGCGACGTGCTGTCATCATGGATGCGGATGTCCTTGTCCGGGTCATCGCCGTATCCGGCAAATAACGCAGTTGCCAAGTCGTTAACATCCAACAGCCGGGTCGCCAGCACGTAACCGCTACGGGTCATATTAATGCGGTTTTCTGTTTCCCGGGCGATGGTTTCCATCAAATCGATACTGTGATCGGTGAAATGCTTGATAAGCGGATGTGGCCACCAGTTGCGGTAGTTTTCGCCAGATTGGGCGGAGGTAAACGCCATCGGCTGCCCCTGATCGATAAGGGTTACTTTCAGGCGGGGATCTGCCTTTTTAAGATAATAGGCCGTCGCAATGCCAATGATTCCAGCCCCGATAACAGCAATATCAGTATCGGTATCGTGATCGGTCATCCCGGGCCTTTGCTGCCGTTCTCTTTGCGATATTCCCTTAAGTTCCTATATAAGGGTTTAACAATTAGACCAAATGTTATTATGGAGATTAAGAAACGTGGCCGAAGTTGAAATTTATACGTCCGCCCTTTGCGGATACTCTCACCGCGCCAAGCACCTGCTGGGTAACAAAGGCGTCAAGTTTGTCGAGTACGATGTCACTTTTGATCAGGCAAAGCGCCAGGAAATGACCGAGCGCACCGGCGGCAAGACATCGGTGCCGCAGGTCTTTATCGATGGCAAAAGTGTCGGCGGCAGTGACGATCTGATCGAACTGGATCTTGATGACGAGCTTGATCCAATGCTTGGCATCGCCCCGTGAACAATCCTTTCAAGGTCGCCTGTATTCAAACCAATTCAGGTTCCGACGTGGCCGCCAATCTGGCTGCCGCCACTGACCTCGCCAGACAAGCCAGCGCCGCCGGTGCCGATCTGATTGCGCTGCCCGAAACCGTTAATATCATGGCCCCTGACCGGGCCTTCCTGAAAGCCAACAGCCAACCCGAAGAGGGCAATCAGGCATTACTGGCCTTTGCCGATCTGGCCCGTGAAACCGGCACCTGGGTGTTGATTGGGTCAATGCTGGTCGATGTGCCGGGCAGCGACAAAATGGCCAACCGCTCGTTGTTGCTTGACCGGCAAGGGGCCGTGCGCGCCCGTTATGATAAAATCCACATGTTTGACGTTAACCTGGGCGGTGCCGAAACCCACAGGGAATCCAATCACTATAATGCTGGTGCCGAGGCTGTCCTGGCCGAGACTCCGTGGACGCTGCTGGGGATGACAATTTGCTACGATTTGCGCTTTGCCTATTTATACCGCGCCCTGGCCCAGGCCGGTGCGGCGATGATTGCGGTGCCTTCCGCCTTCACCCGGATCAGCGGCCAGGCCCACTGGCATGTCTTGCTCAGGGCCCGCGCCATCGAGACAGGCTGCTACATTATCGCCCCGGCGCAATGCGGTTCCCATCCCGGTGAGCGGCAGACCTTTGGCCATTCGCTGATTGTTGACCCATGGGGGCAGGTTCTGGCCGATGGCGGCGATGAGCCGGGCTTTATAATTGCCGATATTGATCTTGCCAAAGTGGATGAGGCACGCAGTAAAATCCCGGCCCTTACCCATGACCGGGACGTCGGCTTAATCAAAAGTTAGTCCGTATTTTCAGGATGCACGTGCCGGGGTTCGGGCTCACCGTCGTCGCGTCGGCTTGCGCCTTCGGCCTTGATCGCACACAGCCGCTGGATGACCCCCGGCAGCGGCCCCTTCTCGATAATGCCGTGCTCATAGGCAACGACCTGAAGGGTACCTTCTGCCAACGCCAGCAATTCACCGCTTTTCAGAAGATGATCGGGATTTCGCGGCCGGGTGAAGCGCTCATTTCCGCGGGCGAAGGTTTCGTAAATCAAGACCCCGCCGGGAGCCAACACGTCCAGCAGACTGGCCAGCAAAGGGCGGTGCAGGTAATTAACGACGATAACGCCATCGAACGTGCATCCGGCCAATTTTCCGGGTTTCTGAAAAACCGGCGCATCCTGTTCCAGATCAGCGTTGACAACCTGACAATCCGGATTGCTTGCCAGATCCTCCATAGCCTCGGTTGAACGATCAAGGGCGACCACCTTGCGGCCAAGGCCCAGCAGATGTCGGGTATGACGACCGCCACCACATGCCAGGTCGAGGGCGGTACCACCGGCCCGGATAAGGGGTGCAAAACGGACGACCCAGGGCGATGGGTCAGTGATTCGCAGATGGCGTGGCATCTCCGTGGTGTCAGAATTGTTTGCCATTTGTTAAGCGGTCTTCCTCTATTGTCTTCTTGAGGGTAGTATAATCCCTTAAACGATATCCTTTTATGGGTGGCAAGATAAATGATTCACTTTCAGCTCAGGTGCTCACGCAAGCATGAATTCGAGGCTTGGTTTCGTTCCAGTACTTCGTTTGATGAGCAGTGCAAGCGTGGTGAAGTGGATTGCCCGGTGTGCGGTGATATTGAAATTACCAAGGCATTGATGGCACCCAATATTTCAACTTCTGAAAAGCCCTCCGGAAATTCAGCTGAAAGGCGGGCCAGGGAAGTGGCCGAGCAAATTCTTGCTGCGGCTGGAAAATTACGCGAAGTGATCGAGGAGAACAGCGAATTTGTCGGGGAAGATTTCGCCGATGAAGCGCGTGCTATTCATTACGGCGATGCCGAAGAACGCGATATCTATGGCAGCACCACCGACAAGGAAGCCGAAGAACTTGATGAAGAAGGCATAGAGTTCACCCGCATTCCAATCCGCCCCCCCCCCCCCCGCCGCAACAACTGACCCCCCCCCTTTCGCGAACTTTCAGGCGCGAAGGATGAAGTAGCGATCTTCAGGGATCCCTTCGGGCAGAGGCTGGGCTGTCCAGCCATCCAGTTCAAGCACCTGGTCAGAGACGATCACCCCGTCTGGGGCCATCAGTTTTTGTAATACCTGTGACAGGAAGGCCGATGTTGCCTTGTTGACGGCCTCATCGCCGGTGGAGCCAAAGTCGGCATGGGCCATGGCCGCGGGCATTCCCATAAAACTTAAGGCATCGGAAAGCGTGCTGAAAAGTCACCGAGTATCAGATGGTCGTGGTCAGGCATGCTGTTTGGATGAGCGGTAACCTGGGCATCAAAGGCAAATATTTCACGTTCTGGCAGAATCTCGCGCAGATGGTCATAGGTCCGTCCGTTGCCCAGTCCAAGTTCAAGCACCGGGCCGGGAACAGTTGCGATCAAGTCTGCGACATAACCCAGGCAAACGCGCTGGGCGGTAAGGCGGCGAATGACACTGTCGAGGCGGCTCACGAAGAATCTTCCAGTTGGCGATTTGTGATCATAAGGGCTTCACTGCACTAACCAGATAATTGACATCCAGGTCATTCGATAAAGCCCAGGTGTCCTGAAGTGGATGGTAGACCATACCCTTGATATCGCTGACCTCGACCCCGTTGGTCCTGAGACCCCGGGCCAATTCAGATGGTTTGACAAATTTACGCCAGTCGTGAGTGCCGGTTGGTAGCCATCGCATGATGTATTCAGCACCCACTTTCGCCAGCGCAAAAGCTTTCAGGGTGCGGTTCAGGGTCGATAGCACCATCACCCCGCCAGGCTTGACCAGCGCCGCGCTTGCGGCGAGGAAAGCGTCAACATCGGCGACGTGCTCGATGACTTCCATGTTGAGCACGACATCAAAGGTTTTCCCGGTTTTAACCAGATCTTCGGGCAGTTGTTGGCGGTAGTTGATGTCAAGATCACCTTGTCCCGCGTGCAGGCTGGCAATGGCAATGTTCTTGTCGCCGGCGTCAATGCCGCTGACGTTGGCGCCCAGCCGGGCCATAGGTTCGCATAGCAGGCCACCACCGCAGCCAATATCGATCAGTTCCAACCCCTTAAATGGTTCCGTCCCCATGGGGTCACGGTTGAAGTGCGGGCAAACAAAATCGCGAATATAGGCAATCCTCACCGGGTTAATCTGGTGCAGTGGCCTAAATTTGCCGTTGGCATCCCACCAGGTTTCAGCCATGGCGGTAAAACGCGCGACTTCTTCGGGCGATGCAGTCGATGAATTGCTGTCTGTTTCCATCATGACTTGTTATTTGCCAGGGTTGCTTCAATTTGGCGATTTAGAGTATGTATACGCGCCCGTCGCCCTTGGGCAAGTCCCTTGATAGTTTTAGCAGATTTTTGGCGGCGTTTCGGCGGTTTATTTTGAAGGATGATATGGCGCGTCTGGTTTTAAAATTTGGTGGTACATCTGTCGGTGATCTTGAGCGTATCAAGGCCGTAGCCGTGCGCGTCAAAGCCGAAGTCGAAGCCGGAAATGAAATCGCGGTGGTGGTTTCGGCAATGTCGGGGGTGACCAATCGTCTGGTTGGTTATGTTGAGGAAATATCCCCGCTCTATGACGCCCGGGAATACGATGTGGTGGTTTCATCGGGCGAGCAGGTAACCTCGGGCTTGCTCGCACTTGCCTTGCAGGAACTGGGCATTAAGGCCCGTTCGTGGCAGGGCTGGCAAATTCCCGTCCATACGGATAGTGCCCATGCAAAGGCCCGCATAATATCCATAGAAGGCGGCGATCTGATCGACAGTATGAAGCTGGGTGAGGTTGTTATTGTGCCTGGTTTTCAGGGCGTCGCCCCTGATGGCCGCGTCTCGACACTGGGCCGCGGCGGCTCCGATACTTCAGCCGTTGGTCTGGCCGCAGCGCTCGAGGCCGACCGTTGTGATATCTACACCGATGTAGAAGGCATCTATACAGCCGACCCCAGAATTGTCGCGAGGGCTCACAAGCTGGATAAAGTCACGTACGAAGAAATGTTGGAGATGGCCTCGGTCGGGGCCAAGGTTCTGCAAACACGTGCCGTCGAAATGGCGATGAAGCATGCTGTGCGCCTGCAGGTGCTGTCATCGTTTACCAATAAACCCGGAACACTTGTCGTTGATGAGGATGAAGTCGTGGAACATGAATTAGTCAGCGGAATTGCGTACTCTCGTGATGAGGCGAAGATTACCCTCGTCAAAGTCGCCGATCGTCCCGGCGTTGCCGCCCGCATTTTTGGCCCCTTGGCTGATGCCAGCGTTAACGTTGATATGATCGTCCAGAACGTATCGGACGATGGCAAGGCGACGGATCTGACCTTTACCGTCACCCGTAGCGATCTTGAACGGGCCGTCGATATTCTGAAAAAGAATAAGGACGATCTGGGCTATCAGGACCTGGCCAGTGATTCTGATGTGGTCAAGGTTTCGGTGATTGGTGTCGGCATGCGCTCTCACGCCGGTGTCGCCCAGCGCATGTTCAAGTCACTGGCCGATGAAGGCATCAACATTCAGGTTATCTCGACGTCGGAAATCAAGGTCAGTGTGCTGATCGCCGAAGAGTACACCGAACGTGCCGTTCGGGCCCTGCATACGGTCTATGGTCTGGATGCCAAGTAATCTGATGTCAACAAAAACCCCGGATCAAAAGCTACAGGCCCTGTGGGCGCGCGGAACGGAATTTCTTGGGTGCCCCCATGCCATTATGGGTGGTGCCATGTCGTGGTTGTCAGAACGTAATCTGGTTTCGGCGATTTCCAACGCTGGTGGTTTTGGTGTTATCGCCTGTGGCTCCATGACACCCGATCTGTTGGGTCCGGAAATAGCAGCGACCCAGAAAATGACCGACAAGCCCTTTGGCGTCAACCTGATCACCATGCATCCCCTGCTTGATCAACTTATTGATGTTTGTATTGAGAAGGGCGTTTCTCATGTTGTGCTGGCCGGTGGTTTGCCGGCCGCCGCTTCGATCACCAGGTTAAAGGAGGCAGGTGTCAAGGTTATCTGCTTTGCGCCGGCTTTGGCGATTGCCAAAAGGCTGATAAAAAACGGTGCCGATGCACTGGTGATTGAAGGGGCCGAGGCCGGTGGTCACATCGGTCCCGTTGCGACAAGTGTTCTGGCCCAGGAAATCCTTCCCCATATATCCGATGTTCCGGTATTTATCGCCGGTGGTATCGGGCGCGGGGAGGCCATTGTTTCTTATCTGGAAATGGGCGCTGACGGTTGCCAGTTGGGCACCCGCTTCGTCTGTGCGGATGAATGCGTCGCCCATCCGAATTTTAAAAAAGCCTTTATCCGCGCCAATGCCCGCGATGCGTTGACGACCGTTCAGGTCGACCCAAAGTTCCCGGTGATCCCCGTTCGCGCCCTCATCAACGAGGGCACCAAGCGCTTCAACGAAGCCCAGCGTGAAGCTGCAGCGCGGGTTGAAAAGGGCGAGGTCGAATTGAAAGACGCACAGTTGGAAATTGAACATTTCTGGGCCGGTGCCCTCAAGCGCGCCGCCATTGACGGCGATGTTGAAAACGGTTCCATGATGGCTGGCCAAAGCGTTGGCATGGTTTCAGAAGAACAGCCAACCGAGCAGATAATCCAGGACTTGGTCGCTCAAGCCGTTCAATGTCTGGAAGCAAGGGAAAGCAAATAAGGACTTCCCTTTGATGTTTACGGGTAACTGCCTTATCTCTTTGTTATGACAACACCACAAAATCCAGGTTCCCAGATGTCACCTGTGTCGCGCCGTCTGTTGGCCCGGGTGCGTGATGTCATGGCCGGTGCCGGTACGGCGCAACAACAACTTGATGAAATCGTCCTGATTATCGCCGCTGACATGGTTGCCGAAGTGTGTTCGGTATACGTCATGCGGGCCGGTGAAGTGTTGGAGTTGTTCGGCACCAAGGGCTTGAATGCCTCCGCTGTGCATAACACCCGTCTTCGTGTCGGTGAGGGGCTGATCGGTCTGATTGCCGCCCAGTCTCGACCGTTCGCCCTGGCCGATGCTCAAGCCCATCCCGATTTTGTCTTCCGCCCGGAAACTGGCGAAGAACTGTACCAGTCACTGATGGGTGTGCCAATTTTACGTGGTGGCCGGGTTGTCGGTGTCATTGCAGTGCAGAACCGTGTCCGCCGCAATTACACTGAAGAGGAAGTCGAAATCCTGCAAACCGTCGCTATGGTGCTGGCCGAACTGGTCGGCGGTGGTGACCTGATCAGCCGCGATGAGTTGATGCCTGCCGATGGTAATGCCCTTCTGCCATTGCGCCTTGAAGGCATTACCCTGAACCCGGGCCTTGGCGTTGGCGTTGCCGTCTTGCACGAACCGCAGTTTCATATCAGTCAAATGGTCGCCGAAGATGTCGATTATGAACACGAACGCCTGCGCAATGCGGTTTCGGAAATGCACGGCGCTCTGGATGACATGATGGAGCATTCTGACCTGGCGGGGGCCGGAGAGCACCGCGAGATTCTTGAATCCTACCGCATGATTGCTGAAGACGCCGGTTGGTTTGGCCGTATTGATGAGGCCATTTCCAGTGGTCTGACGGCAGAGGCCGCGGTTCAGAAAGTCCATAACGATATCCGCGCCCGGATGAACCAGATTACCGACCCTTATTTACGCGAAAGAGTCCATGATCTGGAAGATCTGGGGACACGACTGCTCCAGCATCTGGTCGGCGCCAATGGCAGAAATGGGGCCATGCCCGATGATGAAACTGTGAAGAATGCCGACTGCGTTATTCTGATTGCCCGCAACATGGGCCCGGCCCAATTGCTTGACTATGACAGATCAAAACTGGGTGGGCTGGTGCTCGAGGAAGGTTCGGCGACGGCCCATGTGTCGATTGTCGCCCGCGCCCTGGACATTCCGGTTGTCGGTCAGGCTCGCGGTGTCCTTGATATGATCGAAACCGGCGAGCCGGTCATCGTTGATGGCACCAATGCCCAGGTTTTTGTCCGCCCCGGTGAAGAGGTTCGCCAGCGCTTTAAAAACAGTGCCCGTGTTCGGGCCGAACGTAAGGCGTCCTACGCCCAGTTGCGCGATCTGGAAAGTGTCACCCGCGATGGCGTACGTATCAATCTGAACATCAATGCGGGGCTTTTGATTGATCTGCCGCACCTGCATGACATGGGGGCCGACGGGGTTGGGCTTTATCGCACGGAAGTGCCGTTCATGGTCAGATCGGATTTTCCCGGCGTTGATGATCAACGCAATATTTACGCCAAGGTATATGAACAAACAGATGGCAAGCCAGTGGTCTTTCGCACCCTCGATGTGGGGGGTGACAAAATACTGCCCTACTGGGACGCCCAGGACGAAGAAAACCCGGCCATGGGGTGGCGGGCTATTCGGATTTCTTTTGACCGACCCATGCTGCTGCGCCAACAGTTGCGAGCGCTTATTCAAGCTGCATGTGGACGGGACTTGTCGGTGATGTTCCCGATGATTGCCGAGGTCCCCGAATTTGACCAGGCGCGGGCCTTGCTCGACCTTGAATTAAAACGTGAGAAGGAACACGGTAGCGCGATGCCGAGTTCAATCAGCGCCGGGGTGATGCTTGAAGTGCCCTCGCTTTTGTTCCAGCTACCGGCTTTGCTGTCACGGGTCGATTTCATTTCGGTTGGTAGCAACGATTTATACCAGTTCCTGTTTGCCGCAGATCGTGGAAATTCGCGCCTGTCTGAACGTTACGACATGCTTTCCCCACCGGTGATGTCATTGCTGCAAGATGTGGTCAACCGCTGCAATGAAGCCCAGGTACCCCTAAGCCTGTGCGGGGAAATGGCGGCCAGTCCGCTTGATGCCATGGCTTTGATTGGTATCGGGTTTCGCAATATTTCCATGCAGCCCAATGCCATAGGCCCCGTTAAGGCGATGATCCGAAGCATGGAGGTTGGACCCCTGTCTCAATACATGGATAGCCTGTCCAATTTGTCCCAACACAGTCTTCGCGGCAACCTTCGCGCCTTTGCCATGGATCACGGCATCACCGTTTAGCGCTTGAAAATTCTCAATTTTTCGTCAGAATACGGTTTGTTCTGCTGCTTTGATTTACGGCATCGGCGGGACGGATAATCAAGGCTGGGTATCCGGTATCCTTTCTGTTTCCAGCGTCGAAAGAATTCAGGAAAGCCCAATGCAGGCTTTCTTTGGGAAATAGAAATGGCTCTTAAGGAATCAAATACCGAAAATCAGGAAGATGGCAGAGACAACATCGGTGGTGTTGGTGCTCTTCTGAAGGCATCGCGACTCAGGTTGGGGGATGATCTGCGTTTCGTCGCTGAAACCCTTCATATCCGATTTATATACGTTGAGGCGATCGAAGCCAGTCGTTACGACAAATTGCCGGGCCCTGCTTATGCGATCGGCTTTATCCACTCCTACGCTGATTATCTGGGTCTCGATAGTGACGAAGTGGTTCGCCGCTATAAAATTGAAAGCACCGGTGGGTCGGGTGAAACCAAGCTGGTTTTCCCGGTGCCGATCCCTGAATCGAGCATTCCCGGCGGTGCTATCGTTTTCGTTGGTGTTGTCATTGCCCTTTTGACCTACGGCGTTTGGTATGTGAGCACAGCTAAAGACGGCTTCCTGGCAGGGTTGGTGACGCAGGTACCTGAACGCCTGAGCGAGCAAAAACAGCCCGAAGAGCCCAAAATGGAGAATCAGCCCGTAGAGCCAGAACCCGAAGTGGCTCAGGTTGAAGAGCCTGCCGAAGCTGCCGAACAGCCGCCGGAGGAAACAGATAACGAAGTTCCCGAAGTAGCAGAAGTCGCTGAAGTAGCAGAAGTAGCGAGTACGCCGGTTGTTGAGGCACAAACCGAAGCTGTTCCTCAATCTGCTCCTGAACCCTCAACCGAAGCAACCGAAGAGGTCGTTCAGGCTGTTGAGAAAGTTGAAGAGGTTCAACAGAGCGTTGTCACCGAAGCCGAGGCTGTCGTTGAGAAAGTCGAGACAGCCGTAGAAACGACGCCAACAGAAACCGCCTCCAGTGAAACGCTTCAAGCGGAAACCCCTCAGACAGAAGAAACGACAGAGGTCGTTCAGGCGGTCGCCGAAGCAACTCCTGAACCCAGCGTTGAGACGGTGGTGGAAGAACCTGCTGCGGAACCTGAGCCGGAACCGACACCTGCCGTGGCAGAAACTGCCAGTCTGCCAACCCCAACACCAACGCCCCAAGATGGCCAAATCTATGGCGAAGAGAACGATCGTTCCCGGATTCTCGTCAAGGCTCGCAAAAACAGCTGGATTCAGGTTCGTGACAACAATGCAAATCGTCTGTTACTGACCCGTTTGCTCAGGGCCGGGGACAGTTACCGGGTGCCCGATCAGCAGGGACTGGTCCTGTTAACGGGCAATGCCGGGGCCTTGGAAATATATGTAGACGGTGAAAAGGTGCCGGATTTGGGTGAAGCTGGCAAAGTTCGGCGCAATGTGACCCTGGACCCGGATTTACTGCGCCAGGGTTCCGCCGCAAATTAGTGGTAACAGGAATTTAACAGGTGTCTATCGTTCTCCAACCGTCCAGACGCGCCAGCGTTGCGGTTCCAATCGGACCGTTAAAGGTCGGTGGCGATGCCCCCATCATCGTGCAGTCCATGACCAATACAGACACCGCCGATATTGATGGTACGGTCGATCAGGTCGCGGCATTGGCCGCCGCCGGATCGGAATTGGTGCGTCTTACCGTAGACCGCGACGAGGCCGCCAAGGCCGTTCCCCACATTCGCGATAAACTTGATGCCCGGGGCGTTTCAGTGCCGCTGATCGGTGATTTTCATTACATCGGCCACACATTGCTGGATGATAACCCGGCTTGCGCGGAGGCCCTGGCCAAATACCGCATCAATCCGGGCAATGTCGGCTTCAAGGGAAAGAAAGACAGCCAGTTTTCATCAATGATCGAAACAGCCCTGACATACGATCGACCGGTCCGTATCGGTGTCAACTGGGGCAGTCTGGATCAGGATCTGGTTGTTACCATGATGGATGAAAACAGCAAACGTGCTGAGCCTCTGGAGGCTGCCCTGGTAACCCGTGAGGCGCTTGTTCGTTCCGCACTCGATAGCGCCGAACGGGCCCGTACATTGGGTATGGGGGCTGAAAAAATTATCCTGTCGTGCAAAGTCAGCGGCGTACAGGATTTAATCGCTGTTTATTCTGAACTGGCCGGGCGCTGTGACTACGCTCTTCATTTGGGCTTGACGGAAGCGGGCATGGGTTCAAAGGGCATCGTTGCTTCGAGCACCGCCATGGCTATTTTGCTGCAAAATGGTATCGGCGATACCATTCGCGTGTCACTGACCCCTGAACCGGGTGGTGAGCGCACTCAGGAGGTCATCGTCGCACAGGAAATTCTTCAGACCATGGGTTTGCGGTCATTTTCACCGATGGTTATCGCCTGCCCCGGTTGCGGACGCACCACCAGCACGGTATTTCAGGAACTGGCGCAAAAAATTCAAACCCACGTTCGCGCCTCCATGCCCGCGTGGCGGAAAAAATATAGTGGCGTTGAAAATTTGAACCTTGCCGTCATGGGCTGTATCGTGAACGGCCCGGGGGAAAGCAAACATGCCGATATCGGCATCAGCCTGCCTGGAACGGGCGAGGAACCTGCGGCACCTGTTTTTATTGACGGCAAAAAGGAAATGACCCTGCGTGGCCCTGCCATTGCCGAAGATTTCAAGAAAATCATCGACGATTACATAACAAGCCGCTACAAGCCCAAAAGTTAAGGAGTTTCGAGGACACAATGTCGACGTTGCAGCCGGTTCGCGGCACCCACGATCTGTTAGCTGAAGACTCCTTACGCCATCGCAAGGTGATCGATACCGTGCGCGACATTTCAGGTCGATACGGCTTTGATGAAATCGAGACGCCGATTTTTGAACGCACGGAAGTTTTCGCCCGAACCCTCGGCGATACCTCTGACATTGTGACCAAGGAAATGTACACCTTTGAAGACAAGGGCGGCGATTCGCTGACGCTGCGGCCTGAAAATACAGCCGGGGTGGCGCGCGCCTTTATCTCTGGCGGGTTGGCCCAGTCGCTTCCCTTGAAATTCACCTATCAGGGTTCCATGTTCCGCTATGAGCGCCCCCAGAAGGGTCGCTTGCGCCAGTTCCATCAAACCGGTGCGGAAATTCTCGGTGTTGAAGGGCCGCTTGCCGATATTGAAATCATCGCCCTGGGTTCCCACTATCTGGAAGCCCTTGGGGTCAGGGATAAAACGGTGCTTGAACTGAATTCCCTTGGCGATACCGAAAGCCGCGCCGCATACCGTGATATGCTGGTTAATTATTTTCGCAGTCATCTTGATCAACTGTCCGAAGATAGCCGCGAACGTCTTGAGCGAAATCCTTTGCGGATTCTCGATTCAAAGGACCAGGGCGATCGAGATATTATCGAAAATGCGCCGCTCATCAGTGACAGCTTCAATGATTATTCCCGTGATTTCTTCGATGCCGTTAAGCAAGGCCTGGATGTGGCCAAGGTCGAATATACTTTGAGTCCAAGATTGGTTCGGGGTTTGGATTATTATTGTCATACTGCTTTTGAATTCACCACCACCGAACTGGGTGCCCAGGGCGCGCTGGTTGCAGGGGGGCGCTATGATGGCCTGATCAAGCAGATGGGTGGACCGCCAACACCGGGTGTTGGTTGGGCTGCGGGTATCGAGCGTCTGGCCATGATGATTGATGAACCCGAAGGCCGCGCCCGTCCCATCGCCATGGTGCCGCTTGGCACCGAAGCCGAGATCAAGGCCCTGAGCCTGACCCAACACCTCCGCCAGGGTGGCTTCAGCATCGAACTGGGTTATTCCGGTAACATGAAGAAGCGTATGAAGCGGGCAAATAATGTGGATGCGGTGGCCTGCGTCATCTTGGGTGAAGATGAATTGGCCAAGGATGTCGCCACTGTCCGAAATATGGAAACAGGTGATCAGGTGGAGGTGCCTCTGGCTTCGTTGGAGGACCACCTGGCCAGTTATCGTTAGCGACGCCATGACTGATAACCCAACCCCACATTTTGTGTTAGATGGCCGCGTCCTCGTTGTTGGCGCCAATCATCGATCCAGTTCGATGATTTTGCGGGATCGCTTATTTGTCGAAGACACGGACGCACCCTTTATCCTTGAGCGTCTGAAAAATGCCGGGATTGAACAGGCCCTGGTGTTATCGACGTGTGACCGGGTCGAGGTTCAGGCGTTTTGTAAAGCCCCGGCTACTGACGATGAACAAACGGCGCGCCTGATTATCGAGATTCTGGCCGAGCACGGCGAATTGGGCCCCGCGGAAATGGACGGGCAGACTTATGTTCATTGGGATCAGGAGGCTGTACGGCAAATCTTCGCAGTGACCTCTTCTCTTGATAGCCTGATTATTGGCGAACCGCAGGTCTTGGGACAGGTCAAGGCCGCCCATCGTATCGCCAAACAGGCCGGGATGACGTCAGGCGGGCTTGAATCAATTTTGCAGGCGGCTTACAGCACAGCGAAAAGAGTGCGCAACGAAACAGGTATTGGCGAGAGGCCTGTTTCGATTGCGGCGGCGGCGACCCAGCTTGCCGGTGATCTGCATGGCGATCTTGATAGGTGCACGGTGGTATTGGTCGGTGGCGGTGAAATGGGGGAACTTATCGCCTACGATATGATGGCGGCAGGCTTGAGCAAACTCGTTGCCACCCATCCAACGGAGCGGCGCGCTGAAGAAGCAGCCCGCCGTCTGGATTGTCACACCCGCCCGTTTGAAGACCTTGCGACCCTTTTGGCCGAGGCCGATATTGTGCTGACGGCGTTGGGACGGCGGCGTCAGGCGATCACGGCGTCGATGGTCGAGAACGCCATTTCAACGCGCCGTCACAAACCGATCTTTTTGATTGATACGGCCATTCCGGGTGATATCGATCCCCTGGTTGAGCGTATTGAAGATGCATTCCTCTACAGCCTGGACGACCTTGAACGGGTCGCCATGGAGGGCAGGGCAGGGCGTGAAAATGAATCCGGGGCGGCCTGGAAGATCATTGATGCAGATGTTGATGTTTTTGTGCGCGGACACGTCGAACGAACAGCAGTCCCGGCCCTAAGTCGGTTGCGTTCCCATTTTGAAGGCGTTCGTGAACAGGCCCTTGCCGATGGTGGTGGTGACGCAGAAAAGGCAACCCGCTTATTGGTTAACCGCTTGCTGCACGGACCTTCTGAGCAATTGCGTCAGGTGGCGGTAGATGGAGCGAATTCCGGCTCATTGCAGGACATTGAAGAGATCATCGACCGGTTGTTCAGCCTTGAAGACGATGAGGAAAATTAGGAGTTAAAGTAAGGTGAGTCTGAACGAGAATTTGCAGAAAGTTGTCGCTCGCCATGAGGAATTGGGGGAGTTGATGTTGGCTCCCGATGTGGCTTCTTCGAGCGATTTTGTTGACATGTCTAAAGAGTATGCGGAACTGACCCCCATCGTTGAGGCCATTGCCAATCTGGAATCGGCACAGGCCGAAGCAGCTGACCTTGCGACCATGCTCGCTGATCCTGAAACCGACCTGGAAATGCGGGAAATGGCGGAAATGGAATTTCAGGAATTAAAGGAAACAATTCCGGCTCTGGAAAAAAAGATTCAGATTCATTTGCTGCCCAAAGATGAAGCCGATACTAAAAATGCCATCCTTGAAGTTCGTGCCGGTACCGGCGGCGAAGAAGCAGCGCTGTTTGCCGCTGAGCTGTTTCGCATGTATCAGCGCTATAGTGAAACCCAGGGCTGGAAATTTGAAATCATGGCCATGAGCGAAACCGGAATCGGTGGCTGCAAGGAAGCTGTTGCCTCGGTTTCCGGTCGTGGGGTGTTTGCCAGGCTGAAGTACGAGTCAGGCGTTCATCGTGTTCAACGTGTGCCAGCGACAGAATCCGGCGGTCGTATTCACACTTCGGCAGCGACCGTCGCGGTGATGCCTGAAGCCGAAGATGTGGACATTCAAATTGCCGATAAGGATCTGCGGGTTGATGTTTTTCGGGCCAGTGGTCCGGGTGGACAATCGGTCAATACCACGGACAGCGCCATCCGTATTACGCATCTTCCAACCGGCCTGGTTGTTATCCAGCAGGATGAAAAATCGCAGCATAAAAACAAGGCAAAGGCGATGCGGGTGCTGCGTTCCAGGCTTTATGATCATGAGCGTCAACTGGTCGATGCTGAACGGGCGGCGGCGCGCAAAAGTCAGGTTGGGTCGGGTGATCGTTCCGAACGTATTCGTACCTATAACTTTCCGCAAGGAAGGGTTACCGATCACCGTATCAACCTGACCCTGCACAAACTCGATCGCATTATGGATGGTGAACTGGATGAAGCCATCGACGCCCTGACGTCAGAAGATCAGGCGAGCAGGTTGGCAGAAATTTCGTGACCACCACGGGTGAGGCGTTTGAGGAATCCGTTCAGGCCCTGAGCAGGGCCGGTGTCGATGATCCGCGACTTGATGCTCGTCTGATTGCGGCTTTCGCCCTCAATCGTGCGCCTGAACACATCTTCGGATTCCCAGAGGTTGAACTTGAAGCAGATGAAATCAGGCTTTTGCGCACTCTGGTGGCCCGGCGGGTGGCTCGTGAACCATTGGCCCTGATCACCGGTGAAAAAGAATTCTGGAGTCTTCGTTTCGTTGTCACTTCGGCGACACTGATTCCCAGACCGGATTCTGAAACACTGATAGAAGCCGTTATCAGAACCTTCCCCGATAAAGCAGCGCCTGTAAAAATACTTGATCTTGGCACCGGCTCGGGGTGCCTGCTTTTGTCTTTGTTGCATGAATATGAAAACGCCCGTGGTATCGGTACTGATATCAGTGAGCAAGCGCTGATTGTTGCTCGCACCAATGCAAAACGTCTCGAACTTGAAGGACGAGTAGAGTTTGTTTACGCCAATTGGAATGATGGTGCCTGCAATTTTGCAGACTTCCATATCATTCTTTGTAATCCCCCATATATACCAGAGGGCGACCGGGATTCATTGCAGCACGAAGTCCGCCAGTACGAACCCCACGGTGCTTTGTTTGCCGGGCCGCAGGGTTTATCGGAATATTCCACCATTGTCCCTTTGCTTCCTGACCTGCTTAAGGAGGGTGGCTGGGTGTTTTTTGAAGTTGGTGCCGGGCAGGCAGAAACTGTCGCTGAAATGTTGCGCGGGGCCGGAATGTACAGCATCAGCATTTCCCCTGATCTTGCCGGTATCGGGCGTTGCGTCAGCGCAAAATTATAAATCTTCGATTTTTTAAATTAACTGTTGGAATATGAGATCAACCAGACTAGTTTCTTACTTGAAGGTGGTCAGGAGTTGACCACGGGGACCGGGCGCTAGGGGCGTCTTGAAAGGTCTCATTCCCCCACGTAAAAGCCGATCCATTAAATAATTATCGAGATGGATATTGGTTGTGCGGGCTTGCAAAAGCGAAATGCCGCGAACGTTGGTGGAATTTAATCAGACCATACATTGATGACGTCAGTTGGCCATTGTTGCTCGCCAGACTGTCAAAAGAGATACAGGTTCTATGAAACAATCGACAAATCCTCGTCGCGGACGCGGTCGTAATAACGGTAAACGAAATCCTAATCAAAATTCCAGGGGTAGGAATTATGATGGCAGTGGTTCCGATACCAAGGTTCGGGGTTCGGCACAGCAGGTTCTTGACAAGTATCTTGCACTTGCGAGCGATGCCGCCCTCGCCGGGGACAGGATAACTGCCGAAGGCTACCATCAACATGCTGAGCATTATTACCGGGTTCTCAATCCCGAACAGGGTGCCGATGGGGGACAGAAGGCAAATCAGCAGGAACAAAAAAGCCATCATCAAAATAAACAAAGACAGCGGTCAGAAAATCGTGCCAAGCCGGTAGAGGCCCGCGTGACACCATCAGAACCAGTGGCTGAATTGACCCAGGTTGCCGAAGTGACCGAAGTCGCCGATGTAACACCGTCTGAACCTGTTGCTCCCGTTGCCGAACTGACCTCTACTGAAACCATGAAAAACCCGGAAGAGGGCGTTGAAGAAAAGCCACGCCGTCGCGGTCGCCCACGCAAGGCTGAAGCTGCGGAACCCGCTGCTTAATCTGTAACGTTGAGGGTGTCGTCGACGGCAAAAATTCCGGCCTTCGTCACTGCCGCAAAAATTCCCATATCAGTATGACCGAAGCCATCGTGCAGGGTTTTGACAAGGTTTTCATCGCGCTCTCCGCTTATCGGGTTAACGTTGATGGCCGGGCACCTGCCTATCCGTTCATGGATGATCAAACCGGCGCTGCCGCATGAAACAGTCTTGCCTATCCAGTTGAATTCCGACCACGGCTCAATCCCTTCAATCATGATGTTGGCTCGAAACCGGGTCGGTTCTATAGGTTTGCCGAGGACCCGTTCCAGGTCACGGATTGAGGCCAGATTGATGATCGAAATCATTTTTCTTTTCTGATCGCTAAAGGCGGTCTCGCCCTTGGCTTCAACCAGGCGGGGTTTTCCGTGTGCCTCGTCTTTCATATAGGCCGAAAAGAAATCCTCAACCATGGCCCGACCGACCGGATCCGTCAGCTTGCCGCGGGCAACTTGTTTGCCACCGCGCAGAATTTTTAGTTCATTTGTGTTTTCGTCAAAAATCGTCTCCAGGGCCGCCAGTTTTTCATTTTTCATAAGCATCAAAAAACTGTTTTTAGGCAACCAGTGTGGCGTCGCGCTATCGAACAGGGTCGATGCCAGGGCCAGCGCGAAACGCCGGTCCCCAGGTATTGCATCGCCGATCTCGACCTTGGCTTTGGTTAGCTTTTCGGGGCTAAGGCTCTTAACGGGGAAACGCCAGATATTGGAAATTTTTGCGACCATTGAGCAACAATCCGCGTAACCTATTGAATTGTCAATCAAGTTGAATATTCTTAGAGCCATCACCGGTGCCCTTGCGATGGCTGAAATTTAGTCCATATTAATCTTAACCAATGACATTATGATGTTCCGACATCATCAGTTTGAAAGGTTTCGGATCGAATGGATTTCGAAAAATACACTGAACGTTCGCGCGGTTTTATCCAGTCGGCGCAGACTTTGGCCGCACGCTCGGGCCATCAACAACTGACGCCGCTGCATATTCTGAAGGTCCTTCTTGATGACAAGGAAGGTTTGGCCTCCAACCTGATTGATGCCGCTGGTGCAGACCCGGCAAAGGCGTTTAGCACTGTTGAAACAGAATTGGCTAAATTACCCAAGGTCGAAGGCAGTGGTGCCGGACAGGTCTACTTGTCCCAGGAAACCGGCAAACTTCTTGAGCAGGCCGAGCAAATTGCTGAAAAAGCCGGTGACAGTTACGTCACCGCCGAGCGATTATTACTGGCCCTTGTGCTGGCCACGGGAACGGCTGCGGCCAAGGCTTTGAGCGATGCAGGCCTTACCCCCCAAAATCTTAACAAGGCTATTGAGGACGTTCGCAAGGGCCGCACCGCCGACAGCGCCAATGCCGAAGACACCTACGATGCCTTAAACAAATACGCCCGCGATTTAACCGCCGCCGCCGCCGAGGGAAAGATTGATCCGGTTATAGGCCGCGACGAGGAAATCCGCCGCACAATTCAGGTCTTGTCCCGCCGCACCAAAAATAACCCGGTATTGATTGGCGAGCCCGGGGTTGGCAAGACGGCGATCATCGAAGGACTGGCCCAACGCATTGTCAACGGTGATGTCCCCGAAACCCTGAAAGATAAAAAACTGATGGTGCTCGACCTGGGGGCACTGGTCGCCGGTGCCAAGTTCCGCGGCGAGTTCGAGGAGCGCCTGAAAGCGGTGCTTAATGAAGTCACCCAGGCGGCTGGCGAGATTGTCCTTTTTATTGATGAAATGCACACCCTTGTCGGTGCCGGAGCATCAGAAGGCTCCATGGATGCTTCAAACCTGATTAAACCGGCCCTGGCGCGCGGGGAACTGCACTGTGTCGGGGCGACGACACTGAACGAATATCGCAAGTATGTGGAAAAAGACGCCGCCCTGGCGCGGCGCTTCCAGCCGGTTTTTGTATCCGAACCAACGGTCGAGGATACCGTATCGATCTTGCGCGGCATCAAGGAAAAGTATGAATTGCATCACGGTGTGCGCATTGCAGACGGGGCCCTGGTTTCGGCGGCGACCCTTTCCAACCGTTATATTTCAGATCGTTTCCTGCCCGACAAAGCCATTGATCTGGTTGATGAGGCTGCCTCGCGATTACGCATGGAAGTTGACAGCAAGCCCGAGGAAATCGATGAGCTGGATCGCCGCATCATTCAGTTAAAAATTGAACGCGAGGCCCTGAAAAAAGAAAGCGATGATGCCTCCAAGGATCGCCTGATCAAACTGGAGGATGAACTGCTCGAGCTTGAGGCACGCTCGGCAGTCCTGACGCAAGGCTGGATGGCGGAAAAAACGGCGCTTGCCGATGCCACCAAATTGAAGGAAAAGCTCGAACAGGCACGTATTGCTTACGATAGGACATTGCGGGAAGGCGAGCACGAGAAGGCAGGTGAGCTTCAGTACGATCTAATTCCACGACTGGAAAGCCAGTTGCGCGAAGCCGAAGCGGCTGAAGATAACTCCATGCTTGAAGAATCCGTAACCCCGGAACATATCGCCGCCATCGTCTCACGCTGGACCGGTATCCCTGTCGATAAAATGTTACAGGGTGAACGCGACAAGTTGCTGAGCATGGAAGAAAACCTTCGCCTGCGGGTCATCGGGCAGGAGGAAGCCCTTGGCGCTGTCTCCAATGCTGTCAGGCGTGCCCGCGCCGGATTGCAGGACGCCAGCCGACCCATCGGTTCGTTCCTGTTTTTGGGGCCAACCGGTGTTGGTAAAACGGAACTGACCAAGGCATTGGCCGAATTCCTGTTTGATGACGAGCAGGCCTTGTTGCGTATTGATATGTCCGAATACATGGAAAAACACGCCGTCGCCCGACTGATCGGTGCGCCGCCTGGCTATGTTGGCTATGACGAAGGTGGCGCTCTTACCGAGGCGGTCAGGCGCAGGCCCTTCCAGGTTATTCTGTTTGACGAGGTCGAAAAGGCCCATCCCGATGTCTTCAATGTTCTGTTGCAGGTCCTTGATGATGGTCGTCTCACCGATGGTCAGGGCCGCACCGTTGATTTCACCAACACCATGATTGTGCTGACCAGCAACCTGGGCGGTGACATTCTGGCGGCCCAGGATGAGGGCCATGACAGTGAAGAAGTCCGGGGCCAGGTGATGGAGGTAGTCCGCGCCGCGTTCCGGCCGGAATTCCTTAACCGTCTGGACGAGATCATCCTGTTCCATCGCCTGTTCCGCAGCCATATGGACGCGATTGTCGATATTCAGCTTGCCGGTCTCGAAAAGTTGCTTGAAGACAGGGGTATTGCCCTTGATCTGGACGGGGCGGCTCGCGCCTGGCTGGCTGATGCCGGATTTGATGCCGTATACGGCGCCAGGCCCTTGAAACGGGTTATCCAGCGTTCCTTGCAAAATTCTTTGGCCGGGATGATTCTGGATGGCAGCATCAAGGACGGTGAGCGGGTCGCAGTGTCGGCCGGTGAAGGTGCCCTGACCATCAACGGTAACAAGGCAGTGGCCGCTTAAAATCACTGAAAATGGGTTTATAGGCCTCTGTGACGCCCGTCACTGGCGTCATTTTGGCTAACTGCCATAATGGTCGGATGATTAATAGCGTTAACCTGACCGCAGGAACCCGCCAGGTGTTGCTTAGCCAGCAGCAGACAGCGGCGCTGACAGAGCAGACGACCCGCAATATTTCCACCGGTCGCAAGGTTAATTCCATCAATGACAACCCGGCGGCCTATTTTCAGGCCCGGGGTTTAAGCAACCGCGCCAGTGATTTGCTGGCCGTTAAGGACAGTATTGGCCAGAGCCTGCATGCCGTGGAGACGGCGTCAGTCGGTCTTCACGCCCTGGGTGACAGCGTTGCGCAAATCCGCGCCATTGCATCAAACGCCAGGGGCGGCAGTGCCGCCGAACGTCAGGAAGCTGCGCAACTTTTTGACCGGGTTGCAGCCCAGCTTGATACCCTTGCATCTGATGCCAGCTATTCCGGTGTTGGCCTGATAAGCGGCTCGCCGCAAGATCTTGACGTTGCCGTCAATGAGAACGGTCAAACTCTGACGATCTCCGGTGCTGCTGCGGACAGTGCCGGGCTTGGTATAGGCTCCGCTGGTTCCGATTATGGAAATCTTGCAACGGACGCCAATATTGACGCGGCCCTGGCAAAGCTCGACGCGGCGATCAATGCCATCCGTGCCCGTGAGCAATCTTTCGCAACCGATGTCTCGGTCCTCAATATCCGTGAGCAGTTTAATGAGGATCTTGGCAACACTTTGCAAGTGGGGTCAGACGAGTTGACCGCAGCCGATCTGGACGAGCAAGCCGCCAATCTTCTCGCCCTTCAGGTTCGCCAGAAGCTGGGCAACGTTTCGCTCAATCTGATAGCGGAAAAGAATAACGCCATCGCCGATCTTTTCTAGATGGCTTCTGACATCAGCAAGGCTTATGGAAAGGTCCAGAAGTCCACCAGTGGCGGACGTGCCGCTGAGGCAGAAGCCTTTGCCAAATCGGCCCGTAACCTTCATCAAGCGGCCTGTGAACCGCTTGACAGCGTCGCCCTTGAAGAGGCCCTGCAAAGCAATCTGAAATTATGGACAGTGCTTCAGGTCAGTTTGCAGAACAACGAGGATTATCTTCCCGATGATCTGCGCAAGGATATTCTCAAGCTCAGTATTTATGTTGATAAACAGACTTTGAAGGCCCGGGCCGCACCTTCATTGGAAAACGTCGCGCCTCTTATAAACATCAACCGCAATATGGCTGCCGGGTTGTTTCAGAAACCGAAAGATTAGCGCGATGCGACAGTGACCGGCTTCGCCTGTACGGCGTACTGACGGTCGATGGTCGCGCGGGCTGCCTGAAATATCTCCAGTTCCTTACCCTTAAGTTTTCGTCCCGAGGGCATTTTAACGCGTAAGGGATTGACCTGACGGCCTGAGCGGCGGATTTCATAATGCAGGTGTGGGCCTGTTGAGCGTCCGGTGGTGCCCACATAACCAATGATCTGGCCCTGCTTGACACGGCGCCCCTTGGCTGTATTCACGCGCTTCATATGGGCGTAGGCAGTGGAATAATCGGCATTATGGCGGATCAGGACGAAATTGCCGTATGCGCCTTTGTGCCCGGCGTGCTGGACGGTGCCGCTACCGGCTGCATAAATCGGGGTACCGCGCGGGGCTGCGAAATCAAGACCCTTGTGCATTTTGTTGTAACCGAGAACCGGATGCTTGCGCTTGCCGAAACCCGATGACAGGCGGGCCCCGTCGATGGGGGTGCGCATGAGTGCTTTTCTGGCGCTTTGGCCTTTTTCATCAAAGTAATCGACGCTGCCGTCGGCGAGGGTGTGGCGGTAAATGACGTGGCGCTTGCCGCTTAATTCCAGGGTCGCGAAGATAACATCACCATTATGAACGGGCTTGCCGTTACGGTCGGTAAAGCGCTCATACATCAGCTCGAAACCATCGCCTGTACGAATGTCGCGTTGAAAATCGACATCCCAGGAATACAGGCGGATCAACTCAGCCAAAACCGAGTTGGGGACTTGTGCCTTGCTTCCGGCCAGATACAGGCTTTGGGAAATGGTGTTGCTGGCGCGAATGGCTTGGGATTTCAGCTCTCGCTTTTCCCGGCTGGCGCTAAAAGAATTCGCACCATCCCTGATAACGATGGCCCTGTGCTGGAAATCTGGAAGCAGGGAAAGGCCGAGGAATTCTCCGGCCATAGCGGTGCTGGTGTCACTCAGGGCGGCAGCGTCGGCCTGAAAGGAAATATTGATTTTCTGACCCTGGCGAATACGGGTCGGATTATAGACTTTTTTCAGCGCCTGGATGGCCCGATTGGCATCCAGACGGGTAACCCCGGCCCGATCCAGAATGGCGCTCATGGTATCGCCTCGACCGACAAGAACACTAACCTGATAGGCCGGTGCTTTTATTGGTGTGGTATGGTCGGATAATCCAGTGGATTGTTGAACGGGGGCACGGGTTGCCAAGGCAGCAGCAGCGGCGGGGTTGCCCAGCGAGAGCGGGGCCAGCGCCAATGTTGCTTCAGTGTTGTCATCACCGGGGGCGCTCGCGTCTGTCTGCTCAAGGACGAAATGAGCCGACGCCAGAACACCGGTGGTCAGAACCACGACAGCAAGGAGGCCTCTTAGGAACATGGTTCCTGCTTTTCTTCTTTCCGGACCCAAGGGGAATTGTCTTTCGTGTTTGTCTTTGTTGGTGGATTTGGCTCGGAAGATGTCAATTCCCAGGGTCTCTGTCAAGTTTCTACACACCGAATCCATCGACAGAATCAAGACTATTGGGTAAACCGTTAAGAATGTGTTGGTTTTTGTCTTACAGCGGCCAAATCCATAACAGCATCGGCAGGCTGACGGCAACGATCAGGATTTCAAGGGGCAGGCCAAGCCGCCAGTAATCACCAAAGGAATAGCCTCCCGGACCCATGATCAGGATATTGTTCTGGTGTCCTATCGGGGTCAGGAAAGCACAGGAGGCGCCAATGGCGACGGCCATAATGAAGGGGTCGGTGTTGACCCCAAGCTGCTGGGCCATGTTGGCCGATACCGGCGCCATGACCACGGCGGTGGCGGCATTATTCATGATGTCCGACAGGGTCATTGTCAGCACCAGCACGATGGTAAGGGCGAAAACCGGCGAAAAACCAGTCGATATCTCCAGTATGGTTGCGGCGATCAGGTGGGTGACGCCGGTTGTCTCCATAGCCTGACCGACAGGGATCATGGCTCCCAGAAGCACGATCACCGGCCAGTCGACACTGTCATAGATGTCGCGTGGCGGGACGATATTGAGGACCACCATCAGGCTCGCTGCCAGTGCCAGCGCCAAAGGCAACGCGACAAGTCCAAAGGTTGCAAGCGCTATGGCCGTTGCGAACAAGCTGATCGACAGCCACGCCAGATGATGGCGCGGCGGTTGCAATCCACGACCGGCCAGGGGCATGCAACCCAGCGAGACAATGACTTCAGCAAGGCGATCTGAATCACCTTCAAGCAGCAGCACGTCACCGACCTTGAACTTGAAGGAGCGCAGTCGCTCCCGGAAGGGGCGCCCTTGTCTGGCCACGCCAAGAAGATTGACAGCGAAGCGGCGAGGCAAGCGCAATGCTTCTCCGGTCAGCCCGATGATCCGGGATCCAGGGGCCACCAGCGCTTCGTTCAAGGCCATGTCGGCGGATTGGAAAAAGCGGGATTTTTTGCTTTTACGAGAACCGGCGGGGGGTAATTGCAGGGCTACCAGAAACCCACCAAGTTTTTCCGGACCGATCTCAATAACCAGAAAATCACCCGTTTTGACCACGGTTCGGCGACCGCCAAGTCGCTGACCACGGCGAATAACGGCAAGAATTTCGGCATCGTGCTCTTGGGCCGCGATGTCCAGTTCAGCAAGCGTCTTGCCAACTGTTTTGCTCTTCTTGTCAACCTTGGTTTCGGTGACGTAGGTTTCGATATCAAAAAGCTCCATCGGTGACAGTCCACCCTTTTTGCTGACCGGGATCAGCCGCCATCCAATAATTGCGATGAAAAGGATACCGCTTAGGGCGATGGCGCCGCCAACAGGTGAAAAATCGAACATGGCGAAGGGTGTACCGGTTAATTCCTCTCGATACGCTGCGATAATGATGTTTGGCGGTGTCCCGATAAGGGTCACCAGTCCACCCAGGATAGAACCAAAGGAAAGCGGCATCAGGATATGGGACGCCGTTCTTTTTGCTTTTTCCGCCGATTGCAGGGCTGCCGGCATCAGTAGCGCCAGGGCACCGACATTATTCATGACGGCCGACAGTGCCCCGGCTACAGTTGATAGCAGACCGATGTGACGGGTCGGTGATTGCAGGGGCGGCAATAGGTGGCGGGCGATCAGGTCGACGGCGCCGGAATTATGCAAACCGCGGCCAACGATCAAAACCATGGCTACCGTTACTGTTGCCGGATGTCCAAAACCCGAAAATGCCTTTCCCGGCTCAATAATTCCGGCAATCGTCACCGCCAATAACGCGCCAAAGGCGATGACATCGTAGCGCCAGCGCCCCCAGATAAAGAGAACAAGCACGCACCCCAGTAGAACGAGTAGAAAAAGTTGCTGGTAATCCATCCATGGACACCTTTGAGTGTTATCAAATAGAGCCTTAACAATCTTTATAGTGAACGTTCAAAGGGGATGGAACAAGGAAACTCTGGATTTACTCAGTGCTTGTTCGTGGCGCTCCCAGCAATGCTTTTGAGACCATCCAGATGAACATGATGCCACCGATAACGGCGATCAGGGCACCGATGCCGTTCATATACATGCCGAGTTTTGCGCCGATTGCCTCCAGTCCCTGGGCTCCGCCAGCGGTTTTACGCGGGGTGCCGTAACCTCCGGCGAGGAACAGCCCGACACTGGCAAGCAGCTGGCCGCCGCCAAACATGTAAATTTGTGCATAAAGCGCTTTACCGGGTATCAGTTCGCGATCCAACAGGGGCAGGAAGAAGCCGTAGAACAGGCCCATAAAGCTCAAATTGATGCCCGCGATAATGCCGTGATAATGGGCCGGGGTGCGGGTGTCACCACCATCGACGAACAAACCAAGGATGCCGCCAACAGCGAAGACAATCGGTGACAGCATCAGGCACAGGAAGGCAGGGTTGCGCATTTGAAGGCCCTTGCCGGTTTTACGTTGTTGTAAAATATCGACCAGCATGGGAATGCCGACCAGCAGAGCAGGTAACACCAGGCCGTATTGGAATTTGGTGAACATGGTCCAGTATTTTTCATGCACCGGGGCATATTTCAAGGTGATTGAAATGCCCATACCGCTGTACAACACAAGCATTGCCATTGCTGTCAGGGTCAGTTGATTATCCTTCAGGACAATGTCTTTCAGGGTCAGGCGGGCGAGAACGAATAGCGCTGTAATCAGCATTGCCGTATTGGCGAATTGCAACACATGGCCACCACCCCAAAACAGGCTCTCGTTAAATTCATAGGAAAGCGATTCTTTGGCCAGGGATGCCCAGGAAATGGCAAAGCACAACAGGGCAACACCGAATATCAATGCTGTGCTCAGGGTGCCAAAGGGCAGGGGTTCTTTCCAGCGATCCTGGCTACCTGCGATATTGATCAGGAGCCTGAGAACCATCAGGCCAAGGGCCGCCCCCAAAAACGCCAGACCAGCGTAATAGACCGGGTCGGTAATGGCGGGAATATAGTTGTTAAGGGTCGCCTCGCCGTTCTCCATGAAGGCCGGAACAAACAACAGGACGCAACTGGCGTAAGCGCCAAGCAGGGCCAGTTTGCCGAGCCCCTGAAGGCGTGGCTCACCATCAGCCAGTCTGGCTGTAGAGACGTTTAACAGACAACCAAAAACGGCCTGGAACCAGACAACAAAGGAAAACACCACATGGATGACCAGTCCGCGGTCGAAGAAATCCAGCGGCAGGGGCACAATATCCTGAATGCCGGGGATGCGCGAGAACGCGAGCAACAGGGCGAAGATCCCGGCCATGGCCAAAGACAGCATTGCCAATCCGGCCCAGCCGCGTAATTCGGCGTTCAGGGCGGGGCTGCGGTTGGTGCTTATTGTATCCAGGAAACCGGCTTCTGCTGTGGGGATATCAGATGTCATGTTTGCTAACCGTTAAAGGGATAAATGTGAATGGCCATTACATAAACAACAACGCCTGATATCGACACATAAAGCCATAAGGGCAATATCCAGCGGGCAAGGCGTTTGTGGGCGTCAAATCGCCCCTTAAAGGCGCGATAGGCCAGCAAGGGAACTGTCGGGGTCAGCGCAATCGCGCCCAACACATGGGCGATCAGAATGCTGAAATAAATCTTCCGAATAATCCCCTCGCCACCGAATTTCGCCAGTCCCGAATTGGCGTGGTAGTAGACATAAACAATAAGGAATATGACGGCGGCGCAGAGAGCGAGCTTCATCACCGCCATGTGTCGGGAGCGCTGACCGGTACGAATAAAATAAAATCCGGCAAGCAGCAAGGCGACGGTCGCCGTATTCAACCCGGCCAGGATATGGGGGAAAGTGGTGATCGCGATCATGTCTCTCAAGGACCGAAATTGATGATCTTGTACATGATCGAGGCATACATAAGAACGGCAGTCGCCAGCAGGATGGCGAAGACGAGCCACTTTTTCGATTTAGGCTTTTGATTGTCGGTCATGGATGGGGTTCCGGCGTTTCGTCAATCAGGATAATCGTGAAGGGAATATAGGTGGGGTCCGGGCAAAAGAAAAGGCGGGAATCGATTTACGTTTCCCGCCTTCACGTTTTCTAAAAGGAACCCTACTTGTTGTAGTCGTAAGGAGTCCAGTCATCGGCCACCGTAACAGCCTCGGGGAAGTTGCCCGGCCCCGGAGGGTTCGGCGCGTGGGTCCATTCCAAAGATCTGGAATTCCACGGGTTGGCCGGTGCTTTTGGTCCGGAAATTGCGCTCGTGATCCAGTTGATGATCATGATGGCAACACCAGCGGCCGTCAGGAAAGCGCCAACGGTGGCGACTTCGTGATAAGCCTCGAACTGCGGGAACATTTCATAGTTCCAGTAGCGCCGCGGCATCCCTTGTGGGCCGATGATAAACAGGGGCCAGAAAGTGACGTTGATGCCGATGAAGTTGAGCCAGAAAGAAATCCGTGCCCAGCCGTTGTCGGCCATACGTCCGGTCATCTTCGGGAACCAGTAATAGACGGCGGCAAACACCGCGTACGTCGAGAACAGGCCCATAATGAAGTGGAAGTGGGCATGAATGAACGAGGTTTCCGACAGGTGAACCGTCAGCGATGTCATGGCCAGCGGAATGCCGGTAAGACCACCAACCATGATCAGGTACAACATGGCGACAGAGTACATCATGGCGACGTTGTATGAGATAGCGGCTCTCCACAAAGTCCCCCACAGTGACATCACGATAAGACCAACCGGAACCGAGATCAGCAGGGTCGAAATCATCATGCCGATGCGCAGCCAGTCCGGCATGCCGGTGACATACAGGTGATGGATCCACACTTCACCGCCAATGGCAACAACACCGCCAATACCGCCATACACGCAGACTTTGTAGTTAAAGATCTGGTTTTTGGCCATGGTGGCGATGATTTCAAACAGGATCCCCACTGCCGGTAGGAAGATAACGTAAACCGCCGGGTGTGAGTAGAACCAGAACAGGTTCTGATACAAAAGCACATCACCGCCCGCTGCCGGGTCGAAGAAGTGGGTACCAAGATACTTATCAAACAACAGCAAGGTCACCGCAGCGGCAAGCACCGGAATGAACACCAACTGCAGGACAAATGCCGCCAGGGTGGTCCAGACGAAGATGTTGAGCTGGTTCCAGCCCATGCCCGGGGCACGCATGTAAATCACTGTGACCAGGAAGTTGACAGCGCCCAGGATCGACGAGAAGCCGAGTAAGTGAACCGTAAACACATAGAACGACGTGTTCCCTTCTGTGGTCACCGCATAGGGTGGATAACCCGTCCACATGATGTCCGGCGTGTCGGGAACGACAACGCTGAGCAATGCCAGGACAATGGCGAAATAGAACAGCCAGATACTGAAAGCATTGATGCGCGGAAACGCCACATCGGCGGCGCCAATCATCAAGGGCAGGAAATAGTTGGCCGCGAAACCGGTCAGGCCCGGAATCAGGAAAGCCAGGATCATGGCTGCTCCGTGGAAGTAGAGCCATTCGTTGTAATCGGTGCCTGTTTCAATGAACTGGGCACCGATATTGGCTTGTTCCAGACGCATCATCAGGGCCATCATGCCGGCAACCGCGAAGGCTGCCATTGAGCCGATCAGATACATGACACCGATACGCTTGTGATCGGTGGTGAAAATCCACTCTTTCAGGTTAAAAGCTTCCTGATCGTGGGTTGTTGTTGCTGTACTCATATCAAATTTACTCCTTGGCGCCTGGGCCTCAGCCTTGTTCGGCTAGCCATTTTTCAAATTCAGCGGGGGCAATTGCCTCGACTGCGGTAAACATTTCCGAGTGCGAGTTACCGCAGAATTCACGGCATGTGACGAGGGTTTCAACCTCTTCGATGGGATTAAACCAAATGTAGGTAATCCGCCCCGGCATGACATCTTCTGTCAAGCGGTAGTAGGGCAAACCGAAGGAATGAATGACGTCGTCTGAGGTCATTCGCAGAACAACCGGGGTGCCGACGGGAACTTTCAACTCGTCAGTGGTTGTGCCGTCTTCATACTCAAACTCCCAGTACCACTGATAGCCGGTAACTTTGACTTCCATGGCGTTCTCGGGAACGGTGCGTTGATGATCCCAGACCGTCCAGCCCTTAGCGGCCAGATAGAAGTCATCAGCCATGAAGATGGCTGCAGGGATCAAGGCCCAACCGATGGCATTGGCCGTCGTTAAACGCGTGGCAGTACCAACCTGTTCGGGGTTGGTCGCCTTGAAGCGGATCAGCATGTAGATAGCGGCGACAATAAAAATGACGCCGATAACGGTAATATCTACCAAAACCTCATGCCAAAGTTCGTCCCAATCGGCCCGCGTGTCAGGGGTATCCCCGGCTGCGGCGAATGCCGGTGTTGCAAACAGCAAGGCCATTGCCGCACCGTTAAGCACTGAAAAAAATCGCTTAAGTTTCAAGTTTCTTCTCCCTCTCTTTACGCCGGCGTCGGAAAACGAAAACCGAACCGGAAAACGCTGTAACCCCGAATGTTAACGAGCCCACGGCGACAAATAATGGAATGTTGTACGTATAACGACCTTCTTTATAGTTGTAGCTATAGCAAAGGCTTGTTGCAAAATTGATGATCTCGTTGGGCCTGAACTTGCCTTGCTTGGCATCGAACACAGCCAGTTCAACATCTTTGGATTCCACTGTCTGTGAATACAAAACCCGGATTAACCTTCCTTCGGCCGACAGGAAAAGGAATGCGCCTGGATGAAAAAACGTCCGATCCGTTGGTGACCAGAAGTAATTGAAGCCCAGTCTGTCGGCGAAGGGCTTGATTTGCTCAGAATCTTTAAAGGTAGCGAAGGACCATCCTTTTCCAAGCTTCTCTGTATCTTCCAGATGTTTTTTGAAGACACCCAGTTTCTCCAAATTATCCTGCTTGTCGAAGGAAATGGTCAGAACCTCAAAGTCTTTGCCCATTTTGAGGTCTGTGACACCTTCAAGCCGATCACGAAGATCGGCGTTGATAACCGAACAGCTGCCATCACAAGTGTAATACGAAAGCACCAAAATCAGGGGTTTGCCAAGTTTTTCGCCTAACGTAAACGGCTGGCCGCTTTCGTCGATCAAGGCGAGGTTTTTATCAACTTTGACGCCGAGAACTTTTTGTTCGTCGATCTGGAAGGTGCTTGGATCAATGTAGGATTCAGGCACGCGGTTGTACTGCGCCCTTGCCGTAGAAATGGCAAAGGTGGAGCACAAAAGCATACCTGTAATTAAGGTGCGAACCTTCAGCATGGTTCCAATCCTACCGGTTTTCCGTCTTACCAGAAGTAAATCTGGGAAACGACGAAGAACCAGACAACGTCAACAAAGTGCCAGTAAACCGAGGCACAGGCGACGAAGGAATCGTTCGTTTTTCCTTTAAGCGCCGGTATCAAGACGGCGACAAACAGACCTAAGCCAATAAACACATGTGACGCATGGAAGCCGGTGATTGAGAAGAACGCCGAGCTGTACGAGTTGGTGCCGGGTACAAAGCCTGCATGGATCAGGTGGTTGTACTCAAAAACGGTGAAACCCAGGAAAACGCAGCCAAGCAAAATGGTAATAATCAGCCACTTGTTAAAGCCGCTGTTATCGCCATCATCCAGCTTCACTTCCGCATTGTGCATGGTGAAACTGGAAGAAACCAGGATGACGGTCATAATCAGCGGGATCGTGGTGCTGATTTCCGGCGTTCCTTCAGGTGGCCAATTGATGCCTGCAGACAAACGCATCGTCCAGTAACTGGCGAACAGCCCAAGGAAGATGAAAATTTCAGAAACGATAAAGATAGGAAGGCCGACAATGGAAACCCCTTCAACGAGATTCTTGTGGCTCATTCCTTCCTCGACCCATTTGGCGACACCGGCCAGGATCAATGGAACACCAAGGCCAGCGCCAATGATGGTCATCAGTTGGTTTTCGTATACAAAATGTCCCGAAAAGCCGATTGGAACCAAAAAGAATATTCCTGCTACCAGCACCAGCGGCGCCCAACTGGTTTCCCAGTGATGCTCGTGTATGTGATGCTCGTGCGTTATGTCATGAATTTGATGAGTTGCTTCGGTGGACATAGTTTTGGTCTTCCCCTTTGAAACGAAAACACTTACCTGAAACGACAAATACTCAGTGTGCAGTAACCAACCACTCAGCAATGGTTTCTCAGTTACGATATACCCGTTTGTAGTGACTCATTCATATATCGTCAAACGTTCTATGAATTCACCCTATTGGGTGGGAGAGCGTCATTCACCCGGTAATAAAGCCCACTATATATAAGAAAAACTTAATATAATAGAGCGAGTTATTCTAAAAATCAGTCTACTTAACTGAACATCAACGATTTTACTAATATTTATGGGTAATGATCTGCAGTTACGAGGTATTCTCTTTTAAGGATCAAGTTTGCCTTTTTGTTTCTATAGTTTATTGGGTTATTTCTATTGTTTATCAAAAAAATATTTATTTTTTTTCATTAACCAGGCGAGGTTGTTGCTGTGGATGTGAAAAATAAAAGAATCCGAAGCTCGCATTGGGCCTGTTTTCCGCCCCATGTTGGTGTTTGGTATTAGGGTAAAGGCGCGATATGATCCCGTGCAGGAGCATGTCGAAGTATACGGAAAATTATGGATACCAAAGTCGAGAAGGAACTGCCGTCCGTAGACCCTGAGAAACTGTCACGGGCCATGCAGGATTTTGCCGAACGCGGACAGCGCATCGCCGAATCATTCATCAAACAACAAGAAAAAAGTGATGGTTTTCAGGTGCCTGACCCGGTCGTTGTCTCCAAGGCTTTTATGGAGATGGCCCAACAGTTAATGGCCGATCCTCAAAAGCTGGCAGAAACCCAGGCTAAATTGTGGAACAGCTACGCCGAATTATGGCAGACAACGGCGAAACGCATGAGCGGGGAAGAAGCTGAGCCTGTCGTCGAGCCAGAAAGTGGCGACCGGCGGGTTCCTGAAAATTCCCGGAAAGACCAGCTGGTTTTCGCTTTTATCAAGCAGTCTTATTTGTTGACGTCCGACTGGATGCAGCAAACCGTCGGCGACGTTGAGGGCCTTGATCCCAAAACTGCTGAAAAGGTCCGCTTTTATACCCGCCAGTGGGTCGATGCCCTGTCGCCCAGCAACTTTGTCGCCACAAACCCTGTGGTGCTTCGCAAGACAGCTGAAAGTGGCGGCGAAAACTTGCTGGATGGCATGGAAAACCTGCTCGGTGATCTGGAAAAAGGCAAGGGCAAGCTGCGTATTTCCATGACCGATGAAGAAGCCTTTACCCTGGGTGAAAATGTAGCGACTTCACCGGGCAAGGTGATTTTTGAAAATGAACTGATGCAACTCATTCAGTACGAGCCGACGACAAAGAAGGTTCGCGCAACCCCGTTGCTGATTGTGCCACCCTGGATCAACAAATTTTATGTCCTCGATTTGCAGCCGAAAAACTCGTTTATCAAATGGGCGGTTGATCAGGGTAACACTGTTTTTGTTATTTCCTGGGTAAACCCTGATGGCAAACTGGCCGATAAATCCTTTGACGATTACATGCTCGAAGGCCCACTCGCCGCTCTGGACGCCATGCAAACGGCGACGGGCGAGAAAAAGGCCAACATTGTCGGATACTGCATCGGCGGCACATTGACCGCCTGCACCCTTGCTTATATGGCGGCAAAGAAAGACAACCGGATCAAATCTGCGACCTTCCTGACCACCATGGTTGATTTTTCTGATCCCGGTGAATTGGGCGTATTCATTGATGACGAGCAAATTGCCATGGTGGAAGAACACATGAACAAAAAGGGCTATCTTGAAGGCTCTCACATGTCGACGGTGTTTAACATGATGCGCGATAACGACCTGATCTGGTCGTTCATCGTCAACAATTACCTGATGGGACGCAGACCTCTGCCGTTTGACCTGCTTTACTGGAATTCGGATTCAACCCGTATGCCGGTGATGATGCACAGCTTTTACTTACGCACCATGTATCTGGAAAACAAACTGGTTGAACCCGGCGCCATTTCATTGGCCGGAGTGCCAATTGATCTGGGTAAAATAAAAACCCCGACATATATCCTGTCGACCCGTGACGACCATATCGCACCGTGGAAGTCCACATATAGCGCTACCGGTTTGTACAGTGGGCCCAAACGCTTTGTCTTGTCGGCCTCCGGTCATATCGCCGGGGTTGTCAATCCGCCGGTAAAGGAAAAGTATTGTTTCTGGACCAACACCAAGACACCAAAGAATCCTGACGCCTGGCTTGAGGGAGCAAAGCGTCAGGAAGGCTCCTGGTGGCCTGATTGGGATAAGTGGGTGAAAAGACATGGCGGGACCAAAGATGTTGCAGCGAGGAAACCAGGCGGCGGAAAGTTGAAGCCACTGGAAGACGCGCCGGGATCATATGTCAAGGTGCGGCTGCGGGAATAAGGCCCGCCATAGTATAAATAAGCCCTTTCTTTCAATCGTTTGCCCGCCAAGACAAATAAATGCATAGTAGCGCCATGGAAAAAACGACAGTCCAGTCGAGCGCTATCGGTACCTATGAAGAAAGAATTTCCGGCCATCTGGAATTGCTTTCTACCATGGGGCAAGACTTTGCCACCTCGCTCGATATTGACGAAACCCTGCGCCAGGGGTTGGCGCGGATCACCGATTATGTTGGTGCCGAAGGTGGCGCACTTTTCCTGCTGGATGAAAAAGGCGAAAAACTGACCTGCACGGCGTGTGTCGGGGAAACGGAAATCACCGGTCTGACCCTGAACAGCGACGAAGGCATCGTCGGGCGCTGTGTTCAGCTTGATGTCGGGGAAATTGTCCGTGATGTTTCTACCGATCCCAATTTTCAAAATTCAGTAGACGCCCAAACCGGCTATACCACCCGTTCCATTTTGTGCGCCCCGATGAGCGTCAAGGAAGAGCGTATAGGGGCCATTGAACTGGTCAATAAACGCACCGGTGACGGCCTGTTTGACGAACATGATTTGCACCTGCTGCGTTCGCTGAGTTCATCGGCGGCGCTGGCGACCAAGAATGCCCGCATGGCCGAAGCCCTGGTCGAGCAGGAAAGGGTACGCCGGGAACTTGAACTGGCGGCGGAAATTCAGCGCGGACTGCTTCCCGATGCGGGCGATGACAGTTTTCCCATACACGGGGTTAACTGTCCTGCGCGGACTGTTTCGGGTGATTTTTATGATTTTTTTCCGCTCGATGACGGGCGTATCTGCTTCAACCTGGGCGACGTGTCGGGCAAGGGCATGAACGCCGCATTGCTGATGGCCAAGACGGCCAGCCTGTTCCGTTGCCTTGGTAAAACCATTCATCAGCCGGGGCGCTTGCTATCGATGATCAATGACGAAATCTGCGAGACCGTGACCCGCGGCATGTTTGTCACCATGGCTGGTGGAATCTATGATCCGAAAACCGGTATCGTCAGACTGGCCAACGCCGGCCATGAACCGCCCCTGTTTTATGCCGGTGATGGATCCTTTAAAGCCATTCCGGCGGAAGCGCCGCCGCTGGGAATTTCACCGTTGTTGACGGGCGATGACGGAATTCCGGAAATCGAATTCAATCTGGATGGCGGAACCCTGTACATCTTTACCGATGGCGTCACCGAAGGATATCTGGAAGATGGCAGCGAGCTTGAGTCCGAAGGCCTGATGAAAATTCTCGTTGATAAGGCAGCCGACCCGGTCATGGCCCGGTTGCAGACAGTGATTGACTGCATTCACAGGAAAAATGTCGCCTTGCGTGATGATCTGACCCTGCTGGCCATTGATGATGGCCTTAATAAAGCCGAACGGCCTGAACAGACGGACGATAGGGAAACAATGGCAACTGAAAATATATTCCATGTCAATTTCCCGTCCCAGCCTGACCGCCTGAAACTGGTGCGCAGCGCCGTCTTTGATACGGCGAAGATGTGCGGATGTTCTGAAACTGTCGCCCGCGACATCGTCATTGCCGTTGATGAGGCATGTCAGAATGTTATTCGTCATGCCTATAAGGGCTCACCCGATGGTAAAATCATTCTTGATATCAGCCGCGATGGCGATAGCATTGTCCTGTCCCTCAGGGATTTTGCCGATCCGGTGGACGTTGACAGGGTCAAACCCCGCGAGCTCGATGATATAAGGCCGGGCGGCCTGGGAACCCATTTCATTCGTGAAATCATGGATGAAGTTGATTTTTTGACTCCGCCGGAAGACGATGGAAATATACTGAGAATGGTGAAACGAATTGAGTAACGAATTGGGTAACCAACATGGAACATGAAATAACCGAACAAGATGGCGCCCTTATTGTCGGTTTTTCAGGCGATGTGGATTTACAATCCTCACCTGATGCCCGAAAAATTCTGCTCGAATGCGTGGCCCGAAAAATGCCGGTGCTGGTTGATTTATCAAAGGTCAATTATATCGATAGTTCGGGCATTGCCTCGCTGGTTGAATCCCTGCAAACGGCCCGAAAGGCTGGTGGTAGTTTGTTGCTGGTGTCGGTTAGCGAGGCGGCGCTCAGGGTGCTTGAACTGGCCCGCCTGGACAAGGTCTTTACGATCTGCGGTACAATTGATGAAGGGCTGGCTAGTCTTTAGATTATGAGCTTGAAGAGCACCAAAGAAGGAGCACTTGGGTATACCGAGAGAATCGGTCGTCAGACCGTTGCCGGCGTCGAGGAAATTGGTAACGGCGGCTTTTTGTTGCTTGAAAGCATCTACTGGCTGTTTATCGGTCCGCGCCTTAAACAGCCGGTGCGTTTCGGCGCTGTGGTTATGCAGATGATGGAAATCGGTATCAAGGCAATCCCCCTGATCACCATGATGGCCGGAACCATCGGTGCCATGATGGCCATGCAGAGCATTTACATGTTGCGCATCTTCGGGGCCGAATCACAGGTGACCTACGGTGTCGCCTTTTCTGTGGTCCGTGAATTCGCACCGCTGATCACCGGTATCCTGGTCGCTGGCCGCTCCGGTTCCGCCTTGGCGGCCAGGCTTGGGACGATGAAAATATCCCAGGAAATTGACGCCCTGAAAGTGATGGGTATCAACCCGGTGCGCTTTCTGGTCGTCCCCGCCCTGCTGGGCATGATCGTTATGGTGCCGGCGTTGACCATCCTCAACATGATCGTCGGCATGTTGTGCGCCGGGCTTTATATCAATGCGGACCTGGGCATTTCCCTGGCCGCCTATTTTGATCAGGTGATTGATATTCTTGCCGTCGGCGATGTTATGCACGGGGTTGGCAAAAGCGTCCTGTTTGCCGTGCTGATTGCCCTTATTGGCGTGATCAACGGGGCCTCGGTCACCGGCGGTGCGGAAGGCGTCGGCAAGGTGACGACGCGGGCGGTTGTTCAGGCCATATCGGCAATCATCATTACCGATATGCTGTTCGCTTTCATGGCGACGAGGTAAACGATGAACACAGAACCCAACACCGTTATCGAAGTTGAAGACCTGGTCACCCATTATGGGACCCGGAAGATTCTCGACGGCGTTTCCATGAACGTCGCCGAAGGCGAAATCATGGTCATCATGGGTGGCAGTGGTTCGGGTAAAAGCACCTTACTCAGATTCCTGATGGCCCTTGAAAAGCAGACATCGGGGACGATCCGCTTGCTCGGTCAGGATATTGGCTCGGCCACCCAGCAGCAGATGTTTGACCTGCGCAAGAAGATTGGCGTCGCCTTTCAGGGTGGCGCCCTGTTCAGTTCGATGACGGTTGGCGAGAACATCATGCTGCCGCTTTTCGAACATGCCAAACTTGACATGATGACCATGGAAATCATGGCCCGTATGAAGCTGGAAGTCGTCGATCTGGCTGGCTTTGAAGACCTGATGCCGGCCGAACTGTCTGGCGGCATGATCAAGCGCGCCGCCTTTGCCCGCGCTGTCATCATGGATCCAAAGCTGCTGTTTTGTGACGAACCTTCGGCAGGGCTGGACCCGGTTGTTGCCTCGGCCCTTGACGATCTGATCCTGAAGCTTCGCGACGCCTTGCAAATGACCGTCGTCGTGGTCACCCATGAACTGGAAAGCGTTTTTAAAATTGCCGACAGGGTGACGGTGCTTGATCGCGGTCGCATTCTTTTTATTGGTACGGTCGACGAACTGCGCAACAATAAGAGCGAGCGCATTCAAAATCTTCTCAACCGCCGTCCCGAAGATGAAATCATTGATCCGGACGAGTATCTGCGTCGACTTACCGGAGAAGAAGAAACAGGGGGAGACGCGACTTTATGAGAAATAACAAACTGAATTATGTGATCGTCGGCAGCTTCGTTCTGGCAATGGTTTTTGGGCTGATTTTCTCGATCGCCATGTTGACCGGGCGAACCGGCGCGACCGATAATTATTTCGCCGTTTACCGTAATGTCACCGGCGTCAAGTTTGGCACCCAGGTCCTGTATGAAGGCTTTCCCATTGGCCAGGTCGAGGAAGTCACCCCGGTCGCCGAAGGCTCGAAAATGAGCTTCCGCGTTGACTTTTCCGTCGTTGAAGGCTGGCGCATTCCCGAAGACAGCGTCGCCAAAATTGCCGCCCCCGGCTTGCTTTCGGCCATCACCCTGAGTCTGAACGCCGGCAGTAGCGAGAAGGTGCTGGAACCGTCATCCCAGGTTGTCGGTGAGGAAGCGGCCAATGTTTTCGCCGTCGTTTCATCCGTCGCCGATCAAATCAGCATGCTCGCTGAAAAGGATATTCGGCCGCTGCTCAATAACCTCAATCCGCTGCTTGAATCGATCACCAAAACCTCAGACAACTTCGGGGAAATTCTGGCCGGCGATGGCAGCATTCTGGTATCGGATCTGGTCGATCTGACCGGGGATTTAGGCACCCGCATCCCCAGAATAGCCGATGACATTAAACAGATTACCGCTCGTATCAATCAGAGCTCCAAGGAGTTGAGCACGCTGCTGACCGAGAAGAATCGCAAACAGATCGAAAGTCTGATTGAAAACATGGATACGGCGGCCGCTAACTTCACCGATTTGTCGGGCAATCTTGACAGCCTGATCAAGGATCTCAACAGCGTCGTTACCGACAACAAATCCAATATCGACGCGTCCGTCATTGATGTCCGTTACGTTACCGGCGCATTGGCCCGTCATATCGATGCCCTCAATCAGAACATGGAGGCGACCTCGCGCAACATGTACGAATTCAGTCGTCAGATCAGGCTTAATCCGGGATTGTTGCTTGGCGGCACACCGCCGCGTGATGAAGCGAAACCCAATTAAAAAGGTATTGGCAGGATGAAAAAAATCTTTAAAAGTCTGGCCCTGCTTTCGGTTCTCACACTGGCCGCTTGCGCCCAGCCCGAACTGCCCAAGGATCACTATTACCGCTTGCAGGTCCAGGCCCCGGAAAACAACAAGGGCGCGACCTTGTTCAAAGGCACCATCGAGGTCGAGCGTTTCCTGGCCGATGGCCTGACCGCCGGTCGGCCCATCGTTTATTCCGAAGCCGGCAGCGAACATCAGTTGCTGGAATATCATTACCATTTCTGGACCGAGCCGCCGGTGGTCATGTTGCGTGATCAGATGATTGATTTTCTGCGTGCCGCCAGGGTTTCCGAGATGATCGTCTCGCCCGAAATGCGCAGCCGTCCTGACTATCGCCTGACCGCCAAGATCAAACGTCTGGAAAAAATCGTCGGGCCGAAACCCAGCGCCATTGCCGAATTGCAATTGGGGCTTCAGGACGAGCAAAGCGGCGAGATCATCCACCTTGCCAACTACCGGGTTGAAGTCGGTGCCCAGTCAGATTCCGTCGGTGACGCGGTCATCGCCATGAACAAGGCGCTAACGGAAATCTACACCCGCTTTGTCGCCAGCCTGGGCAAGCTGTAGGGGCCAACTCACGTCACGAAGCAAAGCAAGTATGTGCTTTCAGGCGGTAAATGGGCTTAACTTATTAGGAAAGGTTCAGTCCGATTTTGAGCCCGGAAAGGGCCTACGAACAAGAATGGGCTGAACATAAATATTGTCAGTCTGGCAGGCCAGCCGTTTTTAATTCCGATAACAGGGAATTCAGGAAGTCAGCGTTTTTATATGGTTGCCTTTTGGCGAACTCGGATAATGAAAACGCAGGGTCGATTAAGTTAATTTCATTCGCTTGATTGGTTGCCAAGTCTAATTTTTTCATCTTTACGTAAACGCTTGCCAACAACAATCTTGAAATCAAATCGTTGGCGTTCCTGCCAGATGCATCTTCCGCAGCTGTTATGGCGTCGTTGAGGTTTCCAATACTTCGACAGGTGGCAGCGAGTATATTCTTGAATAAGGGTGGATGGATAGGGGAATAGCGGATTGCCAACTCGATATGGTGAAGAGCCTTCTCGTGTTCTCCGCAATAGTGCAAAACATTTGCGTAGAAACCATTGGCATGGGTGCAATTAGGACGATTGGCAATTGCCGCCCGTCCAGCCGCCAAAGCGTCGTCGAAGCGGCGCTCTAAAAGGTACACATGGCTGAGGACAGTATGGGCTTGTCCGTCCGCATCATCCATCGCCGATGCACGTTCCGCCCAGACCCTCGCCGACTTCATTGCCTCGTCCGGATTATCTGTCCAACCTCGCTGAAAGTCATACCAATGGGTTAGGGCTACCCATGTTGGGCCGAGGGATAATTCAGGATGAACTTTCGTAACTTTTTCAAAATAGCGACGGGCATAAGCTAAAGCCTCGCCATTCATCTTGAAAAACTCATTGATGCCCCTGTAAAAATTCTCCAGCGACTTCAAATCAACGAGCGTTTTGTGCCAGACCCTGGCAGGCTCACCCGTGACAAGTTTTACGTTGATCGCCATTAGTACCTTGGCCGTAATTTCGTCCAGTAACTGAAACGTATCCTCGGCAGTGCGATCATATTGATCAGACCATAGGATGTGACCGGACTGGCAATCAGTAAGTTGTGTTGAAATGCGAACTTGATCGCCGACGCGGCGTACACTGCCTTCGAGAACGTAGCGGACACCCATTTCACGAGTGGCGTCTTGTGGAGAATGATCGCCAACGGCATTCGCGCTTCCTGCCGCAATAAGAAAAACGCCCGAAACCTTTACCAGAGCGTTTTGTATGTCAATGCGAAGGCCATCAGCCAGATAACCTTGTTGCGGATCATCGCTAAGGTTCTGGAACGGCATGATGATAATTGAAGGTCTATCTGGCAGCGGAAGCTTTGCGTCAGTAATTCCGCTGCGGGGGTTGTGCAAACTTTGCTCCGTTTCATCGCTCCCCTGTACATATGTTTCAGGCATGAAACGAAAGCCGCGTCGCTGAACTGTTTTGATCAGGCGTTGACTTTTGCCATCATCGCCAAGTGCCTTACGTGCTGCATTTATGCGTGTGGAAATTGACCCATCAGATACGATGCGACCGCCCCAGACGCCCTGAATAATCTCGTCGCGTGACACAACCCGCCCGGCATTCTCAGCCAGTAAACGGATAAGATCGAAAACTTGCGGCTCCAATTGAATGATCTCGGTTCCACAGCGCAGTTCGGCAGTGTCGATGTCCATGGTGAATTCATCAAATTGAATAAGCGCGGGTTGGGGGGCCAAAACGAACCTCATTATGAAAAAAGAGCTTTAACAAAATATAGGGCTTCTTAATGAAATCATAAGGCAATCTTTAAGCGTC
>JACNJU010000080.1 GCA_014382375.1 Rhodospirillaceae bacterium
TCGCCTTCGCTCAGGCCATCACCAATGCGTAACTGGCCATGATTGGGAATGCCAATAATATCGCCGGGCCAGGCTTCTTCCGCCAGCTCACGGTCCTGGGCCAGAAACAGCACCGGATTGTGAACATTCCTGATCTTGCCCGAGCGGGTATGCTTCAGCTTCATTCCCCGCTTGAAATGCCCTGAGCAAACGCGAACAAAGGCGATCCGGTCCCGATGTTTGGGGTCCATGTTCGCCTGAATTTTAAAGACAAAACCGGTGACTTTATTTTCTGTTGGCTGGACTTCACGCTGCGCCGTCGGCTGCGGTCGTGGCGGTGGGGCCATTTGGGAAACACCATGCAGCAACTCGCGCACGCCGAAATTATTAATGGCGCTGCCAAAATAAACCGGGGTCAGGTGCCCCTCAAGGTAGGCTTTCTCGTCGTAAGGTTTGCAAAGGCCCCGCGCCATTTCGACCTCTTCGCGCAAGGTCGCAAGTGCAGCCGCAGGCAGCAGTGTTTCAAGCTTTGGATCATCCAGCCCATCGCACCTTTCGCCAACTTCAGGAAGCGATTGCTTGGCACCCTTGCCGATCAACACAAGCCGGTCATTGAACAGATCATAACAACCAAGAAAATCCCGTCCCATGCCAATGGGCCAACTGGCCGGGGTTACATCCAGCGCCAGAGTCTGTTCGACTTCATCCAGCAAATCAAAAGGGTCGCGGGATTCGCGGTCCATTTTATTTATGAAGGTGGTGATCGGCATATCGCGCAGTCGACAAACCTCGAACAATTTGCGGGTCTGGGTTTCAATACCCTTGGCAGCGTCCAGTACCATCACAGCGCTGTCAACGGCGGTAAGGGTGCGATAGGTGTCTTCACTGAAATCTTCGTGACCCGGGGTATCGAGCAGACTGAAAGTGTTTTGCTCAAAGGCAAACGTCATCACGGACGATGCAACGGAAATGCCCCGCTCACGCTCTACCTTCATCCAGTCGGAATGCGCCCGGCGTTGTTCCCCGCGTGCTTTTACGGCCCCGGCAAGTTGAATGGCGCCACCGAACAACAACAGCTTTTCGGTCAGCGTGGTTTTGCCCGCATCCGGGTGAGAAATAATCGCGAAGGTGCGGCGACGCGAAACGTGGTCGTCGAGTGAACTCATGATTTTATATGTGCTCTGGAAGATGAGTGTTGCTGGGGGGATTTAGCCTTTTTCAGGACAAACAACCAGTGCTTTTTTTATTGCCAGAACCCTGTCCAATAAATTTTCGTGATTCTGTAAAATACTTCTGTATGATTTCGAGTAATCAAAGACAGAAAATATAATTGTATTCAGGGGATGATTGATGGGTACTCAGGCTTCACAAAAAATCGAACGAGACAACAGCGACCGTAGAAATCCTTCGGACCGCCGCGAGGAAGACAAGCGTACAGGCCGTGACAGACGCGATGAAATCGCCCGCCGCCAAAACGTCATTGCCGATTTTGAACCCCAGAAGCGTATAAGCGACGACAGGCGAACCAACGAAGACCGACGCTTTGATCACCGCCGTGAGGCCATCCGCCGCAGTGGTCGCGACCGCAGGGACAACTAGGAAACGCCACCTAAACCCGATGCCGCCACCAGGTTTTATTGCTGATTGAGAATACCGGCTGGTAATGCCGGATTGTTTTGGCTTCCACGACCTGTTTGATCTGGTTGTCCAGCACGAAGGTCTTGCCGTCGACAAAGGCTACGAGGATGGCGTGGCCAACTTTCAGATTCAGGTCTTTGACCGCAACGACCCGGACCTCGTCTTCCTTAAAGCCTAACAACCTCAAGGACATATACTTGATGATCGCATAGTCCTCGCAATCACCGAACTTGGCCATAAATTCTCCCGGTGTAGCCCAGAAGTCATTTTGCCCCCAGTTATTGTTATCGCTAATGTATTTGGCCTGGTTCATGCGTGAGTTGATCTCATTGATCAACGTCATCTTGTCTTTGCCCTTTTGCTTGGTCAGGTACTTCATCCAGTTATCGTAATGGCACTTGTTCAGAGTGGTTGACTTGCAATCGCCTTTTCCGTTTTCGGCCTTTTCCTTGGAAAAGCGGTCAAGGGCCTCGTTCCATTTTTTGAACGGCTTCAGATTGGTTGACGCCGTTTCCTTGGAATTGAAGAAACTGGCCGTTGCTTCTTCCGCCTGCCCCTGAGACATGTGCGCAAAAATCAAGGCGAAAACCAGCAATGCCGATGTCAGGAAGTTGCGAACAAATGGCAGATTTTCCATGGATAAAAGGCGCATTTACTTAAAGTCCAAAATCATAGACAACATACGGATTATAGGGGTTTTATAGGGGTTGCGGCAAGCTGTCCTGAGGTCTCTCAAGCAAATGTGAGAAGTGGTTTGGCGTATTATCTTCAATTCCCCCTTGCGTAAGGCCACATGAGTCGCAAGAATCCATAAAATCATCAACGGGAGGGAATTATGGCTAAGAGTACGGGGCCGGAAGAAAAAACGCCCAGAAGGGTGAACAAGGTCGCGCTGGGTATTGGCCTGGGCATGGTCGGGGTAATTATCGCCGCCGTCTACTTCACCTTCTATTTCGTTGAACAGGAACGCCAGCGCGCCATGCTGGAATGGCAGGTTCGCCTGGGCATTGTTGCCGACAGCCG
>JACNJU010000003.1 GCA_014382375.1 Rhodospirillaceae bacterium
CTTAGAGGAACAGCCGAATGTGGACTATATTGTCGGTAGCGCCGTAACGGCTGAGGCGGCGGTCGGCGTTCTTCGCGCCCGTGGCCTAACTGATCAGATAAAGGTGCTGGCTGACTATTTCACACATGCTGTTTATCGAGGCCTCAAGCGCGGTCGAATTGTTGCTGCGCCGACAGATTTTCCCGTCAAACAAGGTCGTCTCGGTATTGAACAGGCCGTCCGCGTTCTTGAAGGAAAGCTCGAGATCAAACACCTGGGGTCAGCGATCAAACTGGTGGATACACAATCCGTCGATGAAATTGGAACGGAAGGGTCACTGGCGCCAGCGACATTTGCACCAACATTTGTGGTTGAATGACAGGATCTGATTATAATTCCCATGTTCGCTTCTGGCCTATTCCGTTGAAAAGCTATTCTGGGGGTCCAGTGACGCAAGATTGATTTGTGCACACGGCGTTTGGCAAAACAATGATTCAAGTCGTGTGCGACTTCGACTAATAACGTTCTAAAATACCGTGCTAAAAAACAGGAGGCGACTGTGACTACAATGGTTCTTCTCGTCGCGGCTACCGTGCTCTATGCAGGCTACAATGTATTGGTCAAAGCCTCAGGCACGGTGGTGCCTTTGACGGCGCAGACCACGGTGCTGGCGACAATCTGCCTGCAACTTGCGGCGCTGGGAACGTCAAGCGTGTTTGCTTTTATTCTGTGGAACCGGGGGGTGGTGAATTTCTCGGTCGGCACGCCGGCGCTTATGTGGGCAGTCGGGGCCGGTATTTGCATTGGCGGTGCGGAAATCGCGTATCTCTATCTATTCGGCGGTGTTGGCGGCCTGAAACCCATGCCGGCCAGCCTCGCCATTCCGATAATTGTCAGCGGCTCGATCCTCCTCGCCTTGTTCGCCTCGGCGCTTTTCTTTTCCGAAGTCCTGGGCTGGCGGCAATTCGCTGGATCAGCCCTGATCATTGCCGGGATTGCGGTGTTATCCTCCGATCATGGACTGTATTAGACCTTTCCGGCTAGTCACCGGTTCCCGCATCGACGACAAAGGCATCGATGCGGGCAAGGGCGGCGGCTTTTTCGGTTTCAGACAGGAATGATCCACGGAAACCGTTGTGCGCCAGGGTAATCACTGCATCTTTGTTCAGGTTGAGCGCCGTCTGTACGGCGATTAAATTGGCGCTCATGTAGCCGCCAAAATAGGCCGGGTCATCGGAATTAATGGTCGCGATGATCCCGGCATCCAACATGCGCCGCAAGGGGTGAGCCTGCATGGTCTCAATCACCTTCAACTTCAGGTTTGATAGGGGGCAGACTGTCAAGGCCATGCCGTCTTGGACCAGACGGTTAACCAGAGCCGGGTCTTCCATGGCCCGATTGCCGTGGTCGATGCGGTCAACCTTCAAGAGTTCAAGGGCTTGCCATACATAGTCTGGCGGCCCTTCCTCGCCGGCATGGGCCACGGCTTTCAGGCCTGCCGCCCGGGCTTTGGCAAAGACCCTCTCGAACCTGGATGGAGGATGCCCGAGTTCAGATGAATCCAGTCCGATGCCGCACAGCCGATCACGGTAGGGCATCGCTGCCTCCAGGGTCTCAAACGCGCTTTCTTCGCTCAAATGCCGGAGAAAGCACATGATCAAACGGTAACTGATCCCCAGTTTTTTTTGACCCTCCTCAAGGGCCCGGTGAATGCCATCGATCACCACCTTGAAGGGAACGCCCCGGTCCGTGTGCCCCTGGGGATCGAAAAACACCTCCACGTGAATCACGTTGTCCCGCGCGACCCGTTCCAGATAGGCCCAGGTGAGATCGTAGAAATCCTGCTCATACAGCAGCACAGACATGCCCTGATAATAAATATCCAGGAAATCCTGAAGCCGGCTGAACTGATAGGCGTGGCGCACGTCATCGACGGAGGCATAGGGCAGGGTCAGGTTGTTGCGCTGGGCGATGGCGAACAAAAGCTCCGGCTCAAGACTGCCTTCCAGATGCAGATGCAGTTCAGCCTTTGGTATTCCGTCGATGAATGCTCTCATATGGGCCATCCTCCTAATTCATGTATAATGGGTCAGTCGTATGATGGGAAACCCCACAAACCGGAGAGTTGAATGAGCCTCTATGGAACGGCGGCAAGGTCTAAACCGGCTGGTCCGAAACCGGTCTGGCCTTATTATTTTCTGTCTGTGTCAGCCATCCTCCTGGCGCTTCTGGCGTGTATTGTCTACTGGCCAAAAGACATTCCGCCCCAAGATGATCTTGTCATGACCGGGGGCAAGATGCGGACGTTGATGGTCCGTGATGATTTTTCCAATACGGGTGCCGGTGCGATGTTGCCGATCCTTACGTCGGTTTATCTGCGATTCAAGGATATCGAGGGTGAATTTCGTTACCCATGGACTTTCCCGCAATATGGTCGCGTGCGAAATGATACGGCGGTTTATGTCGATATCTGGGTCGCAAAGAGTGCTCTTGGTGGTGATAAGGCCCCGTTGATCTGGGCGCTCCGTGAAAAAAACCACTACAAGGACAATGATGAACAGACGGTCGTTCTATATGAAGATCTGGTGGAGAATCAGAGAAAAAACGGCATCACCTTGATCAAACTCAGTATGATCATGGCGGGCGCATCA